>NZ_JOBX01000018.1:0-118836 GCF_000720645.1 Streptomyces sp. NRRL S-378
CCCCCGCCCCCTCGCCCCTACGCCCGTACCGCCGGGGTGATCGTGGTTTCTGCCGGGCCTCGGGTGTCCGCCTCGCGTTGGCGTTCCGCGCTGTCGCTGATGCGGAGGAGGAGGGCGATCATGACCCAGTTGGCCAGGAGGGACGAGCCGCCCTTCGCCAGGAAGGGCAGGGCCTTGCCCGTCAGGGGGATCAGGCCCGTGACGCCTCCGGCGACCACGAAGACCTGGAGCGCCAGTGCCGAGGCCAGGCCCACCGCCAGCAGTTTGCCGAAGGGGTCGCGGGCGCCGAGCGCCATCCGGAGCCCGCGCTGCACGAGGAGCGCGTAGAGGATCAGGACGGCCATGACCCCGGCCAGGCCGAGCTCCTCGCCCACCGTCGTGAGGATGAAGTCGCTGCGGCCGGCGAACTTGATCAGTTCGGGGTGCCCCAGCCCGAGGCCGGTCCCGGAGATGCCGCCCGTACCGAAGCTGAACAGCGCCTGCGCCGACTGGTCCGAGGTGACGCCCGGGGGAGGGGTGTCCCAGTAGACGGAGAGCGGGTTCAGCCAGGCCGCCACGCGCGCCTTGACGTGCGGCTCCGTCGAGCCGACCACGAAGGCGCCCGCCGAGGCCATGAGGACGCCGCACACGATCCAGCTGGTGCGCTCGGTGGCGACGTACAGCATCACCACGAAGACGCCGAAGAAGATCAGCGACGTTCCCAGGTCGCGCTCGAAGACCAGCACCAGCATCGAGAGGATCCACACGGTGATGATGGGTCCGAGCTGGCGCATCGGAGGCAGCCGCATGCCGAGGAACTTCCGGCCGGTCAGGGCGAGGGAGTCCCGGTGGACGACCAGGTAGCCGGCGAAGAAGATCGCGATCATGATCTTCACGAATTCGCCGGGCTGGATCGAGAACCCGAAGAGGATGATCCACCTCTTGGCGCCGTACGTGTCCGCGCCGAAGAACGCCGGGGCGATCAGCAGCACCAGCGCGACCGCCATCGTGATGTAGATGAACCGCTGGAGCAGCCGGTGGTCGCGCAGCAGGGCCAGTACCGCGATGCAGGCGGCGACGCCGACCACCGTCCACAGCAGCTGGCCAGGGGCGTTCGCGTCCGAGTTGTACCGCTCGATGTAGCCCTGGTCGAGCCGGTGGATCAGTACGAGCCCCAGCCCGGTCAGCAGCATGGCCAGCGGGAAGACCAGCGGGTCCGCGTAGGCCGCGAAGCGGCGCACGCCCAGGTGCCCCACCAGTGACAGCAGCGTCATGCTGATGGCGAAGTAGGCGAGGTTGGGCGGGAGCTCGCCGTTCATCGCGAGGCCCGCGGCGGCGTGCCCGAAGACGGCGATGGCGATGACGAAGGCGAGGAGCAGCGCCTCGGTGCGACGGCGGGCGCCCGCCGTCGTCAGGGGCCTCAGTCCACGCACGGGATGCCGCCACCGTCCTGGAGGGCGGACGGGGAGGGCGGGGAGGAGGGCGGGGGTGACGCCTCACGCGCCCCCGGCGTGGCGCCGGGCGCGCCGGGCGCGCCGGCCGAGACGCTCGGTGCGCCGGGGCTTGCGGAAGCCTTGGGTCCGATCTGCTCTGCAATGAGGCGCTTTATCTTCATATCATCTACGACGTTGATGTCCTCCCCGAGGTTCCGTCCGAAGCGCTCCGCGGGAAGTGTCGTGACCGCACCCTGCCGCCGGACAGGTTCTTCGCCTGCTTCGCGAACGACAGCAGGTCCCACTCCTGGTCGGTGGCCACGTCCTGTTTCGCTGCGCCGATCAGCTTGATCAGCTTGATCAGCTTCACCGGCTCGGTGAAGGTCCCGGCGGAGTTGAGCTCCTTCGTCGCGCCCGCGGGGGATGCCTGCTGCCGCTTCGTACGGCCGGGGTGTTGTTCGGGCGGAGCCGTGGCGTGGGGTGGGGGCACGGCGGAGTGTCCCCGCAGGACGAGCGCGCAACCCAGCCCGTCTGCCCACCGCAAGGCCGCACGCGCCGAGCCGAGGAGACGCTCCGCCGGGGCGCCCCCCCACACCGCACATCACCGCCCCGCAGGAACCGTGGCCACCCTCGGCGGGAGCCGGTCGGCAGCGGACCCGGACAGGACACCGCGGCCGAGAATTGGCACTCCGCTTGACCGAGTGCTAATCGCCGGAATAGTCTCGCACCTGGCACTCACCCCCGGTGAGTGCCAACACAGCGACAGGCAGGTCCGGCACCCGCGACGACGGATCGACCTGGTCGCCACCTCAGACAGTTAACCCCGGATCTCCGAAGGGGGAGGTCGGACAGTGACGACCGCCAGCTCCAAGGTTGCCATCAAGCCGCTTGAGGACCGCATTGTGGTCCAGCCGCTCGACGCCGAGCAGACCACGGCCTCCGGCCTGGTCATCCCGGACACCGCGAAGGAGAAGCCCCAGGAGGGCGTCGTCCTCGCGGTCGGTCCGGGTCGCTTCGAGGACGGCCAGCGTCTCCCGCTGGACGTCACCGTTGGCGACATCGTGCTGTACAGCAAGTACGGCGGCACCGAAGTGAAGTACAGCGGCGAGGAGTACCTCGTCCTCTCGGCTCGCGACGTGCTCGCGATCGTCGAGAAGTAATTTCGCTTCACAGCACTGCTTTGAGCTGCGCCCCTGGTCACCCCGCTGATTGCCGGGCGGCGAGGGGCGCAGCCCGTTAAACCGAGTTTTCGAGAGGGCTGAACCGCTCCCATGGCGAAGATCCTGAAGTTCGACGAGGACGCCCGTCGCGCCCTCGAGCGCGGCGTCAACAAGCTTGCCGACACGGTCAAGGTGACGATCGGCCCCAAGGGCCGCAACGTCGTCATCGACAAGAAGTTCGGCGCCCCCACCATCACCAACGACGGTGTCACCATCGCCCGCGAGGTCGAGCTGGACGACCCGTACGAGAACCTGGGCGCGCAGCTCGTGAAGGAGGTGGCGACCAAGACCAACGACATCGCGGGTGACGGCACCACCACCGCCACCGTGCTGGCCCAGGCGCTGGTCCGCGAGGGTCTGCGCAACGTCGCCGCCGGCGCTTCCCCGGCCGCCCTGAAGAAGGGCATCGACGCCGCGGTCAAGGCCGTGTCCGAGGACCTCCTCGCGACCGCCCGCCCGATCGAGGACAAGTCCGACATCGCCGCCGTGGCCGCGCTCTCCGCGCAGGACGCCCAGGTCGGCGAGCTCATCGCCGAGGCGATGGACAAGGTCGGCAAGGACGGTGTCATCACCGTCGAGGAGTCCAACACCTTCGGCCTGGAGCTGGAGTTCACCGAGGGCATGGCCTTCGACAAGGGCTACCTCTCCCCGTACATGGTCTCCGACCAGGAGCGTATGGAGGCCGTCCTCGACGACCCGTACATCCTGATCAACCAGGGCAAGATCTCCTCGATCCAGGACCTCCTGCCGCTGCTGGAGAAGGTCATCCAGGCCGGTGGCTCCAAGCCGCTGCTGATCATCGCCGAGGACGTCGAGGGCGAGGCGCTCTCCACCCTCGTCGTCAACAAGATCCGCGGCACCTTCAACGCGGTGGCCGTCAAGGCCCCGGGCTTCGGTGACCGTCGCAAGGCGATGCTGCAGGACATGGCCACCCTCACCGGTGCCACCGTCATCGCCGAGGAGGTCGGTCTCAAGCTCGACCAGGCCGGTCTGGACGTGCTGGGCTCCGCCCGCCGCGTGACCATCTCCAAGGACGACACCACCATCGTCGACGGCGCGGGCAGCTCCGACGAGGTCCTCGGCCGCGTGAACCAGATCAAGGCCGAGATCGAGGCCACGGACTCGGACTGGGACCGCGAGAAGCTGCAGGAGCGCCTGGCGAAGCTCGCCGGCGGCGTCTGCGTCATCAAGGTCGGCGCCGCCACCGAGGTGGAGCTCAAGGAGAAGAAGCACCGTCTCGAGGACGCCATCTCCGCGACCCGCGCCGCGGTCGAGGAGGGCATCGTCTCCGGCGGTGGCTCCGCGCTCGTCCACGCCGTCAAGGTCCTCGAGGGCAACCTCGGCCTGTCGGGCGACGAGGCCACCGGTGTCGCGGTCGTGCGCCGCGCCGCCGTCGAGCCGCTGCGCTGGATCGCCGAGAACGCGGGCCTCGAGGGCTACGTCATCACCTCGAAGGTCTCCGAGCTCGACAAGGGCCAGGGCTTCAACGCCGCCACCGGCGAGTACGGCGACCTGGTCAAGGCCGGCGTCATCGACCCGGTGAAGGTCACCCGTTCCGCGCTGGAGAACGCCGCCTCCATCGCCTCCCTGCTGCTCACGACCGAGACCCTGGTCGTCGAGAAGCCGGCGGAGGACGAGGGCGACGCCGGTCACGGCCACGGTCACGGCCACAGCCACTGATCGCGTTCCACGTCGAAGGCCCCGTTCCGCAGTCGCGGAGCGGGGCCTTCCCCGTGTTCGGGTCTCAGGTTCCGTAGGGCATTCCGGTCCCGCCCATCTGGCGTTGCAGGGCCCCGGGGTTGTAGTGCCACCAGCCCTCGATGATCTCTCCGTTCGCGCACCGGAAGGTCGTGGTCCCGGACATCTCGTACGTCTTGCCGGTCGGTGCGACCCCCATGAACTCGCCCTTGTGGGTGCCGCGCCAGTTCCACACCGTCGTGACCATGTCGCCCTCGGCCACCTGGGCCACCGGCTCGAAGGTCATGTCGAAGCTCGCGCGCCACATCTCCATGTCGGAGCGCATGCCCTCGCGCCCGACGACGGTGGGCTCCTCCTTGCTGGCGTCGTGGTCGATGTAGTTCGTCGCGAAGCACTCGTCGAGGACGCTCATGTCGCCGGCCATGGCGGCTTCCTGGAACACCCGGTTGCAGAGCTGTTTGTTGAGGTGCTCGTCGCGGACCACGTCGAGGTTCATGAACGTCGGCATTCCCTCGCAGAGGGCCACCATCTCCTGGAACATGCGGTCCGTCTCGGGCAGCTGAGAGTTCTTCATCGCCTCCTCGTACGAGGAGAATTCCACCATGTCCACGTAGTGGTTCCGGGCCTCGCGGTCCTGGCCGATCATCGTGTGCGTGGCGGTGCGCCTGCCGCTGCTCTGTTCCGCCCAGCGGTCTATGAGCGCGTTCATCTCATCGAACCGCGTGGTTTCATAATCGATCACTTGTACGAATGTCATCGCGTCGCCTCCCGCTGGAGATGGGAACATGTCCATTTTAGGGAGATTTGGCCCGTTTGGCGGCTTCGGTGGGGCCCCGTCAGGGCCTTACCGGCGGGTCACGAACGCTACTGCGGCCCGTACTTGCGGCCCGTGCGCGAGGACACCCCGCCCAGCAGCCCGCGCGGGGTCAGCTTCACCACGCCCATCAGGGCCTTGTACCGCGGGTCCGGGATCGACACCGTCTTACCGCGCGCCAGGTCGGCCAGGGCCGCCGCCACCAGCTTGTCGGCGTCCAGCCACATCCAGCCGGGGATGTTGTCCGTGCCCATGCCGGCGCGCTGGTGGAACTCCGTCCGTACGAAGCCGGGGCACAGGGCCATCAGCCGGACCCCGGACCCCGCCATGTCCCGCGCCGCACCCTGGGTGAACTGCACGACCCAGGCCTTGCTGGCCCCGTACGTACCCCGGGGTACGAAGGCGGCCACCGAGGCCACGTTGATCACGCCGCCGCGGCCGCGCGAGCGCATCGACTCCGAGGCCGCCGAGGTCAGCCGCAGCACCGCCTCGACGTGCACCTTCAGCATGGTCAGCTCGTCGGCCATGGAGACCTCGAGGTAGCGGCCCTTGTTGCCGAAGCCGGCGTTGTTGACCAGCAGGTCCACGGGGTGCGTGCGGTCGCCGAGGCGCTTCTCGACCGCCGCGATGCCCGCCTCGGTGGAGAGGTCGGCGGCCAGTGCCTCGGCCTCGATGCCGTGCCGGTCGTGCAGCTCGGTGGCCTGCTCGCCGAGCCGCTTCGTGTCGCGTGCGACCAGCACCAGGTTGTGGCCCTGGGCGGCGAGTTTGCGTGCGAAGGCGGCGCCGATGCCCGCCGTGGATCCCGTAATCAGCGCAGTCGTCATAGGCGCAACCTAGCCGCCCCGGACGACAGCGCTAACGCGCCCCGGCCCCGGCCCCGTACTTCTCCACGTACTGGCGGACGGTCTCGTGCGCCTCCGGCTCCATCGCCGCGCCCGCGGCGAGGGTGCGCGGCAGCAGGGTGCGCTCGGTGGTGAAGGCGCGGAACCACAGCTGCACCGTCACGTCGTGGTCCGGCCGGTGGATGATCTCGATGGAGTCGCCGGGGGAGACCGAGCCCTCCTGGATCACCCGCAGGTACGCGCCCGGCCGGGCCTCCCGGGTGAACCGCTTCACCCAGCCCGCCTCGCCCAGCGCCCCCTGGAAGGTGCGGCACGGGATGCGCGCCGAGGCCACTTCCAGGACGAGGTCCGCGCCGACCCGCCAGCGGTCGCCGAGCCGTGCGGCGTTCAGGTCGATGCCGGAGGTCGTGAAGTTCTCGCCGAAGAGCCCGCCGGGCAGCTCGCGGCCCAGCTCCTGCTCCCACAGGTCGAGGTCCTCGCGGGCGTACGCGTAGACGGCCTGGTGGTCGCCGCCGTGGTGGCGGCGGTTGCAGATGGCGTCGCCCTCCAGACCGCTGCCCAGGCCGGTGGCCTTGTCGCCGGGGGCGAAGACGCGGACCGGCCCGGGGACGGGACGCTTGCCGATGCCCGTCACCCCGCTCTCCGCGTCGGTGTGCTCGGAAGGCGTGGCGGTGCCGACGTTCACGGAGATCAGATGCATGGGGCCCATGAGCACAGGCTAACCGCGCGGCCCCAAAGCGTCACGGGGGTATTCGCGCAGCGATGAAAGAGGGGCTTATGCTCGAAGGGTGATCGAGGCACGTCATCTCCGGGTACTGCGCGCCGTCGCCGGGACCGGGTCCTTCTCCGCCGCCGCGCGCGAACTCGGCTGCACCCAGCCCGCCGTCTCCCAGCAGATGAAGGCGCTGGAACAGTCGGCCGGCACCCCGCTGCTCATCCGCACCGGCCGCGAGATGCGGCTGACGCAGGCGGGCGAGGCCCTGGTGCGGCACGCCGCCGGGATCCTGGCCGGGCTGACGGCCGCCGAGGAGGAGGTCGCGGCCATCGCCGGGCTGCGCGCCGGCCGGGTGCGGCTCGTGTCCTTCCCCAGCGGCAGCTCCACCCTGGTGCCGACCGCGCTCGCGGCGATGCGTGCCGAGCACCCGGGCACCCGTATCTCGCTGGTCGAGGCCGAGCCGCCGCGGTCGGTGGAGATGCTGCGCGAGGGCGACTGTGATCTGGCACTGGCCTTCCGCTACGGCGGGGCGGCCGGGTCGGCGGCCGAGTGGGAGGACCTCGTGGTGCGGCCGCTGCTGACCGACCGGCTCGTGGGGCTGGTCCCGGAGGGACACGCGCTGGCCGGGGCGGAGCGCGTGGGCATGGCGGAACTGGCGGACGAGCCCTGGATCGCGGGCTGCCCGCGCTGCCGCCGCCATCTGGTGGAGGTGTGCGAGGACGCGGGCTTCACCCCGCGCATCGACTTCGCCACCGACGACTACCCGGCGGTGGTCGGCCTGGTGGGCGCGGGGCTGGGCGTCGCGGTGCTGCCGGAGCTCGCGGTGGAGTCCGTACGGGCCAAGGGCGTCAGCACGCTCGTCGTGGAGCCGGCCGTCGAGCGGGAGGTCGTGGCGCTGACCCTGCCCGACCTGGCCCGGGTGCCGGCCGTGGCCGCGACCCTGGCCGAGCTGGAGCGGGCGGCCGCGCGCTGACCGTACGCGCGGGGTGCGCGTACGGCCGAACGCGTGAAACCTGGAGCGGGCGGCGACACGCCCGGGCGTGCAAGTGGTGCGGAGGAAACGTTCCTTCCGTCGTTTCGTCGGCTCTCAGTGCGGCGCGGTCGGTCCGATCGCACTCGACGCGGGGATGAGTCGGTGCCGGGCGCGGCCCATCAGTTCCTCGCGTTCGTCCTCGGTGAGGCCGCCCCACACCCCGTAGGGCTCACGGACGGCGAGTGCGTGCGCGGCGCATTCCGAACGAACCGGGCATCGCATGCAGACCTCTTTAGCCGAGGCCTCGCGCGCGCTCCTGGCCGCGCCCCGCTCGCCTTCCGGGTGGAAGAAGAGGGAGCTGTCGACCCCGCGGCAGGCGGCTAGCAGCTGCCAGTCCCAGAGGTCGGCGTTCGGTCCGGGGAGGCGGGAGAAATCTGCCATTGGTAGTCCTCTTGGTGCCGGTACTGAGGCGGATACGGGTCCATGTCTCCAAGGGTCTCCACACCTACTGTCGGAGTAGATGTAAATATGACTCATTGGGAATCTAGCCTCAGACACGTGCCAAACGGAAGGAAAGCCGCCAAATAGGGCATAGCTCCAGATGGAGGACAGGCTGCGTGCGCCTCCGCCGTTGTGATCGCTTCCTCACGTAGAGTGCCGAAGGTGTCCGTCCGACCCGTAACTCTTTCGAGTGACCATCGTTGAGAGTGCGAAGGCGGTTGAACCAACGACTTCTCGGACAGATGTCCGGGGGCATCGACCGCACAGGTGACGATACGTACCAGCCTGGAGGCTCAAGGTGACGCGCATCAGCAGCTGCGGAGGGCGGTCATGACATCCGTCCTCGTCTGCGACGACTCCCCGCTTGCCCGAGAGGCGCTCCGTCGCGCGGTTGCCACCGTGCCCGGCGTCGAGCGTGTGACGACGGCTGCCAACGGCGAGGAAGTCCTCCGCCGCTGGGGCGCCGACCGCTCCGACCTGATCCTGATGGATGTACGGATGCCCGGGCTCGGCGGTGTGGAGACGGTCCGCCGCCTCCTCTCGGCCGACCCCGGCGCCCGCATCATCATGCTGACGGTCGCCGAGGACCTGGACGGCGTGGCCCTCGCGGTCGCCGCCGGCGCCCGCGGCTACCTGCACAAGGACGCCTCGCGCGCCGAACTGCGGGCCACGGTCACCCAGGCCCTCGCCGACCCGACCTGGCGACTGGCCCCCCGCCGGCTCCGCTCCGCCGAGATGGGCGCCGCGCCCACCCTCACCGCGCGCGAGATCCAGGTGCTGGAGGGCATGAGCCACGGCCGGTCCAACGCGGAGATCGGGCGCGAGCTCTTCCTCTCGGAGGACACGGTCAAGACGCACGCGCGCCGGCTGTTCAAGAAGCTCGGCGCCTCGGACCGCGCGCACGCCGTGGCGCTCGGCTTCCGCTGGGGTCTCGTCCGCTGACCCGGCCGTGGCCGGGCCCGGCCCGGTCCGCCGCAGACCGCGGATCGTCGAGAGCGGTCCCGTCCGCCACCGGTGGACGGGGCGGCGCGCCGCTCTTGCCGTCGCCCGGTGCCTCCCGGCGCCTCTTCTCGTCGCGGTAGCCCCGTCCCGCCGTACCCGGTGCGCACCCGGGGGTTGGCGGGGCACAATCCGGGGGACGTCTCGCTTCGTGCGCGATGCCGCATCCTTGAGGGTGTGGAGTCTCTCGGGGACTATTCGGCCGAGCGGGAGGGGAGGGCGCAGATGAAGAGTTCCGGCGCACCCGCTCATAACGCTTCGACGCACAACAAGGGCCACGGTGCCGCGGATGCTCCGGCGCCAAGGCACCATGGACGGATGCGCGACGACGAGGCCCTGGGGTCCCCTGCGGCCACAGGCCCCACCGGCGCCGCCGTCGGCGGCAGTGCCGGAGGCGTCAGCGCGCTCGTACGCCGCGCGGTGGAGGGTGACGAGCAGGCCACGCACGACCTGCTCGCCTTCGTGCACCCCCTCGCGATCCGCTATTGCCGCACCCGGCTGTCACGGCTCCCGGGTGACGCTCGCCACTTCGTGGAGGACCTGGCGCAGGAGGTCTGCGTCGCCGTCCTGATGGCGCTGCCGCGCTACCGGGACACCGGCCGCCCCTTCGAGGCCTTCGTCTTCGCCATCGCCGCGCACAAGGTCGCCGACCTGCAGCGGGCCGCCATGAGGCACCCGGGCAGCACGGCCGTGCCGTCGGACGAGATGCCGGAGCGGCCGGACGACTCGCTGGGCCCGGAGGAGCGCGCGCTGCTCAGCAGCGACGCCGCATGGGCCAAGAAGCTGCTGGCGAACCTGCCGGAGAACCAGCGCGAACTCCTCGTCCTGCGGGTGGCCGTCGGGCTGACCGCGGAGGAGACCGGTCAGATGCTCGGGATGTCCCCCGGAGCCGTGCGCGTGGCCCAGCACCGGGCGCTCAGCCGGCTCCGCGCGCTCGCCGAGCAGTAGGTCTACCCGTAGGAAACTACGAAACTTCTGGTTGACCTTGGTCGTGGAATGAGACGCGTCGCGATCCCGTTAGCATGGACATCCGCGCTGAGCAAGACCATTTGGGAAGGTGTCATGACTGCCGACGGAGTGCCCGACAAATTCGCCACGCTCGGACTGACCTACGACGACGTGCTGCTGCTGCCGGGCGCGTCGGACATGGCCCCGAACGACATCGACACCTCTTCCCTCATCTCCCGCAACGTGCGCGTGAACATCCCGCTGCTGTCCGCGGCCATGGACAAGGTCACCGAGGCCCGCATGGCCATCGCGATGGCCCGCCAGGGCGGCGTCGGCGTGCTGCACCGCAACCTCTCCATCGCGGACCAGGCCAACCAGGTCGACCTCGTCAAGCGTTCCGAGTCCGGCATGGTCACCGACCCGATCACGGTGCACCCGGAGGCGACCCTGCGCGAGGCCGACGAGCTCTGCGCGAAGTTCCGCATCTCCGGCGTCCCGGTCACCGACCCCGCGGGCAGGCTCCTCGGCATCGTCACCAACCGCGACATGGCCTTCGAGTCGGACCGCAGCCGCCAGGTGCGCGAGGTCATGACCCCGATGCCGCTGGTCACGGGCAAGGTCGGCATCTCGGGCGTGGACGCCATGGAGCTGCTGCGCCGCCACAAGATCGAGAAGCTTCCGCTGGTCGACGACGCGGGCATCCTCAAGGGCCTCATCACGGTCAAGGACTTCGTCAAGGCCGAGAAGTACCCGAACGCCGCCAAGGACAAGGACGGCCGCCTCCTGGTCGGCGCCGCCGTCGGCGTCGCCGGTGACGCGTACGACCGCGCCCAGGCCCTGATCGAGGCGGGCGCCGACTTCATCGTCGTCGACACCGCCCACGGCCACTCCCGGCTGGTCGGCGACATGGTCGCCAAGATCAAGTCGAACTCCTCCGTGGACGTCATCGGCGGCAACGTCGCGACCCGCGACGGCGCCCAGTCCCTGATCGACGCCGGCTGCGACGGCATCAAGGTCGGCGTCGGCCCCGGCTCCATCTGCACCACCCGCGTCGTCGCCGGCATCGGCGTCCCGCAGGTCACCGCGATCTACGAAGCCTCGCTCGCCGCGAAGGCGGCCGGCGTCCCGGTCATCGGCGACGGCGGCCTGCAGTACTCCGGCGACATCGCCAAGGCCCTGGTCGCCGGCGCCGACACGGTGATGCTCGGCTCGCTGCTCGCGGGCTGCGAGGAGTCCCCGGGCGAGCTGCTCTTCATCAACGGCAAGCAGTTCAAGTCCTACCGCGGCATGGGCTCGCTCGGCGCGATGCAGTCCCGCGGCGACCAGCGCTCCTTCTCCAAGGACCGCTACTTCCAGGAGGGCGTGGGCGGCGACGACAAGCTCATCCCCGAGGGCATCGAGGGCCAGGTGCCCTACCGCGGCCCGCTGTCCGCGGTCGTCCACCAGCTCGTCGGCGGCCTGCGCCAGTCGATGTTCTACGTGGGCGGGCGCACCGTGCCCGAGCTCCAGGAGAACGGCCGCTTCGTGCGCATCACCTCGGCGGGCCTCAAGGAGAGCCACCCGCACGACATCCAGATGACCGTCGAGGCCCCGAACTACAGCCGCAAGGGCTGAGCAGGCGCGACACTGAGGGGCGGACCCGGTCACCGGGTCCGCCCCTCTCGCATGGCGTCCGTACAGCGGTCACCGGAACGCGGCCCGCCGGGGTTCGGGGATACTGGACGGGCAGACCCAGAGGAAAGGCCACCACACGTGACTGAGATCGAGATCGGGCGCGGCAAGCGCGGCCGCAGGGCGTACGCGTTCGACGACATCGCCATCGTCCCGAGCCGGCGTACCCGGGACCCGAAGGAGGTCTCGATCGCCTGGCAGATCGACGCGTACCGCTTCGAGCTCCCCTTCCTGGCCGCCCCCATGGACTCGGTCGTCTCCCCGCAGACCGCCATCCGCATCGGTGAGCTCGGCGGCCTGGGCGTGCTGAACCTCGAAGGCCTGTGGACCCGCTACGAGGACCCGCAGCCGCTGCTCGACGAGATCACGGAGCTGGACGAGGAGTCGGCCACCCGCCGCCTCCAGGAGATCTACTCCGCGCCGATCCAGGCCGACCTGATCCGGCAGCGCATCAAGGAGGTGCGCGACTCCGGTGTCGTCACGGCCGCCGCGCTCTCCCCGCAGCGCACCGCCGAGTTCTCCAAGGCCGTCGTCGACGCGGGCGTGGACATCTTCGTGATCCGCGGCACGACCGTCTCCGCCGAGCACGTCTCCGGCGCCGCCGAGCCGCTGAACCTCAAGCAGTTCATCTACGAACTGGACGTCCCGGTCATCGTGGGCGGCTGCGCCACCTACACCGCGGCCCTGCACCTGATGCGCACCGGCGCCGCGGGCGTGCTGGTCGGCTTCGGCGGGGGCGCCGCGCACACCACGCGCAACGTGCTCGGCATCCAGGTCCCGATGGCGACCGCCGTCGCGGACGTGGCCGCGGCCCGCCGCGACTACATGGACGAGTCCGGCGGCCGCTACGTGCACGTCATCGCCGACGGCGGCGTGGGCTGGTCCGGCGACATCCCGAAGGCCGTGGCCTGCGGCGCCGACGCCGTGATGATGGGCTCCCCGCTGGCCCGTGCCACGGACGCGCCCGGCAGGGGCAACCACTGGGGCATGGAGGCCGTCCACGAGGACGTGCCGCGCGGCAAGAAGGTCGACCTCGGCACCGTCGGCACCACCGAGGAGATCCTCACCGGTCCCTCGCACAGCCCGGACGGCTCGATGAACATCTTCGGCGCGCTGCGCCGCTCGATGGCCACCACCGGCTACAGCGAGCTCAAGGAGTTCCAGCGGGTCGAGGTCACGGTCGCGGACTCCCAGCACCGCCGCTGATCCGCAGCCGGACGCACGTGACGAAGGGCCCGGCCCCCGCGACGGGGGCCGGGCCCTTCGGCGTGCCGGGATCCCGGCGCCGGGTCCTCAGCCTTCGCCGCGCCGACGCTTGCGCAGGTATTCGCTCCACGGATAGGCACAGATCGCGGTCAGCAGGGACATGAAGAAGACCGCGGCCCAGTCCGGGCCCTCGGGGCTCAGTTCCGGGTCGGTCTCGGCGAACGCGACGAGGCCGGTGGCGGCCGTGAGGATCACCGTGAGGGTGCCCAGCAGCCAGATCCACGCGGTGACGGCGCCGCTGCGGTCCGCCTTCCCGCTCGTACGCGGCCGGCTCCTCTCCGGGTCCGGCCGCGGGATCCGGGCCGGGTCGCGCGGCGGCATGCGGACCACGGAGGCGGGCGGAACACCGGCGTCCAGCGGGGCGAGGGCGCCGCCGGTCAGGTGGTAGAGGGTCGGTTCGACGGTGATGCTGAAGCCGTCCTCGCCGACGAGGTGGCGGCCGCCGTCGGGATAGACCTGCATGAGGGCGCACTCGGCGTACCGGACGGTCACCCGGCGGTTCGGTGTGACGAGGCTGATCCCGTCCTTCGCCACGAGCAGGGCGACCTTCCCGTCCTCCACGGCCGAGTAGCGGCGCCCGCTGACGATCTCCGGGGGAGCGGCGGCGGCGGTCAGGCCCGCCCAGTCCACGCCCCGCCCCGGCACCTGCACGAGGGCGTCCGCCCACACGTCGCGCGCGACACGGTGGAGGTCGGAAACGGTGACCGCCTCGATCTCGGCCCGCGCTCGGGCGACCGGCAGCCGGCGGTGACGCATCAGCAGGTTCATGGCGGCGGCCGGGAGCATCGACGCGGCGAGCTCCGGGCCGTCGAACTGCGCGAGCGCGGAGGCCCGTACGGAGTCCAGGTCGGCCTGCTCGATCCGGCCGGCCCGCAGCTTCGCGAGGACGTCGACGAAGGCGCCGACGAGTGCGTCCTGCTTCGCCGGGAGGGCGTCGGCGTACGCGAAGAGGGTGGCGTGGCCGGTGTCGCGCGGGTGGTACTCGGCGGAGGCGGTGTAGGAGTAGCCGCCCTTCTGGCGCAGCTCCCGGAAGAGCTCCTTGCCCAGGACGTCGGCGAACAGGCGCGCCGCGGTCGACCGGGGCAGGACCGAGCTGAGCACGACCACGCCGTCGGCGCCCTGGAAGTAGGCCGGGGTGGCGGGCAGGGCCGAGGTCGGCTCGGGTGCGGGCTGCCACTCGCCGGAGGGCAGTGTCAGGTCCAGGCCCTCGGGGAGGGTGTCACTGGTGATCCACAGGACCGCGTTCCCGGCGGTGAACCGGGTCCGGGCCCAGTTGCGGACGTCCTCGGCGGTGATCGCGGGCAGGCCCGTCTCGGCGCAGTCGACGAGCCCGTAGGAGCGGGCGCCGTAGCGCCACACGCCCATGCCGTCCGCGGCCCCGCAGCCGCGGCCTGCGGCTTCGGTGCGGAGGATCTCCTTCTCGGTCTCCAGCCGGTCCACCGGCAGGTCGCGCAGGGCGGCGCAGACCCCGTTCAGGTACTCGACCACGTCGTCGGCGGTGCCGGTGACGGCGAAATGGGTGTACGCGGCGGCGGTGGCGCCGTTGTAGTGGAGGTCGCTCAGGCCGTGCCGGTGCAGGGCGAGGTGCTCGACGAGGTGGGTGATCCCGCTGGTGGCGAGGGTCTCGTCGGCGCGGCCCACGCGGAAGAGGAGGCCCGCGGTGACGGGCCCGGAGCGGGGCGCCAGCAGCGTGCGCACGCCGTTCACGGTGGTCGTGGTGACCCCGTCCTCGTCGGTCGTGGTGGCGGTGGGCGCCGTCGTGGTGTCGATGTCCCTCTCCATGGTCCCTCAGCCCTTGGCCAGGGCGATCTTGCGGTGGCGTTCGAACTCGTTCTCGTGGTCGCCGCTCCCCAGGTAGCCCCACGGGAACTCGCTCGCGCGGTCGCCGAGGGCGCGGAAGTGCGGGGCCGCCGCGGCGTGGCGGGCAGCGGCGCTGTGCGCGGCGGCGAAGGCGCTGTGGGCGTCGACGGTGCGGAAGGCGTCGCGCCGGGAGGCGGGGTGGAGGACGGATTGGGCGGCCGCTTCGAGCCGCCGGGTCTGGTTGTCGAGGTCGCGCAGGTACGCCGACGCGGCGCCGGTGCTGGTCCGTTCGGAGATCTCCAGGTAGTTCTCCAGCTGGGCGATGGCGACCAGGGCTCCGTTCGGGCTGCCGTCGGGGGCCTTCGCCGCGCACTCCCGGGCGAAGCCGTGCGCGGCCTCCCAGCTGCCGCCCCACTTGGGGCAGAGCTGCTGGAGGAGCTGCGCCTGGCCGCTGTAGTGGTGCGGGTGGTGCTCGGCGAGCCGGTCGTAGCGGCGGCGGGTCTCGCCCGGGCCCAGTTCGAGGCCGCGCGAGGTGATGACCCGCAGGTACCAGGCCAGCGCGTACTGGGGGTGCTCGGCGCAGACGTCGATGAGCAGGATCTCGGCGCGCCGCAGGTGGGCGTGGAAGTCGTCGAACTGGCGCTGGGAGACGTGCTGGGCCCGGTGGCCGGTGCGGATGCCCCAGCCGATCTGGACGAGCCGGTCGGCGAGCAGCGTCCGGGGCAGCGGATCGTGCGGCAGGCGCTCCGCGGTCCGGCGCAGGAAGTCCTCCGCGCCGAGGGTCTCGGCGACGACCCGGCAGGCGAGCGCCCGGTCGTCCTCGTCGGGCAGTACGTCGAAGGAGGCGGCGACGGCGGTCCAGTCCTGGCGCCGGACGGCGGAGCGCAGGGCGGCGAGGGCCGGTATGCGGTCGGCGGGTTCGAACACGGGCGGACCGGGTGGGGTATGAGCGGGCACGCGCGGATCATAGGGACCCGTACGGATCCCGTCGACCGGGATTCGCGGTTGCCGCCCGGTCCGTCGTGCCTGCTCAGCGCCCCGTGGCCGGCCGGTGCGGGTCAGTGGGCGGCCTTGGGGGCCGTCCGGGAGGCGGCGCATGCGCCGCTCGTGGAGCAGAGGATCGGGATCGGGTCGGTGTCGTCCACGGAGAACCGGTTCGGGTGCACGAGCCCCCGGTCGGGCATCGCCAGGGGGTTTCCTGTGCTCAGAGGCGGTGGGCGGCGCCCGCCGGGCCGGCGCCGCGGGTGTCCAGGAGGAGCTGGGCCTTCACCGCCAGGGCCTGCATGTCGTAGGTGCGGTGGTGCTGGAGCAGGATCGTCAGGTCGGCGTTGGCCGCGGCCTCGTAGAGGGACTCGGCGCGGGGGACCGGCCGGTCCCGGACCCGCCAGCCCGTGATGTACGGGTCGTGGTAGCTGATCAGTGCCCCGAGGTCGATGAGGCGGCTGGCGATCTCGCCGGCCGGGGAGCCCTCCTGGTCGGCGAGGTCGGGCTTGTACGTGACGCCGAGCAGCAGGACGCGGGCCCCGCGGGCGGACTTGCCGTGCTCGTTCAGCAGGGTGGCGGAGCGCTGGATGACGTACTGCGGCATCCGGTCGTTGATCTCCTGCGCCAGGCCGACCATGCGCAGCGGGTGGCCGGGGGTGCGGGTGGTGTGGGGGAGGTAGTTCGGGTCGATGGGGACGCCGTGGCCGCCGACCCCGGGGCCGGGGCGGAAGGCCTGGAAGCCGTACGGCTTGGTCTCGGCGCAGCGGATGACGTCCCACAGGTCGACGCCGAGGTCGTGGCAGAGCACGGCCATCTCGTTCATCAGGGCGATGTTGACGTGGCGGTAGTTGGTTTCGAGGAGCTGCACGGTCTCGGCCTCGCGCAGGCCGCGGGCGCGGACGACCTTCTCGGTGAGGCGGGCGTAGAAGGCGTGCGCGGACTCGGTGCAGGCGGGGGTGAGGCCGCCGATCACCTTGGGGGTGTTGGCGATGCCGTGCGTCCGGTTGCCGGGGTCGAGGCGGCTGGGGGAGTAGGCCAGGTGGAAGTCCCGGCCCGCGCGGAGTCCGGATCCCTCTTCCAGGATCGGCCGCAGGTAGTCCTCGGTGACGCCGGGGTGGGCGGCGGATTCGAGGATCACCGTGGTGTGGGGGCGCAGCCGTGCGGCGAGCGCGCGGCCCGCGCCGCCCACGGCGGAGAGGTCCAGTGCGCGGTCGGCGCCCAGCCGGGTGGGGGCGCAGATGACGGCCGTGCGGACCCGGCCGAGCTCGGCGGGGTCGGTGGTGACCCGGAAGCCGGCCGCCGACATGCGGCGGATCTCGGCAGCGGAGAGAGTGGAGTCGGTGACCGGGCCGCTCTCGTAGCCGACCGTCTCGATCCCGGCGGCGACGGCCGCCTGGGCGAGCGGAAGGCCGAGGTGGCCGAGTCCGATGACGGCGAGGTCTGCGGGCATGGGGATGCCGTCCCTTCCCTGGCGTGAGGGGGTGCCGCGCAAGTCCTCCCGAGGGCAGGGGAGCTGGCGCAATGTCAGACTAGGCTTATATATGACAGATATGTCGCATTCCGGGGTGAACGCCACCGTTGTGTTGTCCACAGGCGGTGGCTGATGTGAGTGCGGGACGTCAGAATCATGAAACGGGGGCACGTGAGCGGGATCTCATCCGCACCAACGGGAGGCAGCCGTGAGGACAGCGACACTGGGGCCGGCACAGCGAGCCGTGGCCTTCACCCGGATGGCCGAGCGGGAACTGGACGTGCTGGTCGTGGGTGCGGGCGTGGTCGGCGCCGGTACCGCGCTCGACGCCGTGACGAGAGGCCTGTCCACCGGTCTGGTGGAGGCGCGGGACTGGGCCTCGGGCACCTCCAGCCGGTCGAGCAAGCTGATCCACGGCGGTCTGCGGTATCTGGAGATGCTCGACTTCGCCCTCGTGCGGGAGGCGCTGAAGGAGCGCGGCCTGCTGCTGGGGCGCCTCGCCCCGCACCTGGTGAAGCCGGTGCCCTTCCTGTACCCCCTGCAGCGCAAGGGCTGGGAGCGGCTCTATGCCGGCGCGGGCGTCGCGATGTACGACGCCATGTCGGTCTCCAGCGGCCACGGCCGCGGCCTGCCGGTGCACCGGCACCTGTCGCGCTCCCGGGCCCTGCAGGTGGCGCCGGCGCTGCGCAAGGACGCCCTGGTGGGCGCCCTCCAGTACTACGACGCCCAGATGGACGACGCGCGGTACGTCACCACGCTCGTGCGGACGGCCGCGGCGTACGGGGCGCACTGCGCCAACCGGGCGAGGGTCATCGGATTCCTGCGCGAGGGTGAACGGGTCGTCGGTGCCCGCGTCCGGGACGTCGAAGGCGGCGTCGAGTACGAGATCCGCGCGAAGCAGGTCGTCAACGCCACGGGGGTGTGGACGGACGACACCCAGGCGCTGATCGGGGAGCGCGGGCAGTTCCACGTACGGGCCTCGAAGGGCATCCACCTGGTCGTGCCGAAGGACCGCATCCATTCGACCACCGGGCTGATCCTGCGGACCGAGAAGTCGGTGCTGTTCGTCATCCCGTGGGGGCGGCACTGGATCGTGGGGACCACGGACACCGACTGGGACCTGGACAAGGCGCACCCGGCGGCGTCGAGCGCGGACATCGACTACCTGCTGGAACACGTGAACTCGGTGCTCGCGGTGCCGCTGACGCGCGACGACGTCGAAGGCGTGTACGCGGGGCTGCGGCCGCTGCTGGCCGGCGAGTCGGACGCGACGAGCAAGCTGTCGCGCGAGCACACGGTGGCGCATCCGGTGCCGGGGCTGGTGGTGGTCGCGGGCGGCAAGTACACGACGTACCGGGTCATGGCGAAGGACGCCGTCGACGAGGCGGTGCACGGGCTGGACCAGCGGGTGGCGCCGTGCGTGACGGAGGACGTGCCGCTGGTGGGGGCCGAGGGGTACAAGGCCCTGTGGAACGGGCGGGCGCGGATCGCGGCCCGGACGGGCCTTCATGTGGTGCGGGTGGAACACCTGTTGAACCGGTACGGGACGCTGACGGAGGAACTGCTCGGCCTGGTCGCCGACGACCCGGAACTGGGCAAGGTGGTGACCGGGGCGGACGACTACCTGCGCGCGGAGATCGTGTACGCGGCTTCGCACGAGGGGGCGCGGCACCTGGACGACGTGCTGACGCGGCGGACGCGGATCTCGATCGAGACCTTCGACCGGGGGACGCGGTCGGCGCGGGAGTGTGCGGAGTTGATGGCTCCGGTGCTGGGGTGGGACAAGCAGCAGATCGAGAAGGAAGTGGAGCACTACGAGAAGAGGGTCCAGGCGGAACGGGAATCGCAGCGGCAGCCGGACGACCAGACGGCGGACGCGGCGCGGCTGGGGGCGCCCGACATCGTTCCGTTGTAACTCCGGGATGCGGAAGGCGGAACCGCAGACCCGGGGGGTCCGTCCGTTGCGGAGTGAGGAACAATGATGGCTCTGCCGGGGCGGGTTACCGTGGGCCCCGGTCGCCGGGTCGCTCAGCCGCTGGGGCGGGCGGAGCAGCGGCACGATCGCAGAGGGGACGCATGTCGAAGCCGGAGCACACCGAGTCACCTGCCGGGGCGCCTGCGGCGGAGCTTGACGACGGCGCCTCTGCGGGGTCGCCTGCGGCGAAGCCCGAGGCTGTTTCCGTGCCCGCGGCAAGGGCTGCCGCGGACGCGGAGGCTGATGGGCCGAAGCCCGGCTCCGCGCCCGCGGATGCGCCTGCGGGCTCGCCCGCGGCGAAGCCCGGGGGTTCCGCTGCGGCTGCCGTGCCGGAGCCGAGCACGACCGTGCCCGCGGCGAGGGCTGCCGCTGACGCGGTGTCGCCCGCGGCAGCGAAGCCGGCGCCTGCGGCGCAGCCGGACGCCGGTGCGCAGCCCGCCGCCGCGAAGCCGGGGCCGACCGAGGCCACACCTGCGGCGGGCGGGACCGCTGACGCGAAGCCCGCGGCTGCGAAGCCGAGCCTGAGCAAGGCCGCGCCTGCGGCGCAGGCCGGGGCTGACGCGGAGTCTGACGGGCCGAAGGCCGCGTCCTCGCCTGCGGCGGAGCCGAATGGCGGTGCGGAGCCCGCCGACGCGCCGAGCCCGGACAAGGTCGCGCCTGCGGCACGGGCTGCTGCCGAGCCCGCCGCGGCGAAGGCCGCCCCCGCGGCGGAGCCGGTCGTCGGCGCGAAGCCGGGGAAGGCGGCGGTCGGGGCGACCGGGGGGAATCCCGTCGTCGAGAAGGCCGACGCGATGGCCGCCGCCGTCAAGGCCGCCGCGGCCAAGGCGGCCGGGGACGGGCAGCACGAAGGGCGGCTGCTGGCCGGCCGGTACCGGCTGGGAGCTGTGCTCGGCAAGGGCGGCATGGGTACCGTCTGGCGGGCCCAGGACGAGACCCTGGGCCGCACCGTCGCCGTCAAGGAACTCCGCTTCAGCAGCGGGGTCGACGACGACGAGAAGCGCCGCCTCATCACCCGCACCCTCCGCGAGGCCAAGGCCATCGCCAGGATCCGCAGCGGCGGCGCCGTCACCGTCTACGACGTCGTCGACGAGGACGCCCGGCCGTGGATCGTCATGGAGCTCATCGAGGGGCCCTCGCTCGCCGAGTTCATCCGGGAGAACGGCCCGCTCACCCCGCACCGCGCCGCCGAGGTCGGCCTCGCCGTCCTCGAAGTCCTGCGCGCCGCGCACGGCCAGGGCATCCTGCACCGGGACGTCAAGCCCTCCAACGTGCTCATCGCCGGCAACGGCCGCGTCGTCCTCACCGACTTCGGCATCGCCCAGGTCGAGGGGGACCCCTCCGTCACCTCCACCGGCATGCTCGTCGGCGCGCCCTCCTACATCTCGCCCGAGCGTGCCCGCGGTCAGAAGCCCGGCCCGCCCGCCGACATGTGGTCGCTCGGCGGCCTGCTGTACGCCTCCGTCGAGGGCGTGCCCCCGTACGACAAGGGGTCGGCGCTCGCCACGCTCACCGCCGTCATGACCGAGCCGGTGGACCCGCCGAAGAACGCCGGCCCGCTCACCGACGTCATCTACGGTCTGCTCGCCAAGGACCCGGCCCGCCGCCTGAACGAGGAGCGCGCCCGGGAGATGCTCACCGCCGTCCTCGCCGCGCCCGAGCCGGTGCCCGCCCCCGTGGTGCCCGCGGTCGCCGAGGAGACCCGGCAGATATCGCTGGCGGACGCCCAGCAGGCTGCCGAGAAGGCCACCGCCGAGAAGGCCGCCGCCAAGGCCGCGAAGAAGGAACGGGAGCGCCGGGAGCGGGAGCAGCGCGAGCGCGCCCGCGCCGCGCTGAAGGCCGCCCGCAAGGCGGCGACGGCCACTCCGGCCGTCGCGGTCTCGGCCGCGGAGGCGCCGAAGGGCCGCCCCGCCGCCGTCGTCGCGCCGCTCACGGACGTCATGCCGCGGCGCACCATCGCGCTCGCGGTGGCCGCCGTGATCGCCGTCCTCGTGGTGGTCGGCTCACTGATCGCCTACGCCGTCAGCGGCGACGACAAGGACAAGAAGGACCAGGGCAAGGGCGGTCAGCCCACCCCGGCCGCGTCCGCCCCGCAGACCTCGGGCGGAGCCGAGCAGGGTTCCCCGAAGCCGTCGGGGAACACGGGTGAGACCGGCGCGGGCGGTACCGGCGGCGCCGGTACCGACGCGGGCGCCGCCGGCCAGGGCCAGGGCCAGCAGACCGCCGGCCAAGGCCAAGGCCAAGGCCAGGGGCAGGGCCAGGGCGCCACGACCGGGGGAGCGGGCGGCGCGCTCCCTGCCGGATTCGTGATGGTGACGGAGCCCGGCTTCCACTTCTCGATGGCGATGCCCGAGGGGTTCAAGCGGACGGGCACCGCGGGCGACAACTCCGGCGGGATCTTCAGCCGCGACGGCGGATTCCCCCGGATCCAGGTCGACTTCACCAACAAGCCGGGCGACGACGCGGCCCTCGCCTGGGTCAAGCTGGCCCCCGCGGTGGGCCTCAGCAGCAAGGGCTACCGGCAGATCCGCATAGACAAGACGGAGTACCGGGGCTACCCGACCGTTGCGGACTGGGAGTTCGAGCGGGAGCACGGCGGGGTCAAGATGCGCGTCCTCAACCGCGGCTTCAAGACCGACGCCACGCACGGCTACGCCATCATGATCAGCTGCCCCGCGGACCAGTGGGACGGCCCCGAGTGCACCCAGATGCGCGAGGTCGCCTTCCAGACCTTCCAGCCTCTCGGCTGACCCCGGGACGCAGGCGCCCCTGTCGACGTATCGTGTCAGCGGGGCCCTGAGGGCCCGCCGCACTCGGGGGAGGCGATGTGGAGGAGTACGCGGGCCGGATCCTGGCCGGCCGCTACCGCCTGCCGCTGCCGCCGTCCGACGCGTACGAGCTCGTCGAGACCCGGGCCTTCGACACGCGCAGCGGACAGGAAGTCCTGGTGCGGCAGGTGCCGTTGCCGGAGGTCGTGGACGCCGAACTGGTGGACGGGCCGTCGGCCGTTCCGGCGGCCCGCCGCGCTCCCGCCGACCTGCCGGCCGTCCGGCGCGCGATCGAGGCGGCGCAGGCCGCGGCCTCGATTCCCGACCATCCGCGGCTGGACCAGGTCTTCGACGTGTTCGCCGAGGGCGAGTCGCTGTGGATAGTGAGCGAACTCGTCCCGGCCAGGCCGCTGGCCGCGCTGCTCGCCGACGAACCCCTCAGCCCCTACCGGGCGGCCGAGGTGGCGTCGGACGTGCTCACCGCGCTGCGGGTGCTGCACGCGCACGGCTGGACCCACCGGAACATCACCGTCCGTACGGTGTTGGTGTGCGAGGACGGCAGGGTCGTGCTGACCGGCCTGGCGGCCGGCGCCGCGGAGGAGGCCCTGTGCGGCTACGACCCCGTCCCCCGCACCGCCGACTCCGCCCCCGACGAGCGCTGGGGTCCGGGTCCCGCCCCCGACGAGCGCTGGGGTCCGGGTCCCGCCCCCGCCCCGTTACCGGCCCCCGCGCCGTCCCCGCCGGACCCCGTCCAGGCCCCGATCCCGATCCCGGCAGCCCCGCCCCGGTCCGAAGCGCCCGGGTACGCGCCGCTCGTGGCCCCCGGGTACGACACCGGGCCGCGGTACAACGACCACATCACCCCCGGCCGTCCGCAGGACCGGGCCGACCCGCAGGCCGCCGCGCGCGCCGGGGTCGTCGCCGCCTACCGCGCGGGCGCGCGGGCCGCCGCCCGGGTCACCGAGCAGCGCAGGGCCGAAGCGGCCCTCGAGGCCGCCACCGGGACCGGAGTGACGCCCGAGCGCAGGCCCGAGGGATCGACCCTCCCGCGGGGGTACTCGTACCCCTACGGCCGAGGAACGGAGACCGGGGCCGCAGCCGGGACCGGGACCGCAGCCGGGACCGAGGCCGCAGCCGGGACCGGGGCAGGCGCCTGGCACGGCGCGACCCCGCGCCGCCCGGCCCTGCCGCAGGCCGAATCCGCACCCGCAGCCGGACCGGAACGCGCAGCCGGACCGGAACCCGAAGCCGGACCGGCACCTGAGGCCCGGCCCGTCCCGGCTCCGCCCGCGTGGAGCCGGACCGAGCCGCCGGCCGTGCCCGCCCTGCCCGCGCAGCTCGCCCTGCCGCAGGGCTACCACCAGGCCGAGACCCCGGCGCCCGCGCCGGAGCGGGCCCCGCAGGCCGCCCCGTGGACCGGGCTCGACGCCGAGCGGGCACGGCACACGCGCATGGCCGTGGTCGGCGCGATCACCGAGCGGTGGGCCCCCGAACAGGCCGGCCCCGTGCACGGCCACTGGCAGCTGGCGGCTCCCGTCGGGCCCGCCACCGACCTCTGGGCACTGGGCGCGCTGCTCTACCGCGCCGTGCAGGGCCACGCCCCCTACCCGGAGGACAGCGTCGCCGAGCTGGTCGAGATGGTCTGCGGCGAGCCCCCCGCCTTCGCCGAGGAATGCGGGGCCCTCCGCCCGGTCGTGGAGTCCCTGCTGCGCCAGGACCCCACCGAGCGGCCGGACTTCGAGGAACTCCGCGGCTGGCTGCGCTCGCTCGTACGGTCCGCGCCCGAGCCGGACGCGGGGCTCGGCATGCTCCCGATGCCGGAGCCGGATCCCGCGCGGCTGCCCGTCGTACGCCGCCGCGGCGAGGTCCACGGCCGGCACCGCAATCCCACGGCCGCGCGCAAGCCGCAGGCGCTCGGCCGGACCCTGCTCGTCGGCATCCTGGTCCTCCTCGCCGGGGCCGTCGCGTACGCGGTGCTGTTCATGCCGCGGGCCGGCGTGCCGCAGGAGCAGGACGGCCCCGGGGAGACCACCGCGCACGCGTCGTCGGGGCCCAGCCCCTCCCAGGTCCCCACCGGAACGCCCGAGTCCAAGCCGGCGCCCCAGACCACCGGGCCCGCCGCCTCGCAGGCCGCACCCGCGCCGGCCCCGCCCGGCTACACCACCCAGCAGGACCCGGAGCACTTCGAGATCGCAGTCCCCCAGGGCTGGGAGCGCCGCGGGATCAACGAGGCGGGCCAGGTGCGCTACACCGACGGGTCGTTCGTGCTGACCGTGGTCCCCGGCAGGGACAAGGTCGAGGGCAACCCGGACCCGGCGGCGTACCAGAAGGACAAGGAGCCGGAGCTGACGCCGTACCGGACCTCCACCTGGTCGACCGTCGGGGACGTGAAGACCACCAGGGTCGGCCAGCAACTGCGGGCCACCGGCCGCTACACGTGGATCGACGGGACCGGCCGCAACGTGTTCGCGCGCAATTTCGTCGTCGCGCTGGCGGGCAGCTACCACGTCGTCCTGGTGACCGGTCCGGAGGACGAACAGACCAAGGTCACCGAGGTCTTCGAAAAGGCCACGGCGAGTTACAAGGCGGGCGGATGAGCGGATATTGACGACTGATCAGTACGGCGATTGCGTCACAGTGCCGTCTTTCGGCGCCCGGGCGGTTCCGACAGCCCCCGTGGGCTCCGTAATCTGGCCTGAAGTGCAGAGAGCGGCGGGAATTCGTGGAACAGCAGACAGGTGGGGGCGCCGTGCTGGCGGGCCGGTACAGGCTCGTCGAGCCGATCGGCCGGGGCGGTATGGGAAAGGTGTGGCGCGCGCATGACGAGCTGCTCCACCGGACCGTCGCGGTCAAGGAACTGACGGCGGGTCTGTACGTGGCCCAGGCGGACCGGGACGTCATGCACGCCCGGACGCAGAAGGAGGCGCGGGCCGCGGCCCGGATCCAGCACCCGGCGGTGGTCACCGTCCACGACGTGCTGGAGCACGATGACCGGCCGTGGATCGTCATGGAGTACATCGACGGCCCCTCCCTCGCGGACGCGGCCAAGGCGGCCGGACGGATCGAGCCGCGCGAGGCGGCCCGGATCGGGCTGCACGTGCTGGGCGCGCTGCGCGCCGCGCACGCGGTCGGTGTGCTGCACCGGGACGTGAAGCCGGGCAACGTCCTGCTCGCCAAGGACGGCCGGGTGCTGCTCACGGACTTCGGGATCGCGGCGATCGAAGGCGATTCGTCCATCACGCGCACCGGCGAGATCGTGGGCTCGATCGACTACCTGGCGCCGGAGCGGGTCACCGGTGGGATCCCCGACCCGTCCTCGGACCTGTGGTCGCTGGGCGCCACCCTGTACACGGCGGTGGAGGCCCGCTCCCCGTTCCGCCGTACGTCGCCCATCTCCAGCCTGCAGGCCGTGGTGAACGACGAGCCGCCGGCGCTGCGCCAGGCCGGGGTGCTGGGTCCGGTGATCACGTCCCTGCTGCGCAAGGACCCGACGGAGCGGCCCTCGGCGGAGGAGGCCGAGCGGATGCTGCTGGAGGCGATGGAGGGCCGCGAGCCGAAGGCGGCGCACGCGTACGTGCCGACGCGCGCGGTCACGCCCGAGGAGCTCGCCCCGGCGGCGCGGGAGCGGCCCGAGGAGCATGCCCCGCAGGCGGAGGCCGCGCCGACGGCACCGCTGCCGGAGCCCGCGGTCTCCGGGGCGGTGGCCGCGTCCGCCCCGGCCGACCGGGACGGCGGCTGGCTCAAGCGCGCCGCGGTGGTGGCCCTGGTGGCCGCGCTGCTCGGCGGCGGCGGGGTGTTCGGGGTGCTCAAGTACACCGCGGACTCGGGGAAACAGGGCGATCCGGACCGGGTCGCGAGCTCGACGGGCGGCCAGTCGGGCGACGACGGCAAGCCGCAGGCGGCGCCGCCGCCGGCCGGCTACACGAAGGTCGTCGACCCCCTCGCCGGCTTCACCCTGTTCGTCCCGGAGGGCTGGACGCGCAAGGCGAACGGCGACCAGATCGACTACACCCCGGACGACGGCAAGCACTTCATCCGGATCGCCGCCGACTCCACCCCGGACTACCAGGACCCGTACGCGCACCTGATCGACCTGGAGAAGCAGGTGGCGAAGCGGACCGACTACAAGAAGGTGCGGCTGAACCAGAACACCTTCCGGGACAGCACGCGGGCCGCGCTCTGGGACTTCACCTGGACGGAGAAGCAGAACCACCCCGGTCCGCGCAGGGCCAAGGAGCAGATGTACGTGGCCCCGGACGGCACGGAGTACGCCATCTACATGTCCAGCCCGGTGGCGAGCTGGGCCACCACCGAGCAGCAGTTCGACGTCGTGCTCAGTGGCTGGGAGCCGCCCGCCAAGAAGTCCTGACCGCCCGGATCCCGGCATCCTGCCAGCGATCGCTGGCGGAAAAGGCAAAATCCGGTTACCGGCGGGTACCCAAAGGCTGCCGGGCGCAATACGCTCACCGGCATGACGGACTCGCAGGCCCCCGCCGCCCCCCTCCGGACCGCACCGCAGCCCACCAACCCGGTCGCCCCGGCCCCGGCCGGCGCCCGCACCGCGGCCGACGTGGTGACGCCCGACCTGGTCGCACGGCTGACCCGCGGAGTGATCGGCTCCGGCCGCACCGCCAACCACACCCCCTTCACCGGGGACCGGCTGGCGGAGCTCCCCGAGGCCACCCCCGAGGACGTGGCCGAGGCCTTCGACCGGGCCCGCGCCGCCCAGCCCGCCTGGGCCGCGGTCCCCGTCCGCAAGCGGGCGGCGGTCCTGCTGCGCTTCCACGACCTGGTCCTCGCCCGCCAGGCCGAGATCCTCGACCTGATCCAGCTGGAGACCGGCAAGGCCCGCCTGCACGCCCACGAGGAGGTCCAGGCCGTCGCCGTCTCGGCCCGCCACTACGGCCGCAAGGCACCCTCCTACCTGCGCCCCAAGGGCCACACGGGCGCGATGCCGACCCTCACCAAGGTCACCGAGCTGCGCCAGCCGCGCGGGGTCGTCGGCCAGATCGCCCCCTGGAACTACCCCCTCGAGCTGTCGGTCGGCGACGCCCTCCCGGCCTTCGTCGCGGGCAACGCACTCGTGATGAAGCCCGACACCGAGACCGCGCTGACCGCCCTGTGGGCCCGCGACCTGCTGATCGAGGCCGGGCTGCCCGCCGAGGTGTTCCAGATCGTCCTCGGCGAGGGCCCCGTCGTCGGCCCCGAGGTGGTCCGCCACGCCGACTACGTCTCCTTCACCGGCTCCACCCGCACCGGCCGCGAGGTCGCCCGGGGCGCTGCCGACCGGCTCGTGGGGGTCTCCCTCGAACTCGGCGGCAAGAACGCCATGCTCGTCCTGCACGACGCCGACGTCGAGAAGGCCGCCGCGGGTGCCGTCCGCGCCTGCTTCTCCTCGGCCGGCCAGCTGTGCATCTCCATCGAGCGGCTCTACGTCCACGCCTCGATCGCCGACGCCTTCGTGGAGCGGTTCGCCGCCCGCACCCGGGCCATGCGCCTGGGCAGCTCCCTCGCCTACGGCGCCGACATGGGCTCGCTGGTCGGCGAGCGCCAGCTGGAGACCGTACAGCGGCACGTGGACGAGGCCGTCGCCAAGGGCGCCACCCTCGTCGCGGGCGGCACCGCCCGCCCCGACATCGGCCCGCTCTTCTACGAGCCCACCATCCTCGACGGCGTCGAGGCGCCCATGGCGGTCTGCGGCGAGGAGACCTTCGGCCCGGTCGTCTCCGTCTACCGCTTCACCGACGAGGAGCAGGCGATCGCGGAGGCCAACGCCACCGCCTACGGCCTCAACTCCAGCGTCTGGACCAAGGACGCCCGCCGCGGCCACTCCGTCGCCGCCCGCCTGCGCACCGGCACCGTCAACATCAACGAGGGCTACGCCCCCGCCTACGGCAGCGCCCAGGCGCCCATGGGCGGCATGAAGGACTCCGGCCTCGGCCGCCGTCACGGCTCCGAGGGCATCCTCAAGTACACCGAGGCCCAGACCGTCGCCCACCAGCGGCTGGTCCCGATGGCGCCCTCGCTGGGCATGGACGACGAGAAGTACGCGGCGTTCATGACCCGCAGCCTCAAGGTCATGAAGGCTCTCCGACTGCGCTGAAGGAGGTATCCGTGTCGCACGACGACGCATCCGACGACGCCTACGACTACGACGTCATCGTCATCGGATCGGGCTTCGGGGGGTCGGTCTCGGCCCTGCGCCTCACCGAGAAGGGGTACCGGGTCGGCGTCCTGGAGGCAGGACGCCGCTTCACCCGCGAGAGCCTGCCGAAGAACAGCTGGGACCTGCGCAACTACCTGTGGGCCCCGGCCCTCGGGCTGTACGGGATCCAGCGGATCCACCTGCTCGGCAACGTCATGGTGCTCGCGGGCGCCGGTGTGGGCGGCGGCTCGCTCAACTACGCCAACACCCTGTACGTGCCGCCGCGGGCCTTCTTCGAGGACCGGCAATGGGCGTCCATCACCGACTGGCGCGAGGAACTCGCCCCGTACTACGACCAGGCCCAGCGGATGCTCGGGGTGCGTCTCAACCCGACCATGACCCCCTCCGACGTCCACCTCAAGGCGGCCGCCGAGAAGATGGGCGTGGCGGACACCTTCCACATGGCTCCGGTCGGCGTCTTCTTCGGCGACGGCGAGGACGCCGCGGACGGGCCCCGGGTCCGGCCCGGGGAGGAGACCGCCGACCCGTACTTCGGCGGCGTCGGACCCGCCCGCAGGGCCTGCACCGAGTGCGGCGAGTGCATGACCGGGTGCCGGCACGGCGCGAAGAACACGCTGAACGAGAACTACCTGCACCTCGCCGAGCGCGCGGGCGCGGTCATCCACCCCATGACGACCGTCACCGCACTGTCCGAGCACCCGGACGGCGGCCACCGCGTCCGCACCGTGCCCACCGACGGCCGCCGCCGCGGGAAGGCGAAGGTGCTGCGCTGCCGGTACGTGGTCGTCGCGGCCGGCACGTACGGCACGCAGACCCTGCTGCACGCCATGAAGGACCGCGGCGAACTGCCCCGGCTGTCGCAGCGGCTCGGGAAGCTGACCCGTACCAACTCCGAGGGCCTGGTCGGTGCGCAGACCGACGACCGCCGCTACCGCAGGCGGCACGGCACCGGCCCCGGCACGGCACAGCGGGCCGACTTCACCCGCGGCGTGGCGATCACCTCCTCCGTGCACCCGAACGCCGACACCCACATCGAGCCGGTCCGCTACGGCAAGGGCTCCAACGCGATGGGGTTCCTGACCGTCCTCCAGGTCCCCTACAGTGCCCACCGGGTCCGCGGCTGGCTGGCCAGGACCGTGCGGCACCCCCTCCAGCTGGCCCGGTCGCTGTCGAACCGGCGCTGGTCGGAGCGGACCATCATCGGCCTGGTCATGCAGTCCCTGGACAATTCGCTGACCACCTACCGCAAGCCGGGCGGGATCGGGAAGGGCCTGCTCACGGCCCGCCAGGGGCACGGAGCCCCGAACCCGGTGCAGATCGCGGAGGCCACGCGGGCCGCGACCCTGCTGGCCGAGGAGATCAACGGCTTTCCGGGCTCCAACATCGGCGAGCTGATGGGGACCCCGCTGACCGCGCACTTCCTGGGCGGCTGCCCGATCGGGGCGTCGGCGGAGGACGGCGTGGTGGACCCGTACCACCGGCTCCACGGGCACCCGGGCATCTCGGTGGTGGACGGTTCGGCGGTCTCCGCGAACCTGGGGGTCAACCCGTCGCTGACGATCACCGCGCAGGCGGAACGGGCGATGTCGTACTGGCCGAACAAGGGCGAGCGGGACCCCCGGCCCGAACAGGGCGCGGCGTACGTCCGCCTGGACGCGGTGGAACCGGTCCGGCCGGCCGTCCCCAAGGACGCGTTCGGCGCGCTGCGGCTGCCGTTCCTGGCGGTCCCGGAAATTCCTCCGCGGGATCCGGAACCAGCAGGATGACGGCGGTGGGTACCGCGCTCCCCCTCCGAGCGCGGTACCCACCGCGGTACATACGTGACAGATGTTCAGCCTTGATGGTTGTACCGGAATCCGCCGAGCCGGGCTGTGGTGTCGATCACACCACCAAGGAGGCAACTGCGGCTCGCGTTCGGCCGTCAACGGCAGCATGAGAAAGCGCATCTCCTTGCTGGCTGCCTGCGGCGTCGCCGCCCTGGGGCTCGCAGCCACTCCCGCACACGCTGCGGACCCCGTCTTCACCCTGGCCGGACCGGCCGAGATCGGCCTGCGCCCGCACCCCGGGCAGAACGGCGGCGGGCCGCAGAAGACCTTGGTGGAGTTCCGGCTCGTCAACGACACCGCCTCGGCGTTCGACCGGCAGAGCACCTTCACGATCGACCTCAGCGGGCTCAAGGGCATCGCCGACGTCGCGCTCGCGAAGCAGCAGGGCTCGGACTGCGCCCTCACCGAGGCGGCCGTCACCTGCAAGCGCCCCGCGCTGTGGAAGGGCGAGACCAGCGTCGTCGACCTGGACCTGCGCGCCGCCGCGGGCAGCAAGGCCGGCGCCACCGCGGACCTCACCGTGACCGGCAAGGCCGAGGGGGCCACCTTCAAGGCCGCCACCACCAAGGTCCGGGTCGGCGGCCCCGACCTCGTGCTGGAGCGGGCCGCGCTCAAGGAGGAGCAGAAGCCGGGCGACAAGCAGAACCTGTCGATCGTCTTCGCGAACCAGGGCACGGAGCCCGTTCGGGGCGTCGTCCTGGAGATGCGCACCACGCACGGCATCGACCTGCTGGAGCAGTACGACAACTGCTCCTACTCCGAGGACACCGGTGCGGGCCGCCCCCTGAACCCGGGCTGGAGCACCGTGCAGTGCCTGCTGGAGGGCGAGTACGAGCCGGGCAGCGTCTACGGGGTCGACGGCCCGCTGACGCTGAAGGCCGCCCCGCACGCCTTCGCCGACACCCTCACCTACGCCGTGTACGCGGACGGCCACCAGCCGAAGGCCGGCGCGACGTCGAAGAAGCCGGCCGGAGGCAAGAAGCTGGCCGTGCAGAAGCGCGCCGCCGCCGGGGCCTCCGCGCAGTCGGTGGACCTCGACCCCTGGAACAACCTCCAGGAGTTCGACTTCAGGACGAAGAACAGCGCCGACCTCGTGGCCTGGCCCGTCGCCCTGGCCGGAGCGGCCGGCGAGACGGTCAAGGCCGACTTCGGCTTCCGCAACAACGGGCCCGCCTGGGTGGCGTACCTGCGTCCCGGTGAGAGCGTCGCCCGCACGGACATCGTGCTCCCGGCCGGTACGAAGGCCACCAAGGTCCCGGCCGACTGCCAGGGCGTCAACGCCGACGGCACCGCCCGCGAGCAGGCGCTGGGCGCGCCCCGCTACTTCTGCTCCACCGGCCACGTCGTGGGCGAGCGGGAGAAGTTCAGCTACCCGTTCGAGCTGAAGATCGAGCAGGTCGTGGCGAACGCGGCGGGCTCCGTCTCGGTCGGCCAGTGGACGCCGCAGGGCACCAAGGGCCAGCCGTGGGACCCGAACCACGCCAACGACAAGGCGTCCGTCGTGATCAGCGCGAAGGACGGGGGCGCCACGCCGAGCCCGACGGCGACCGCCACGGCCACCGCCTCGCCGACCGCCACGTCGAGCTCCTCGGCGACGCCCACCAGCACCACTGGCACCTCCGGCACCTCCGGCACCACGCCGAACGGCGGCCTCGCCGCCACCGGCAGCTCCGTCGGCCCGCTCGCGCTCGGCGGCGCGGTGCTCGTGGCCGTGGGCGGCGGCCTGGTCCTGGCCTTCCGGCGCAAGGCCGGCAGGCACGCCTAGCCGGGCGGTCGCGTACGCGCACACAGAACGGCCGGCCCGGGGCGTCCCCCGGGCCGGCCGTCCTTACGGGGTGACCGGGCTGCTGTCCCCTGCCGTCCGGTCACGCGAAGGAGCGAGGTCCCACGACGCACGCACCACGAGGCGTACGTCTCATCGCTCCTGCAGAGCCACGCGTGGTGTTGCGGTTCCGCGGCTGGCTGACGCGGACAACCTCACCAACGAAGCCTCCCGGGGGCGGTCACGCTCCGGACGGGTGACGAACAGCCGTCACACCCGGCCCCGGCACAGCTCCAGCAGGGTCATCGCGAGGGCGGTGCCGGGCCTGCCCAGGGCGTCGCTCCAATGGGACAGCACCTCCATCTCGCGGGACAGGTGCACCCGGCGCCCGCCGGAGGCGATCCGGGCCTCCTGGATGACCGTCGAGACGGCCATCCGCTCCTGGATCAGCCCGATGATCCGGTCGTCGATGGCGTCGATACGGGTACGGGACTCGGCGATCAGCTGCTCGGGGGCGGTGGCGATCGTGGTCATGGTCTTCTCTCCTGTCGGGTGGGGCCCGCAGGTCCGGAAAACGCAGAGCGCCCCGGTCCTGTCGGACCGGGGCGCTCTGGGAAGTCAGCGGCTCAAGCGAGCATCACGATGACCCATGGCGACCGGACCGGCCGGTGCCATAGGTAAAGAGGAAGCTCAGCTGCTTGCGCACGGAAGGATTATGGCCTTCCCTCCCCGCGCGTGCCAAGCCGCTTCGGATGGTGAGACGAAGGGGCCCCGGCGTCCCCCGTTAGAATTGACAAAACAGCCACCTCTTCCGCCGGAAGGCCGCCCCGTGCCAGAAGCACCCTCCGCCGCCCACGACAGCGCCCCGGACACGGTTCTCGTCGTCGACTTCGGCGCCCAGTACGCCCAGCTCATCGCCCGCCGCGTCCGCGAGGCACGGGTCTACAGCGAGATCGTGCCGAGCTCGATGCCCGTCGACGAGATGCTGGCCAAGAACCCCAAGGCGATCATCCTCTCCGGCGGTCCGTCCTCCGTCTACGAGGAGGGCGCCCCGCAGCTCGACCGCGCCCTGTTCGAGGCCGGGATCCCGGTCTTCGGCATGTGCTACGGCTTCCAGCTGATGGCGACCACGCTCGGCGGCACCGTCGACAACACCGGCGCCCGCGAGTACGGCCGTACCCCGCTGCACGTCTCCAAGCCCGGCTCCACCCTCTTCGAGGGCACCCCGGAGAACCAGTCGGTGTGGATGTCGCACGGCGACGCCTGCTCCGCCGCCCCCGAGGGCTTCACCGTCACCGCGTCGACGAACGTCGTCCCCGTGGCGGCCTTCGAGAACGACGAGAAGAAGCTGTACGGCGTGCAGTACCACCCCGAGGTGATGCACTCCACGCACGGCCAGCAGATCCTGGAGCACTTCCTCTACCGCGGCGCCGGCCTGGCCCCCACCTGGACCACCGGCAACATCGTCGAGGAGCAGGTCGCGGCCATCCGCGCGCAGGTCGGCGACAAGCGCGCCATCTGCGGCCTGTCCGGCGGCGTGGACTCCGCGGTCGCCGCGGCCCTCGTGCAGAAGGCCATCGGCTCCCAGCTGACCTGCGTCTACGTCGACCACGGCCTGATGCGCAAGGGTGAGACCGAGCAGGTCGAGAAGGACTTCGTCGCCGCCACCGGCGTGCAGCTGAAGGTCGTCGACGCGCAGGAGCGCTTCCTGAACGCGCTCGCCGGCGTCTCCGACCCGGAGACCAAGCGGAAGATCATCGGCCGCGAGTTCATCCGCGTCTTCGAGCAGGCCCAGCTGGAGATCCTCCAGGAGGAAGGCCCCGCGGTCGCCTTCCTCGTGCAGGGCACCCTCTACCCGGACGTCGTCGAGTCCGGCGGCGGCACCGGCACCGCGAACATCAAGTCGCACCACAACGTCGGCGGCCTCCCCGACGACATCGAGTTCGAGCTCGTCGAGCCGCTGCGCCAGCTCTTCAAGGACGAGGTCCGCATGGTCGGCCAGGAGCTCGGCCTGCCGGAGGAGATCGTCCAGCGCCAGCCCTTCCCCGGCCCCGGCCTCGGCATCCGCATCGTCGGCGAGGTCACCAAGGAGCGCCTGGACCTGCTGCGCGAGGCCGACGCCATCGCCCGCCACGAGCTCACCGCGGCCGGCCTGGACCGCGAGATCTGGCAGTGCCCGGTCGTCCTGCTCGCGGACGTCCGCAGCGTCGGCGTCCAGGGCGACGGCCGCACCTACGGCCACCCGGTCGTGCTGCGCCCCGTCTCCTCCGAGGACGCGATGACCGCGGACTGGACGCGCATGCCGTACGAGGTGCTCGCCCGGATCTCCACCCGCATCACCAACGAGGTGCCGGAGGTGAACCGTGTGGTCCTGGACTGCACGAGCAAGCCCCCGGGCACCATCGAGTGGGAGTAAGGGGCCCCGCCCCCGCACGACGGCGCCGCCGCTCAGCCCTGCTGAGCGGCGGCGCCGTCGCCGTTTCGCCGGTGCGCGGCTCTGTTCTCCTCGCGCGCAGGCCAGTACCTTGCGCCGACGACGACGACGGCGGAGACGGACCGACGGAGGGCGGGCGATGTCCGAGGAGACGGGGACGCCGGGCACGCGGCCCGGCCCGGTGCCGGTGCCGGTGGAGAGGCTGGCGTTCGAGATGCCGCCCGCGCACACCGACCCGGCCGAGGAGCGCGCGCACCGCAGGGAACGCCTCGCGGGCACGCTGCGGCTGTTCGCGCGCCTCGGGTACGAGGACGGGGTCGCCGGGCACGTCACCGCGCGGGACCCGGAGTTCGACGACTGCTACTGGGTGAACCCCTTCGGCCGTGCCTTCGCCGCCCTCGGCCCCGAGGACCTGCTGCTCGTCGACGGGGACGGGCGGGTGGTCCAGGGGGAGCGGCGGGTCAACCAGCTGGCCTTCGCCGTGCACGCCGCCGTGCACCGGGCGCGCCCCGAGGCGGTGGCCGTCGTCCGCGTGCAGGCCCCGTACGGCCGGGCCCTCGCGGCCCTGGGGGAACTCCTCGCCCCGATCACCCACGAGGCCTGTGCCTTCTACGAGGACCACGCCCTCCTCGACGAATACGCCGGCGCGGACGACGGCGCGCGGATCGGCCGCGCGCTCGGCCCGTACAAGGCGCTCGTCCTGCGCAACCGGGGGCTGCTGACGGTCGGCGGTTCGGTGGACGCCGCCGCCTGGTGGTTCGTCGCGGCGGAACGGGCGGCCCAGGTCCAGCTGATCGCGCGGGCCGCGGGGAAGCCGGTGCTCATCGACCACCACAGCGCCGTCGCCACCCGCGAGCGGTTCGGCGGGGACCTCGCAGCCTGGGTGAGCTACCAGCCGCTGTGGCAGACGGTCGCGGACATGGCGTCAACATCATGAACCGTTAATCACCTGCTCTGACATCGTGCGCAATCCGGAGCACTGCCGCAGTGGTGCACAATTCGCTGGCATTGCCCCGTAGTTCAGAGAGGCGGCACGTACGTGGCTGTCCAAGAGATGTCCCGCGGCACCCATACCACTGCCTGCGCCTGCGAAGAGTGCGCCCGGGAAGGGCACCGCCGAGCGGTCGCCGCGTTCCTGGAGAAGCGCGACGAGTTCGCCGCAGGGCAGGGCGTGCCGGCCGCCGTCGCGCACTCCCTCGGCGCCTCCCGGCAGTGGGTCTCCGACGAGCTGGCCCTGTCGGCCCGCAACGTCGCCGACCGCGGAAGGGAGGCCGGCAACTCCTGGCTGTACGTGTTCTCCCGGCGGGCCGTCCTCGCCGTGTGGATCGCCGCCGGTGTCCTGCTGCTGGTCCAGGTGGCCGCCGCGCTCGGCACCGGCTGGTCCACGGCGCGCACCGCCGGACTCCTGGCGGCGCTGCTGCTGGCCGGGCTGCTGACGGTCGCGGCCCGCGCCCAGTCGCTGCGCGGCGGGCTGCTGGCCCCGCTGGTCGGTGAGGACAACAGGCTGTCCACCTCGAAGGCGGTGCCCAGCGCCTGGGTGGTGCTGACGTCGTTCGCGACGCTGCTGCCCGCGCTGCGGCTGGCCGCGTCGGCCCCCGGACCGGAACGGCAGGCGCTGTACGCGGGCCTCGCCCTGGACCGGGCGCTGCCGGTGCTGTCGGTGGTCGTGCTGACCTCCGGGGTGGCGGTACTGGTGCGCCGGGTGGTCTGCGTACGGATCATGAGCCAGCGGCTGCAGAAGCTGCCGGCGGACCGGCCGCGCGGAGCGGACCTGCTCACGGACGACGCGGGCCGCGGGAGCTTCCCCGACGCGCAGTACGTGCTCGTCTCGACGGCCGTACTGGCCTACGCGGCGGCCTCGCTCGCCCGTTTCCCGGACCGGCTGCCGCAGCTGCCCTGGGCGCTGGCCCTGCTGATGGCCCTGTCGGCCGCGGTGTACCTGGCGGCGAAGTACGCGGAGGGCAGCCGCCCGCTCGTGCTGTCGGTGGTGCGCAGACGCGAGCCCGGGGACCTGGACGCCGCCGTCCGCCCCGGGGACGACATCGAGATCCGCGGCGTGGGCTTCGTGCCGCCCGGGGCGCAGACCCCGGAGATGCTCGCCCGGCTGGTGGTGCGGATCGGGGCGGTCCACGTGCACGTGCCGCTGGTCCCGGTGCCGGGCGGGTTCACCAACCCCTCCGACACGGTGCTGACGGTGCCGGTCCCGGCGGAAGTGGAACCGGGGCGCACCGAGATCCAGGTGGTCACGGCTGCGGGAGTGGAATCCAACCGCTGCACCATCGACGTGGCCGAGTGATCGGGGTAGACATGTCGCGTGACCAGAACCGAAGCACCTCCCCGGACCGACGTACCGCGCGGGCTGCGTGACCAGGCTGCCCGGTACCACCTGCTGCCCCTGCGGCTGTTCCTCGGCGTGACCTTCGTCTACGCGGGTGTGGACAAGCTCACCGATCCCGCGTTCCTCTCCGCCTCCGGCGACGGCTCCATCGGCGACCTGATGAGCGGGGTGCGCGACACCTCCGCGGTCCCCGCCCTCGTGGACCTCTCCCTGCAGGCCCCCGTGGGATTCGCCGTGTTCCTCGCCGTCGCCGAGATCCTGGTGGGCCTCGGCACCCTGGTCGGCCTGCTGTCGCGGACCGCGGCCGTCGGCGGGGCCCTGATCTCGCTCAGCCTGTGGCTCACGGTCTCGTGGGCGGTGTCCCCGTACTACTACGGCAACGACCTGATCTACCTGATGGCCTGGACCCCGCTGATCATCGCCGGTGCGCCCTACCTGTCGCTGGACTCGGAGATCCGGTCGCGCCGGTCCCGGCGTACGGCATAGGTCACCAGCCCCACCAGTGCGGCCAGCGTCAGCCCGCCCGCGGTCATCGGGATGACCGCGTACCACGGCAGGTCGGCCTCACCGGTGGTCTCGGCCAGGTAGAGCACGCCCGCCAGCAGCAGGACCAGTCCCGCGATCAGCCGTCCCGGCTGGAACTCATGACGCCGCACGCTCCACCTCCACCTGTCCGATTCCCGCACTGAGGTCCAGCTCGACCGTCCCGCCGGCCTCGGTGCCGGCGGCCGGGGCGAAGGTCGCCGTCCGGTTCTGCTGCCCGGGGCCGACCCGCTCGATCCGGCCCTCGTAGTCGTCCGGCAGCTGGATGTCGCCGAGGCGCCGGACGGTGACGTCCGCCCGGACGGTGGCCTCCCGCGGCAGCACCACCTGGAGCCGGCCCACGTCGATGGAGGCCCTCACGGCCACGGTGGTGCCCTTCGGCACGTCGAGGCGGCTCAGGTCCAATACGGCCAGTCCCGTGCCCGCCTCGTACTCGGGCCGTACGTCGGACATCGCGACCGGCCGCCACTCGAACGTCCCCCAGTCGGTGCCGATGTCGCGCGGCAGCGCCGCGGCGCCGGCCAGCAGACCGGAGGTGAGCAGGGCCAGCACGACCGTGCCGAATCCGGTGCGGCCCAGCAGGGAGCTGACCGCGAGGCCGAGACCGAAGACGATCAGCGCGCAGGCGAGTCCGGTCTGCAGGGCCTCGCCCAGCGGGCTGCCTTCCCAGTCCGCCGCGGTACCGACGGCCCCGGCCAGCAGGGCGAGCAGGAAGACACGGCCGCCGATGCCGCCGCGCCCCCGGACCCGGGCGGCGCCCGCGGCGGGCCGTGCGGACGCGCCCGTGGCTCCGAGGGCGCCGGACTCCGCCGGGCCGACGGAGTCGTCGGGCCCCCACAGGTATCCCGTCGAGCCGACGGGGCCGGTGGTGCCGTCCTTGACGAGTGGGTCCCGCCACCAGGACGGGGCACCGGGGGCGGGCGGCGCCTTCGTCTCCGGCGGGGCCGCCGGGGAGTGCGCGGCGCGCGGGGCGGCCCCGCCCGGGGCGGGCGCCTCCGTCTCGGGGGCGACGGCCTGCCGCCGCCGCTGCGACCAGTAGGAGGCCCCGCCGAGCGCCAGGACCACCAGGACCGAGAACACCGCCAGCGCGCCGTTGTCCAGCATCGACAGGAACAGGGCGCAGCCCACCAGGGCGGTGAACACCGCCGCCAGGGTCGCCCCCTCGACCCGGCCCGTCAGCAGCTTCTTCGCCTCGCTGTCCTCCTCGCCCTCCTGCGGGAGCAGCAGCCACGCGAAGCCGTAGAAGATGAGGCCCACGCCGCCGGTGACCGCAAGGACGCCGAGGACGATCCGGAAGACCACCGGGTCCAGGTCGAAGTACCGGCCCAGTCCGCCGCACACGCCCGCGAGGACCTTGTCGCGCTTGCTGCGGCGCAGGGGCGGCCGGGCCTCGGCCGCCAGGGGGGCCCCGGCGCCGGCGGGCGGGGCGTCGTGTACTTCGGTCATGCGTCCATGGTGACGGTCGGCGCGGGCCCCCGGAATCCGGTCCTACCCTGGCGCAACCCTGAGATCTCCCGGGCAGAAGTGGGGGGATGCCCTGATGCCCGGCCCCGGCCCGCCGTGTGACCCTTGGTGACATGCCCGTAGCCGCCTCCTCCCGCCCCCTGCACGCCCCGGACGCCGACGACCCGCCGCAGCGCAAGCTCTACCGCAGCGCCGACGGCCGGATGCTCGGCGGTGTCGCGCGCGGTCTGGCCGGGCACGTCGGGCTGCCCGTGGGCTGGGTCCGCCTCGTGTTCCTCCTCCTCTTCATGTGGGGCGACGGACTGGGTGTGCTGCTGTACGCCGCGTTCTGGGTCTTCGTACCGCTCGGCGTCGGCGGGCGCGCCGGGCACCGCTCCTTCTTCGAGACCCTCCCCGACGGCACCCGCCGCCTGCGCAAACCCGACAGCGGGCAGATCACGGCACTGATCGCCCTGTTCATCGGCGCGGGCATCTTCATTTCCAAGGTCCAGCTCGGCGGCGAGTCCGGACGCTACGTCTGGCCGACGCTGCTGGTCGGGGCCGGTGTGGTCCTCGTGTGGCGGCAGGCCGACAACGCCCGCCGCGCCCACTGGACCACCGCCGCCGGGCGGCACGGGCGCCTCTTCCAGGCAGCCCGCGCGCTCGCCGGGGTCGCCCTGGTCGGCGTGGGCCTCACCGTCTTCATCGTCGTACGGGGCTCCGCCGCGCAGCTCGGCAACGTCCTCACCGCCACCCTCGCCGTCCTCGTCGGCGTCGCCCTGCTCGCCGGCCCCTGGCTGATCCGGATGACCCAGGACCTCTCCGAGGAGCGGCTGATGCGCATCCGTGCGCAGGAGCGCGCCGAGGTCGCCGCCCACGTGCACGACTCGGTGCTGCACACCCTCACCCTGATCCAGCGCAACGCGGAGGACGTGGGCGAGGTGCGCCGGCTCGCGCGGGCCCAGGAACGCGAGCTGCGCAACTGGCTCTACAAGCCCGAGGGCACCGGCAAGGACGAGGCCGAGGAGCCGGCGACCCTGGCCGAGGCCGTGAAGAAGACCGCGGCCGAGGTGGAGGACCACCACGGCGTGCCCATCGAGGTCGTCGTCGTCGGCGACTGCCCGCTCGACGAGAAGCTGGGCGCACAGGTCCAGGCCGCACGCGAGGCGATGGTCAACGCCGCCAAGTACGGTGGCGAGGGCGGGCCGGTGCAGGTGTACGCGGAGGTGGAGGGGCAGACGGTGTTCGTGTCCGTACGGGACCGCGGGCCCGGCTTCGACATCGAAGCGGTACCCGACGACCGCATGGGCGTACGAGAATCGATCATCGGCCGGATGCAGCGCAACGGCGGGACCGCGCGACTGCGGTCCGCGCCCGACGGCGGCACGGAAGTCGAGCTGGAGATGGAGAGGGCGGCGAACACGGCATGACCGAGGCCGGAGAGAACCCAGGCGTGGCGGCGACCAGGAGGGTCCGGGTGGTGCTCGTCGACGACCACAGGATGTTCCGCACGGGCGTGCAGGCCGAGATCGGCGAGACCGACCGGACCGGGGTGGAGGTCGTGGGAGAGGCCGCCGACGTCGACCAGGCCGTCACCGTCATCACGGCCACCCGGCCCGAGGTGGTCCTCCTCGACGTGCACCTGCCCGGCGGCGGCGGCGTCGAGGTGCTGCGGCGCTGCGCCCCCCTGATGGCGGCCGCCGAGAACCCGGTGCGGTTCCTGGCGCTGTCCGTCTCCGACGCGGCCGAGGACGTCATCGGCGTGATCCGCGGCGGTGCGCGCGGCTACGTCACCAAGACCATCACCGGCACCGACCTGGTGGACTCGGTCTTCCGCGTGCAGGACGGGGACGCGGTGTTCTCGCCGCGGCTGGCGGGCTTCGTGCTCGACGCGTTCGCCTCGACGGACGCGCCGCCGGTGGACGAGGACCTGGACCGGCTCACCCAGCGCGAGCGCGAGGTGCTGCGGCTGATCGCGCGCGGGTACGCGTACAAGGAGATCGCCAAGCAGCTCTTCATCTCGGTGAAGACGGTGGAGTCGCACGTCTCGGCGGTCCTGCGCAAGCTGCAGCTCTCCAACCGGCACGAGCTGACCCGCTGGGCGACGGCACGCCGCCTGGTGTGACGCCGTACGGCGTCCGACCTGCGGTGTGACCCACACCGCAGGTCGGCTGGGCAACCGGCGCCGCGTCGGCCGCACTCTAGGCTGTCGTGATGAGCTTGACCGGTACACCCTTCTTCGTATCGGTGATCGCACTGACCGTGATCGCCGTCATCCTCCCCCTGGCCCTGTGGAGCAAGGTGCGCGGCCCTGCCGTCGTACGCGCTGCCCTGCGCACCTTGATGGTGGTGTTCGCCCAGGTCACAGCAGTCGCCGTGGTGTTCGTGGCCGTCAACCGGGCCGAGCACTTCTACAACTCGTGGGGCGATCTGCTCGGCACCGGCACGTACGTCACCGCCGCACCCGACCTCGGTCCGGACGGCCTGGGCGGAAAGAAGGTGGAGGAGGCCCCGAAGGCCAAGCAGGCCTTCCAGCCGGTCGAGGGCCTCGGTGGCCGCGTCCAGAAGACCGAGCTCGACGGCAAGATATCCGGCGTCAGGGGCGACGTCCTGGTGTGGCTGCCGCCGCAGTACGACGACCCGGCCTTCAAGGACAAGAAGTTCCCGGTCGTCGAGCTGATCCCGGGCATCCCGGGAACGGGGAAGTCCTGGTTCCAGGGGCTCAAGGCGCACGAGGTGCTGGAGCCGTTGATGAAGAGCGGCAAGGTGCAGCCGTTCATCCTCGTCTCGCCGCGCGCCATGCTCGTGGGCAACGGCGACACCGGCTGCGCCAACCTCCCCGGCAAGGTCAACGCGGACAGCTGGTTCAGCGTCGATGTCCGCAAGATGGTCGTCGACAACTTCCGGGCCTCGGACGAGGCCCGGACCTGGGGCGTGGCCGGCTACTCGGCCGGCGCCTACTGCGCCGCCAAGCTGGCGATCGCCCACCCCGACCGCTACAGCGCCGCCGTCTCCCTGTCCGGCTACAACGACCCCGGCCAGGAACCCTCCTCGCTGGTCGCCCAGGACCCGCAGCTGCGCGTCACGCACAACCTGAAGAACGTCCTCAAGGCCCAGCCGGCGCCGCCGGCGGTCTCGCTGTGGATGTCGGGGGCCGAGCAGGACGGCTACCTGTCCGGCATGGACCTCAAGGCGCTCGCGCAGAAGCCGACCGTCGTGCACGCGGAGAAGGTCACCGGCGGCCACAACCTCGACTCGTGGTCCAAGCAGCTGCCGCAGACCTTCGGCTGGCTGAGCGGCGTGGTCAAGGCCCCCTAGCCCTGGCGGACTCTGCCGATCGGCGGAGAGCGGCCGCCCCGGAGGCCGCCGGACTCTGCCGGTCGGCCGCTGTGCCCGCCACCCCCGCACCGCGAGGCTGGTCCCAGGACGACATCCGAGGGGGATCAGGGTCATGGCGCACGCGGTCGACAGCAGGAACGAGCAGGGTCGGGAGCGGGAGCGGGAGCGGGCCGCGGTGCGCCGCCGGTGGTGGTCGGGCTGGCCGCACTGGGCCGGGTACGCGGCTGCCGTCTGGTCCCTGGGCTACGGGCTGGCGGGGCTGTACTGGGCGCTGGGCGGGGCGGGGTACCCGTTCGCGCAGGCCGCCGTGGACCGCTCGTCCGGGTCGGTGCTGGACCCCAGCCCGGTGGCCGTGGTCGCCCCGGTCATGGCGGCGGTGGGACTGGCGGGGGCGGTCTGCGGGCTGCTCATGGCACGCCGCCGGTGCGGTACGGGTGCGGGCCGCCGGGCGCTGCTGGTCTTCGGCTGGACGCTGGCCGCGACGCTCCTGGTGGGCGTGCAGGACTACACCCTGATCGCCGTACTGGCCTTCGCCCCGCTCCTGGTGGTGTTCGCGTTCACCGGCGTGCCCGGTCCCCAGGAGGGCGTCGGCGACATCCTCTTCTGGCACCGGGACAACCTGCTCATCCTGTTCGTGGGCGGCGTCCTGTGGACGCTGGCGACGCTGGCCCACCAGCGGCGGACCGGCGGGCTGTGCGCGCACTGCGGCCGCGGCGGCCGGGCCGCCGCGTGGACCGCGCCGGAGTCGGCCGCCCGCTGGGGGCGCAGGGCGGTGCTGGTGTCGGTCCTGTCCACCGTCCCGTACGAGGCGACCCGCGTGGCCTGGTTCTTCGGCTACCCGCTCGGCATCACCGACGCGTTCCTCGAGGACATGCAGGACACCCCGGGGCTGCTCGGGATCGGGCTCGGCCTGGCGCTCGCCTCGGTCGGTGGCGCGGTGCTGACCCACGGCCTGGTGGCGCGCTGGGGCGAGGTCTGGCCGCGGTGGGTGCCGTTCAAGGCGGGCCGGCCGGTCGCCCCGGCCACCGCGGTCGTCCCGGCCCTGCTGGTATCCGTGGTGGCCGTCCCCGGCGGCCTGATGATGATCCGGGCCGGCAACCAGCCCTTCGGCTGGGGCACCAACTACCCCGCGATGCTGTGGGTGGTGTGGGGCGCCGCGCTGGGCGCCGCCACCCTCGCCTACTACCTCCGCCGGCGCGGGACGTGCGGGCACTGCGCGCAGGGCTGAGGCCGCACGCCGGGCCGGGGCTCGGGCCCGGGCGGGGGCTCAGGCCGGGCGGGCCGGGCTCAGGCCGGGCGGGCCGGGCTCACGCCGGGCGGGCCGGGCTCACGCCGGGCGGGAGGCGCCGGCCCAGGGCATCGAGTCGAGCGGCGCGAGCCGGACGGTCGATCCCGGGCGCGGGGCGTGGATCATCTGGCCGTTGCCGACGTAGAGGCCGACGTGCGTGATCCCGGAATAGAAGAACACCAGGTCGCCGGGGGCCAGCTGGTCGCGGGACACGCGCCGGCCGACGTTGATCTGGGTGTAGGTCGTGCGGGGCAGCGAGACCCCGGCCGAGCGCCAGGCCGCCTGGGTCAGTCCCGAGCAGTCGAAGGAGCCGGGCCCCGTCGCTCCCCAGACGTAGGGCTTGCCGATCGCCCCGTACGCGAAGGCCACGGCGCGGGCCGCCCGGGAGCCGTCGGCGGGCGGCGGGGGCGCGGCGGTCACGGGCCCGGCGGACGCCGCCCCGGAGGGTGCGGCACCGGACGACTGGGCCTCGTAGGCGGCGCGCTCCTCAGCGGTCAGCTTGTCCAGCAGTCGCTTGGCGGCGGCGAGCTTCCCCTCCGCCTCGGCCTTGTGGGCGGCGAGTTCGTCCCGCCGGGAACGGAGGTCGGCGAGCCGCCCGGAGGCCTGCTCCCGCAGCTTCGACAGCTCGTCCAGCTTGCGGCGCACCGTGGTGATCCCGGCGGCGTTGCGGTTGCCGGCGCGGGAGATGAAGGAGGCCTGGGTGAGGTACTCCTGCGGGTCGTCCGCGAGGGCGAGCTGTACGGCGGTGCCCAGGGAGCCGCTGCGGTACTGGGAGGCGGCGAGCGAGCCGAGCGCGCTGCGGGCGGTGTTGAGCTGGTCGGCCTTGCGGGCGGCCTCGTCACGCAGACCGGTCAGTGCCCGTTCGGCCTCGTCGGCCTGCTCCTTCGCCCCGTTGTACCGCTCGGTCGCCGCCTCGGCCTCCTCGTAGAGCCGGTCCACCTCGGTCTTGACCTGGGCGGGGGTGGGCCGGGGGTCGGCCTGGGAGGTGCCTTCGAAGGCGGTGGCGGTGGCAGCGCCCGCGAGGGCGATGGTGGCGGCGGTCCGTACCGAGCCGCCGGAGAGCGGGCGCTGCCTGGGCTTTCGATGAGTGGCCACGAGGGCCTCACGTCCTTCCTCTGCCGGTGCTTGGAGGAGGACGCTAGACCCGGAGGTAACGGGCGGATGACGCGATGACCGTAAGTGCCCCGATGCGACCGGAGCTGGCCGCACAGGACCGGAGCGGATCGTTCCGGTGTGGGTCAGTGCCAGAGAAGGGCGATGAAGATGTTGATCACGGTCAGTGCGCCGACCGTGGCGAACAGCGGCTTGTCCACGTGCTCCTCGTCGCGCTTGACGTAGACGAGAGCGAGGATCACGAAGAGGAGGGCGAGCTTCACGCCGACCTTGATGTTGTTGACGGGCGTGCCGTCCATCTCGTTGAAGCCGACGAGGAGCACGCCGGTGACGAGCATGGTGAGCGCGCCGTGCAGCATGGCGGGCGTGAAGCGGGCGGTGCCCGCGCTCATCGCCTTCATCTGGGTCAGGAAGCCGCCGAGGAGGGCCGCGATCCCGATGATGTGCAGGCCGACGAAGACACTGATGAGTACGTCCATGGCAGTCGAGCGTACGGGGGCGGACGGGCGGCGCCGGAAGCGGGTCGGGGTCCGTACGAGAACTGCGTACAGTGGAGGGCATGCCCGCCGCCGACGACCCGATCCACCCCGCCGTCGACCGCATCGAGCTCGTCGACGTCCTGGCGGCGCTCGGCCACCCCGTCCGGCTGGAGATCGTCCGCAGGCTCGCCTCCGGGGAGGAGGCCTTCTGCGGTGAGGTCGTGCCCGACCTGCCCCGGTCGAGCGTCACGCACCACCTCAGGACGCTGCGCGAGAGCGGGGTCATCTGCCGGCGACCCCAGGGCCGCAAGCTCTATCTCGCGCTGCGCCGCGACGACCTGGAGCTCCGCTTCCCCGGTCTGCTGGAACTCGTGCTGGCCTGTCGGTCCCGCCCCCTAGACTCGGAATGCGATGAGCAGCCTCTTTGACGACAGCTTCCTGGCGGACCTCACCCCCTCCGACGAGGTCCCGCCGCCGCCCGAGGAGTACCCCGCCCCGGAGGCGGGCGCGGACGACCTCTTCGGCGGGCACTTCGACGTGCCCATGACCGGTGACGCGTACTACCGGGACGGCGCCCCCAAGCCCGTCATCGACCCGGCGGCGCTCCTCGACGGCCTGAACGAGCAGCAGGCCGCGGCCGTGGTGCACGCGGGCTCCCCGCTGCTCATCGTGGCCGGCGCCGGCTCCGGCAAGACCAGGGTGCTCACGCACCGCATCGGCCACCTGCTGGCCGCCCGGAACGTCCACCCCGGCCAGATCCTGGCGATCACCTTCACCAACAAGGCCGCCGGCGAGATGAAGGAGCGCGTCGAGGGCCTCGTCGGCCCGCGCGCGAACGCCATGTGGGTCTCCACCTTCCACAGCGCGTGCGTGCGCATACTGCGCCGCGAGTCCAAGCGGCTCGGTTTCACGTCCTCGTTCTCGATCTACGACGCGGCCGACTCGAAGCGCCTGATGGCCCTCGTCTGCCGGGACCTCGACCTCGACCCGAAGAAGTTCCCGCCGAAGTCCTTCAACGCCAAGATCTCGAACCTGAAGAACGAGCTGATCGACGAGGAGGCCTTCGCCGACCAGGCCGCCGACGGCTTCGAGAAGACGCTCGCCCAGGCGTACGTGATGTACCAGGCGCGGCTGCGCGAGGCCAACGCCCTCGACTTCGACGACATCATCATGACCACGGTGCACCTGCTCCAGGCCTTCCCGGACGTCGCCGAGCACTACCGGCGCCGCTTCCGGCACGTCCTGGTCGACGAGTACCAGGACACCAACCACGCGCAGTACACGCTCGTGCGCGAGCTGGTCGGCACCGGCTACCCGGACCTGCCCCCGGCCGAGCTGTGCGTGGTGGGTGACGCCGACCAGTCGATCTACGCCTTCCGCGGCGCGACGATCCGCAACATCCTCCAGTTCGAGGAGGACTACAAGGACGCGACGACGATCCTGCTCGAGCAGAACTACCGCTCCACGCAGACGATCCTCTCCGCCGCCAACGCCGTCATCGAGCGCAACGAGAACCGCCGCGCCAAGAACCTGTGGACCGAGGCCGGCACCGGCGCGGTCATCACCGGCTACGTCGCGGACACCGAGCACGACGAGGCGCAGTTCGTCGCCGACGAGATCGACCGGCTCACCGACGCCGGCGACGCCAAGGCCGGCGACGTCGCGATCTTCTACCGGACCAACGCCCAGTCCCGCGTGTTCGAGGAGATCTTCATCCGGGTCGGCCTGCCGTACAAGGTCGTCGGCGGCGTCCGCTTCTACGAGCGCAAGGAGGTCCGCGACGTCCTCGCGTACCTGCGCGTCCTCGCGAACCCGGAGGACAACGTCCCGCTGCGCCGCATCCTGAACGTCCCCAAGCGCGGCATCGGCGAGCGCGCCGAGGCGATGATCGACGCACTCGCGCTGCGCGAGAAGATCACCTTCCCGCAGGCGCTGCGGCGCGTCGACGAGGCCTTCGGCATGGCGGCCCGCTCCACCAACGCCGTCAAGCGGTTCAACGCGCTGATGGAGGAGCTCCGCACGATCGTCGACTCGGGCGCCGGCCCGGCGGTGGTGCTGGAGGCGGTCCTGGAGCGCACCGGCTACCTCGCCGAACTCCAGGCGTCGACCGACCCGCAGGACGAGACGCGGATCGAGAACCTCCAGGAACTGGCGGCCGTGGCGCTGGAGTTCGAGCAGGCGCGGGAGGCCGCGGCCGCCGAGGCGCCGGAGGGCTCGGCGCCCGTCGGCCCCGGCACGCTCGCCGAGTTCCTGGAGCAGGTCGCCCTCGTCGCCGACTCCGACCAGATCCCCGACGAGGACGAGGACGGCTCCGGCGTCATCACCCTCATGACCCTGCACACCGCCAAGGGCCTGGAGTTCCCGGTGGTCTTCCTGACGGGCATGGAGGACGGGGTCTTCCCGCACATGCGCGCGCTGGGCCAGACCAAGGAACTGGAGGAGGAGCGCCGCCTCGCCTACGTCGGCATCACACGGGCGCGCGAGCGGCTGTACCTGACCCGGTCCAGCATGCGCAGCGCGTGGGGCACCCCCTCGTACAACCCGCCGTCGCGGTTCCTGGAGGAGATTCCGGACCAGTACCTGCAGTGGAAGCGCACGGGGGCGGCCCAGAAGCCGGCCGGCCCGATGCGCAGTTCGGGCTACGGATCGGGCTCGGGCGGCGGACGGTCCTCGTTCGGCACCTCGCCCGAGGCCTTCCTGTCCTCGTCGCGCACGAAGTCGGGTCCGTCCGGTTTCGCGACGCGCCGGGCCGCGGACAAGCCCGTCATCGCGCTGGCGGTCGGGGACCGGGTCACGCACGACCAGTTCGGGCTCGGCACCGTCATGGAGGTCAAGGGAGCGGGCGCGGACGCGCAGGCCACCATCGACTTCGGCGACGACAAGCCCAAGCGGCTGCTGCTGCGCTACGCGCCGGTGCAGAAGCTCTGAGGGCCGGGGCGGGCCGGGGCGGGGCGCATCGTCCCGCCCTCGCCGGCCTGCCGCCCTTGCCGAACCCGCCGAACCCGCCGTGCAGGAAAGGGAAGTGCCCGGCAGCGCGACCGCTGCCGGGCACTTCCATGGAGTCGGTGGAGCCGGTGGCTACCTCGGGTCCAGGCCCTTGCTGCGCAGCCAGGCCAGGGGGTCGATCGCGGAGCCGCCGCCGGGCCGGACCTCGAAGTGGAGGTGCGGGCCGGTGGAGTTGCCGGAGTTGCCCGAGTAGGCGATGACGTCGCCCGCCTTGACCTTGCCGCCGCGGATCTTGGTGGAGCTGAGGTGGCAGTACCAGGTCTCGGTGCCGTCGGGCGCGGTCACGATGGCCATGTTCCCGTAGGCGCTGTTGTACTGCGTGCGCACGGTGCCGTCGGTGGCCGCCATGACCGGGGTCCCGTAGGAGACGGGGAAGTCGATGCCGGTGTGGACCGACATCCACATGCCGCCGGCCTGGCCGAAGCTGGCGCTGAGGCCGTGCTGCGCGACCGGGACCGCGAACTTGGGGCGGGCGGCCTCCTTGGCCGCGGCCTCCTCGGCCTTCTTCTTCTTTTCCTCTTCCTGGCGTTCGCGCAGGTCGATGCGCTCCTGGGTGCGGCTCGCGCGGTCCGCGAAGTCGCCCGCGTCGGCGCTGAGCGCGACCAGTTGGGTGTCGAGCTTGGTGTTCGCCGCGACCGGCTTCACCGAGGCCGGGTCGGGCGCGGCCATCGTGGTGGTGTCCTCACCGGACTTGTCCGTACCGGTGAGCCCGCCCACGGAGGCGGCCGCGACACCGGCGACGCCCATCACGCAGGCGGAGGGAACGGCCACGGTCAGCAGGGCGGAACGCTTCGCCGGGGTGCGCCGGCGGCCGCCGGCCGCCTTGGCGCCCGACGCCTTGGCGACGCCCTTGGCGTTCCCCTTGGCCGCGGTCCGGCGCGCGGAACGCGGAGCGGAGGTCACCGGCATGGCCTGGGTGGGCATGTCGTGGACGCCGTGCAGTTCGTGGACCTCGGGCAGCTCGTACGACTCGCCGGACTCGAACGTTTCTTCGCTTGTGGGTGCCTCGTCGGAGAGCACCTCGAAGACGGCGGTCTCGCTGTACGCGGCGGCCGCGGGGTCGGTCCCGGTCTCCGCGTCGGTCGCGGTGGGCTGGGCCTCGTGGGTGTAGCCGACGGTGCCGAGGGTGGCCGTCCCGTACGCGTAGTCCTGCTGTGCGGGCTGGTAGTCGTACGCGTATTCGGCCTCGGGCTGTGCCGGGGTCTGCGTGACGGTGTTCCAGGCGGTCGCGTCGTAGGCGCCGGTCTCGGTACCGGTGGTACCGAAGCCGGGCATCGCCCAGTGACCGGTCTGCTCGGCGGAGGTGTCGTAGCCGAAGGAGGCCGTCGGGTAGGCGGTGTAGCCGGAGTGGTCCGTGCCCGTGCCCGTCCCCGCCGCGTTCCAGGCGCTCGCGTCCCAGCTCCCGGTGGTGTCCTCGGGGACGGACTGCGAGGGGACCGTGGACAGGTAGGGGTCCTGCGAGGTCCACGCGGTGGTGTCGTACGCGCCGGTCTCGTAGGAGCCATAGGCAGCGTAATTGACCCCCTGGCCCTGCGTTTCGTAGGAAACGTAGGCCGAGTCACCAGCGAAAGCGGTGGTGGAAAGGCCGTCATACCCGGCATCCGGGTACTGGCCCGACGAGGGGCGGTCGTTCACCAACTTCTCTTTCGCCTCGGCAGTGGGGGCCTGGGTGGCCGGGAACTCGAAGTTCACCGGAGGAGAGCAGTGGCGTGACTGTACCCGGCGGTTACTCGCAACGACAATCTTCGCCGGGTCCCCAGATCAGCGGAACCGGGCATTCGGCCGTCTTTCGGTCGCCGAAAGACGCAGCCTTGGCCTTGAGTTCGAAATGTGTTCGACTCCCGGTCGCCGGAAGGTCAGGCGACGGAGGCGGTGTCCGGGCCCGCCACGAGGGCCGGAGCGGGGCCGTCAAGGGCGCGCCCGACCGCCGCGATGACCGCCGGGTGCGCCGGTAGCGCGAGATGGCCGATACCCGTGACCTGCACATTTTCCACACACAGGTCCGGGTGTTCGATCCGCGCGCTCCCGACCGGGGCCATGAGCGTGTCGAACTCGCTCCAGAACGCCACGCAGCGCGTGGTGCACCCCGGCGAGGGCGCCGCCAGCTCGGCCAGCACCTCGGAGCCCGGGCGCATCTGCCGCACCAGGGGGTGGGCGTCCAAGAACGGGGCGACCCGCGTACCGGAATGCGGGGTGCCGAGCGTGACCAGGGTGCGGACGCGCGTGTCGCCGCCGAGGCGCTGGACGTAGTACCGGCCGATCAGGCCGCCCAGGCTGTGCCCGACGATGTCCACCCGCTCCTGCCCGGTGCGCTCGCACAGCTCCTCGACACGCCGGGCGAGATGGCCGGCGATGACGCGCAGGTCGAGGGCGAGGGGCGAGTAGTTGTACGCCTCCACGTGCCGCAGGCCGCCGGCGCAGAGGGCGCGGCGCAGCAGGACGAAGACGGACCGGTTGTCGGTGAATCCGTGGAGGAGCAGGACGGGCGGGCGTGTCGTGGTGGGGACACGGACGAGTTTCTCCTGGCACACCCCGGTGGGGTACAGCAGGAGGTGCCCGCCCAGCACGACGACCTCGAGTGCGCCGGCCCGCAGCGCGGCACCGGAGAAGGTGACGGGGACGGATACGGGTAAGGACAGACCCACGACGGCCTCCAGTGGTCCTCGGGGGCGGCGGCCGCCGCGCCACCGTGCCGTGCGGCTGGCGGCACGGTGGCGCAATGCCGTCCCACGTGTGATTTCCCCCTCGTGCTTGACCGCGAAACGGCGGCGTGCGCGATGCTGTACTTAACGTTCGTTCACTCGGGAGGCAGTGCGATGGGTGTGACCGGTCCGATCCGTGTGGTGGTGGCCAAGCCGGGTCTCGACGGCCACGACCGCGGGGCCAAGGTGATCGCGCGGGCGCTGCGGGACGCGGGGATGGAAGTCATCTACACCGGCCTCCACCAGACCCCCGAGCAGATCGTGGACACCGCGATCCAGGAGGACGCCGACGCGATCGGCCTGTCGATCCTCTCGGGCGCCCACAACACGCTCTTCGCGCGCGTGCTGGAGCTGCTGAAGGAGCGCGACGCGGAGGACATCAAGGTCTTCGGCGGCGGCATCATCCCCGAGGACGACATCGCCCCCCTCAAGGAGAAGGGCGTGGCGGAGATCTTCACCCCGGGCGCGACGACGACGTCCATCGTGGAGTGGGTCAACGCCCACGTCCGCCAGTAGCCACCGGCGGCCCGCAGCGACCCCGCCCGTCGGCAGCCGCGCGGGCACGCAGCTCCGGGCCGCGCCCGGTGAGCCCCCCCGCCCGGCGTAGACGTGAACCGGAACCGCTGCGCCGGCCGCGGCGCGTCGGCCCGGCCGGGTCCCCGGCCGCGGCGTGCCGGCCCTGCCGGGCCCTGCGCCGGCCGTGGCGCGTCGGCCGTGGCGCGTCGGCCCTGCCGAGTTTCCCGGCCGGCCGCGGCGTGCCGGCAGGCCGAGCCCCCCGCCGCGCCCGGCTCCGGCCGCCGGCGGTGGCCCGGCCCCCGGATGCCGGTCGCGCCCCCCGCAGGGGGCGGGCCGGGTCGAGCTCCACGGCGTCGCTGCGTGAGCACCGGGTCGTCCGGTCCCGGGCGGCCGGGCAGGTGCCGGCCGAGCTCCCCGCAGGGGTCACGGTGGGGTGAGTTCCGACAGCATCGCTGCGCGCAGGCGAAGGGTGGCGACCAGGCGCTGGAAGGCTTCCGCCCAGTACGCCGCCGCTCCCGGGGACGCGTCCGGCGGGTCCTCCGCGGCCGCGGTCAGGGCCTCCAGCCGGCCCGCCTCGGCCGGGTCGAGGCAGCGCTCGGCCAGGCCCATCACCCCGCTGAAGCTCCACGGGTAGCTGCCCGCCTCCCGGGCGATGTCGAGGGCGTCCACCACGGCCCGGCCCAGAGCGCCCGCCCACGGCACCACGCACACCCCGAGCAGCTGGAAGGCCTCGGACAGACCGTGGGCCCGGACGAACTCCGCCACCCACTCGGCGCGTTCCCCGTCGGGGAGGGTCTCCAGCAATGTGGCCCGCTCCGCGAGGGAGGCCGTGCCCGGGCCCGCCGCGGGCGGCGCCGACGCCGGGCCGAGCAGGGCCCGCGACCACTGCGGGTCCCGCTGGCGCACCGCGGCCCGGCACCACGCCGCGTGCAGCTCCTCCGCCCAGCCCTCGGCCGAGGCGACCGGCAGTGCCACGATCTCCGCCGGGCCGAGCCCCCCGAACCGCTCCCGCCAGCACGACAACGGCGCCGCCTCGACCAGTTGGCCGAGCCACCACGCCCGCTCCCCGCGACCGGCGGGCGGCCGCTTGACCACCCCGTCGCGGAGCATCCCCGCATCGCACTCGGCCGGCGGCGTCACCCCCTCCGGACCCACACAGGCCAGTGCCCGCCCGGCCATCCGGCCCGCCAGCGCCGACTGCGGCAGTGCCGACAGCAGTTCGGCGGCCGTCGCGCGGACGTTGCGGCTGCGGTCGCCCAGCGCCGCCTCCAGGAAGGGCTCGTCCTCCAGGGACAGCCCCGCACGCAGCGAGTCGAGGAACATCAGCCGGTCCTCGGCCCGTTCGCCCGCCCAGGTCGTCGCCAGCAGCCGCGGTGCCGCCGCCGGCTCGTGGGTCCGTACCGCGCCCAGCAGGGCCACCCGCTCCGCGAACAGCCCTTCCTCCCACAGCCGTTCCACCGCGGACGGGTCCGTCACGTCCGGCAGTTCCCCGCCGCCCGCCCCGCCGCGCAGGGCGAACCGCCAGTCCGGATTCATCCGCGCCAGCCACTGCCCCCGCGCACCGGCCAGGGCCAGGGCCTGCGGGCGCAGGTCCGTACGGGCCCGGGCGGCGTCCAGCAGTGCCGGTACGAGCGCGGCGGGCGCGCGGTAGCCGTGCCGTCCGGCCGCGGCCAGCCACTGCGGGAGCAGCTCCGTCAGATCCGGGGCCGCGCCGCGACGCCCGCTGCCGCCCCCGCTGCCGGTACGGCCCGCCAGCAGTTGCGCGAGCCGCCGGGCCGCCGCCTCCGGCGGTGCCGGCCGGGGGTCGCGGGGCGCGGGCTCGGGCCGCGGCCGTGCCGCCGCCGGCCGCAACCCCGCGCGGCGGCGCACGGTGTGCACGGCCGCCGCGTCCAGCAGTGCCCCGGGCGAACCGGCCGGGCCCCCGCCCCGGCGCCGGTCGGTGCCCAGCAGCGCGGCACCGACCAGCTCCTGCCACTCCCCGTACCCCTCGTCACCCTCGCCCATCGGTGCCCCTCCCTCGCTGCTCGTCCTCGGTCGTGTCCGGTGCCCCGGTCCCGCCCCCTCCACGGGACCGGGGCTGTCGATGTCCCGTGCGGGTCCGCTCAACTGGCGTGGTTGTCGTTCATGAAAGCCCCCCGGCTTCTCGTCGTTCCTTGTGCGGCGCCCCCCGGCGCCGCACCTCTGCGTGCCGTCCCCGTACGACGGCGCAGGACCCCCCAGGCCCCCTGCGATGTGGTGGTCCGGTCCCGTCCCGCTCAGGACAGGGCGACCGGCTCGGACGAGCCCGGCTGCCATGCCGTCAGCGGGGTGAACCCGCGGTGGCCGCACTCGCCGAAGACCGTCACCGGGCCCCCGCCCGACAACGCGGCCAGCTGCCACAGCCCCCCGCGGGAACGGCTGCCCGCCCCGGTGAGGGGCACCGGCAGGGCGGAGGTGCCCTCCGCGTCCGCCAGCTGCCAGCCGAGCTCTCCCGGTATCGGGATCACCGGGCCGAGCACGACCGGCCAGGACTCCAGCCACGGGTCCTCCCGCAGCGCGGCCCCGTAGGCCTCCAGGGCCGCCTGCGTGCTCACCCCGGCCGGTACCTCCGTGCACGGCGCGGCCGCCGCGGACCTCTCCCCGAGGTCCGCCCGCAGCCCCGCCGACCCGGGCCGGAAGCGCAGCTCCGCCTCCAGCACCAGCCCCACCGGCAGCGCCAGCCCCGGCGGCCGCCCGGGCGGCCCGAAGTCCAGCACCAGCGCGGGCCGTCCCCCCGCCAGCCCGCGCAGCCATATCCGGCGGGTGGTGAGCCGGCCGTCCGGCGACACCGAGTCGTACTGGGCGAGCACCAGCCAGCGGTCCCGTACGGCCTCCCCCTCCCCGGAGGCCGGTAGTCCCACCCGGCTGCGGACGGTCGCCGCCAACTGGTCCGGAAGTCCCGTCACGCCCATCCAGGCCCGGTCCAGCAGGTGCAGCAGCGCCGCCTCCTCCAGCATCCGGGCGGGCCAGCCGGGGCCGCAACTGGGTATCGTCCCCAACTCCCGTACTCGCCCCGCGAGTCCGGGTGCCTGGGCGTCCACCATCCGGGCGGCGGTCTCCTCCCACGCCGCGTAACCGGCGTGCTCCTGGCCCGCGAGGCCGCCGCGCAGCAGGTCGGCCAGCCGTTGCTCCAGCTCGGTGACGCCCGCCCCCACGCGCGCCGCCCGCCGCTCGGCCCGGCGCCGGGCCCCCTCCTCGTCCACCGGACCGGCCGTCGGACGCGCGGCCCTGGCCGCCCGGTCCGCCAGCCACTGCGCTGCCCAGTCCGGCGCCTCCCCGGGCTCGCCGACCCCCTCGGCGGACCAGAGCAGGAGCAGCCCCAGCGCGTGCTTGCACGGGAACTTCCGGCTCGGGCAGGAGCACTTGTAGGCCGGTCCCGTCAGGTCGACCACCGTCCGGTACGGATTGCTGCCGCTGCCCTTGCACAGCCCCCACACAGAACCGGAAGCGGAACCTCCGATCTGCGACCACGGCCCCGCCCCGCCGAGTCTGCCGCCCGCCTTGCGTGAAGCATCGTCAGGAGCCAGAGCCAGTACCTGTTCCGCCGTCCAGCGGACCCCCTGCTCAGTCATGACAACCACCGTAGAGACCCCCTCTGACAATCGCGCTGACCTGCAACGACGTGCACAGCAGGGGGCGTTGTCAGTGGCGTGGTGCACCGTTGGAACAGCAGTCGGGAGCGGCTGCCGAGCACTGGAGGGGGACCATGAGCAAGCCCGAGAACGGCATCGGCGCCGAGGCGCTGCGACCGCACGCCGAAGACGCCTTCGCGCACGAACTGAAAGCCCTGGCGGCCGCCGACGACAGGCCCCGCCCGACCCGCTGGAAGCTCTCCCCCTGGGCCGTCGCCACCTACCTGCTCGGCGGCACACTCGACGACGGCACGGTGATCACGCCCAAGTACGTGGGACCGCGCCGCATCGTCGAGGTCGCGGTCACCACCCTGGCCACCGACCGCGCCCTGCTCCTGCTCGGCGTGCCCGGCACCGCCAAGACCTGGGTGTCCGAGCACCTCGCGGCCGCCGTCAGCGGCGACTCCACCCTCCTCGTCCAGGGCACTGCCGGCACCCCGGAGGAGGCCATCCGGTACGGCTGGAACTACGCGAGGCTCCTCGCCCACGGCCCCAGCCGCGAGGCCCTCGTACCCAGCCCCGTCATGCGGGCCATGGCCGAGGGAATGACCGCCCGCGTCGAGGAGCTCACCCGCATCCCCGCCGACGTCCAGGACACCCTCATCACCGTCCTGTCCGAGAAGACCCTGCCCATACCGGAGCTCGGCGAGGAGGTCCAGGCCGTGCGCGGCTTCAACCTCATCGCCACCGCCAACGACCGCGACCGCGGGGTCAACGAACTCTCCAGCGCACTGCGCCGCCGCTTCAACACCGTCGTCCTGCCGCTGCCCGCCACCGCGGACGCCGAGGTCGACATCGTGGCGCGCCGCGTCGACCAGATGGGCCGCGCCCTCGACCTGCCGGCCGTGCCCGAGGGACTGGAGGAGATCCGCCGCGTCGTCACCGTCTTCCGGGAGCTGCGCGACGGGGTCACCGACGACGGCCGGACGAAGGTGAAGTCGCCCAGCGGCACCCTCTCCACCGCCGAGGCCATCTCGGTCGTCACCAACGGCCTCGCCCTGGCCGCCCACTTCGGGGACGGCGTCCTGCGCCCCTCCGACGTGGCCGCGGGGATCCTCGGCGCCGTCGTCCGCGACCCGGCCGCCGACAAGGTGGTCTGGCAGGAGTACCTGGAGACCGTGGTCCGCGAGCGCGACGGCTGGAAGGACTTCTACCGGGCCTGCCGGGAGGTGACGGGATGAGCACCGCCCGGCAGGGCCCGCTGCTCCTCGGCGTGCGCCACCACGGGCCCGGATCGGCCCGCGCGGTCCGCGCCGCCCTGGACACGGCCCGCCCGGCGGCCGTGCTGATCGAGGGGCCGCCCGAGGGGGACGCGCTGCTCGGACTGGCCGCCGACCCCGGCATGCGGCCGCCCGTGGCGTTGCTCGCGCACGCCGCGGACGACCCCGGCCGGGCGGCGTTCTGGCCGCTCGCCGACTTCTCCCCGGAGTGGGTGGCGATCCGCTGGGCGCAGGAGGCGGGCGTACCGGTCCGGTTCATGGACCTGCCCGCCGCGCACTCGCTGGCCGCCATGGGGGAGGCCGACGACACCGGGCCCGACGCGGTCCGGCTGGACCCCCTCGCGGTGCTCGCAGGGACCGCCGGGTACGACGACCCCGAGCGCTGGTGGGAGGACGTGGTCGAGCACCGCGGCTCCGGCGGCGCGGGGCAGGAGGCGCTCGGCGCGTTCGAGGCCCTCGGGGAGGCCATGGAGGCCCTGCGCGAGGCGTACGGCGACGGCGGCCACCGCCGCGACCTGGTGCGCGAGGCGTACATGCGCCAGCGGATGCGCGCAGCCCGCCGGGAGTTCGGCGACGGGTACGCCGTGGTGTGCGGGGCCTGGCACGTCCCGGCGCTGCGGACGAAGACCACCGTCGCCGCCGACAAGGCGCTGCTGACCGGGCTGCCCAAGGTCAAGGTGGAGACCACCTGGGTGCCGTGGACCCACCGCCGGCTCGCCCGGGCCGGCGGGTACGGCGCGGGGATCACCTCGCCCGGCTGGTACGCACACCTCTTCGCAGCCCGGGACCGGCCCGTCGAGCGGTGGCTGACCAAGGTCGCCGGCCTGCTGCGCGAGGAGGACCGGCAGGTCTCCTCGGCCCACGTCATCGAAGCGGTCCGGCTCGCCGAGACCCTGGCCGCGATGCGGGGGAGGCCGCTGCCCGGCCTGACCGAGACGCTGGAAGCGGTCCGGGCGGTGATGTGCGACGGCTCCGACGTACCGCTCGCGCTCATCGAGGACCGCCTCGTCGTCGGCGACGTGCTCGGCGAGGTCCCGGACGCGGCACCCGTCGTACCGCTCCAGCGGGACCTGACGCGGCAGCAGCGGTCCCTGCGGCTCAAGGCGGAGGCACAGGAACGCGAGCTGGAACTCGACCTGCGCAAGGACACTGACGCGGCCAAGTCCCTGCTGCTGCACCGGCTGCGGCTGCTCGGCATCGACTGGGGCACCCCGACCGCCTCCCGCAGCAGCACCGGCACCTTCCGGGAGACCTGGCGGCTGCGCTGGCAGCCGGAACTGTCCGTACGGGTGGCCGAGGCCGGGATCTGGGGCACCACCGTCCTCGCGGCCGCCACCGCCAGGGCGGAGGCCGACGCAGCGGCCGCCGGGGAGCTGGGCGAGGTGACGGCGCTCGCCGAGCAGTGCCTCCTGGCCGGACTGTCCGAGGCACTGCCGGCCGTACTGCGGGCCCTCGCGGACCGCGCCGCGCTGGACACGGACGTCGCCCGGCTCGCCAAGGCCCTGCCGGCGCTGGCCCGTTCGCTTCGGTACGGCGACGTACGGGGCACCGACGCCACGGCGCTCGGCGCGGTCGCGGCCGGGCTCGCCGAGCGGATATGCGTCGCGCTGCCCCCGGCCTGCGCGGCCGGCCTGGACGCCGACGCGGCGGCGGAGCTGCGCGGCCACATCGACGGGGTGCACACGGCGGTGGGACTGCTGGCCGACGCCGACGACGGGCTGCGGGGACGCTGGTCCGAAGTCCTGGGCAAGCTGGCGGACCGGGACACCGTGCCGGGCGTCATCCGGGGCAGGGCGGCCCGGCTGCTCCTCGACGACGGGCGGCTGGAAGCCGGGGAGACGGCCCGGCTGATGGGGCTCGCGCTGTCCCCGGCCGCGCCGCCCGCCGACGCGGCGGGCTGGATCGAGGGCTTCGCGGGCGGGAGTTCGGGCGGCGGCACCCTGCTGGTCCACGACGACCGCCTGCTGGGCCTGATCGACACCTGGCTGGTGGGGGTGCCCGAGCGGGCCTTCACCGATGTCCTCCCCCTGCTGAGGCGGACGTTCGGGGGGTACGAACCGGGGGTCAGGCGGACCCTGGGCGAGCTGGTCCGGCGCGGCCCCGGGGGCCCGGCGGCGGCGCAGTCGGCGGGCGAAGCCCCCGAGGGCTTCGCCCCCGAGCTGGACCGGGAGCGGGCGGACGCGGTGACGGAGCTGGTCCGGATGCTGCTCGCGTCTCCCGACGGGGTCGCGGCCGCCTGAGGGGGGCGGCGCCGCATCGAAGAGCGACGAGTACGACGAGTGCAGGGGGACGGACGGATGAACGGTACGGAGACGAGCGTGGCGGTGGCCCAGGACCCCGCAGACCCCGCGGACAGCGCCGGGGGCGAGCGGCTGCGGCGGTGGCGGATGGTGCTCGGCGGGGGAGACGCCGACGGGACCGGGCACGCGCTGACCGGGCGGGACGCGGCGATGGACGCCGCACTCGGCGCGCTGTACGGCGGAGGCGGCGAGGCAGGGGCGCGCCGGGCCCCGGGGACGGCGCGGTCGGCCGGACTCGGCGGCTCCGCGCCGAACGTGGCCCGCTGGCTCGGGGACATCCGGACGTACTTCCCCAGCTCGGTGGTCCAGGTGATGCAGCGTGACGCGATCGAGCGGCTCGGCCTGTCCGCCCTGCTGCTGGAGCCGGAGATGCTGGAGGCCGTCGAACCCGACGTCCACCTGGTCGGCACCCTGCTCTCGCTGAACAAGGCGATGCCCGAGACGACGAAGGAGACCGCGCGGGCCGTGGTGCGCAAGGTGGTGGAGCAGCTGGAGAAGCGGCTCGCGACCCGGACCCGGGCCACGCTCACCGGCGCACTCGACCGCTCCGCCCGGACCAGCCGCCCCCGCCACCACGACATCGACTGGGACCGCACGATCCGGGCCAACCTCAAGAACTACCTGCCCGAGTACGGCACCGTCGTCCCCGAACGGCTGGTCGGGTACGGCCGGGCGGCGCAGTCGGTGAAGAAGGAGGTGATCCTCTGCATCGACCAGTCGGGTTCGATGGCGGCCTCCGTCGTCTACGCCTCGGTCTTCGGCGCGGTCCTCGCCTCCATGCGCTCGATCGCCACCCGTCTGGTCGTCTTCGACACGGCCGTCGTCGACCTGACCGACCAGCTCGACGACCCGGTCGACGTCCTCTTCGGCACCCAGCTGGGCGGCGGCACCGACATCAACCGCGCCCTCGCCTACTGCCAGTCGAAGATCACCCGGCCTGCCGACACCGTCGTCGTCCTCATCAGTGACCTCTACGAGGGTGGCATACGCAACGAGATGCTCGGGCGCGTCGCCGCGATGAAGGGGGCGGGCGTCGAGTTCGTGACCCTGCTGGCCCTGTCCGACGAGGGAGCTCCGGCCTACGACCGCGAGCACGCCGCGGCCCTCGCCGCGCTCGGCGCTCCGGCCTTCGCCTGTACGCCCGACCTGTTCCCGGAGGTCATGGCCGCGGCGCTGGAGAAGAGGCCCCTGCCGACCCCCTGAGGTTCCTCCGACACGCCCGTCCCGGCACCCGGTGTGAATCGGCGGATCACACGAATTTCCAGTTCAACCGTAAGGCGTTCTGTGACAGGTATCACCGCTCAGGTGTGATCTGCGATTTAGGGCCGCACGCCCCACGGGGATAACCTGCCGGACGGACATGCCGCGTCCACGGTCACCGTGTGCGCCTTCCTAGTGACAGCGCCGTCACGTTGCCCTCCGCGGCACGCCCACGCAGATAGCAGACAACCGCGAATCACTGCGAATCTTTTAAAAAGACAAGGGACGGACGCGCGTGGACCTGTTCGAGTACCAGGCGAGGGACCTCTTCGCCAAGCACGGTGTACCGGTGCTGGCCGGTGAAGTCATCGACACGCCTGAGGCGGCTCGCGAGGCCACCGAGCGGCTGGGCGGCAAGTCGGTCGTCAAGGCGCAGGTGAAGGTCGGCGGCCGCGGCAAGGCCGGCGGCGTGAAGCTGGCCGCCACCCCGGACGAGGCCGTCGCTCGCGCGACGGACATCCTGGGCATGGACATCAAGGGCCACACGGTCCACAAGGTGATGATCGCGGAGACCGCTCCCGAGATCGTCGAGGAGTACTACGTCTCGTACCTCCTCGACCGCACCAACCGCACCTTCCTGGCCATGGCCTCGGTCGCGGGCGGCATGGACATCGAGCAGGTCGCCGAGGAGACCCCGGAGAAGCTCGCCAAGGTCCCGGTGAACGCCAACGAGGGCGTGACCATCGAGAAGGCCCGCGAGATCGTCGAGCTGGCGCAGTTCCCGGCCGAGGTCGCCGAGAAGGTCGCCGCCGTCCTCGTGACCCTGTGGGACACCTTCATCGCCGAGGACGCCCTCCTCGTCGAGGTCAACCCGCTCGCCAAGGTCGCCTCCGGTGAGGTCATCGCCCTCGACGGCAAGGTCTCCCTGGACGAGAACGCCGAGTTCCGCCAGCCGGGTCACGAGGAGTTCGTGGACCACGCCGCCGCGAACCCGCTCGAGGCCGCCGCCAAGGCGAAGAACCTCAACTACGTCAAGCTCGACGGTGAGGTCGGCATCATCGGCAACGGCGCGGGTCTCGTCATGAGCACCCTGGACGTCGTCGCCTACGCCGGCGAGAACCACGGTGGCGTCAAGCCCGCCAACTTCCTGGACATCGGCGGTGGCGCCTCCGCCGCCGTCATGGCCAACGGTCTCGAGATCATCCTCGGGGACCCGGACGTCAAGTCCGTCTTCGTCAACGTCTTCGGTGGCATCACCGCGTGCGACGAGGTCGCCAACGGCATCGTCCAGGCGCTGGCCCTGCTGGAGGAGAAGGGCGAGGCGGTCACCAAGCCGCTCGTCGTCCGTCTCGACGGCAACAACGCCGAGCTGGGTCGCAAGATCCTCTCGGACGCCAACCACCCGCTGGTGCAGCGCGTGGACACCATGGACGGCGCGGCCGACAAGGCCGCCGAGCTCGCGGCTGCGAAGTAAGGGCAGAGGTCAAAGACTCACATGGCTATCTTCCTCAACAAGGACAGCAAGGTCATCGTCCAGGGCATGACCGGTGCCACGGGCATGAAGCACACCAAGCTGATGCTGGCTGACGGCACCAACATCGTCGGCGGTGTGAACCCGCGCAAGGCCGGCACCACCGTCGACTTCGACGGCACCGAGGTCCCGGTCTTCGGTTCCGTCGCCGAGGCGATGGAGAAGACGGGCGCCAACGTCTCCGTCCTCTTCGTCCCGCCGGCCTTCGCCAAGGCCGCCGTCGTCGAGGCCATCGACGCCGAGATCCCGCTGGCCGTCGTCATCACCGAGGGCATCGCGGTGCACGACTCCGCCGCCTTCTGGGCGTACGCGACCGCCAAGGGCAACAAGACCCGCATCATCGGCCCGAACTGCCCGGGTCTGATCACCCCCGGTCAGTCCAACGCCGGCATCATCCCGGGCGACATCACCAAGCCCGGTAAGATCGGTCTCGTGTCCAAGTCCGGCACGCTGACCTACCAGATGATGTACGAGCTGCGCGACATCGGCTTCACCTCCGCCGTCGGCATCGGTGGCGACCCGGTCATCGGCACCACGCACATCGACGCCCTGGATGCCTTCGAGGCCGACCCGGACACCGAGCTGATCGTCATGATCGGTGAGATCGGCGGCGACGCCGAGGAGCGTGCGGCGGACTTCATCGCGAAGAACGTCACCAAGCCGGTCGTCGGTTACGTCGCGGGCTTCACCGCCCCCGAGGGCAAGACCATGGGCCACGCCGGCGCCATCGTCTCCGGCTCCTCCGGCACCGCGCAGGCCAAGAAGGAGGCCCTCGAGGCCGCCGGCGTCAAGGTCGGCAAGACGCCGACCGAGACCGCCGAGCTCGCTCGCGCGATCCTGAACGCCGCTCAGTAAGCAGCGGCCGTACGGCTGAACGGGCGTGGCCCGCACCCCTCGGGGGTGCGGGCCACGCCCTTTTCGTACGACGCCTCAGCCGATCTGCGGGGCGATGCGCGCCGGGCCCGCCTCCGGGTCCGCGCGCAGCTTGTCGTGCAGTTGCCTGCTCCGTTCGGTGAGCTGCTGGGGGCCGCTGAGCGGGGGCACGCCGGACACGCTCGCGCCCGGCGCGAGCGGGGGGTGGTACTGGGTGGGCGCGGTCGCCGCCGTGTAGGCGGTGGCGGCCGTGATCACCGCGGTCAGCCCGAGGGTCGCCCGGTTCCACTGCCGGACGCGCCGCTCGCCGCCGCCGCGGACCGCGACCGCCGGGCGCGGGTCGAGCGGGAAGGGCGGCCGCAGTGCGCCCAGCCTTTCGCGCAGCGCCGCGGACTGCTTCTCGACCGGTACGTCGGCCAGTTCCGGGATCCGGGCGGCGAGATCGGCGTGCGCGTGCAGGATGCGGTTGCCCGCGGCGAGGGTGGTGGCCTCGGTCTCGGCGGCGGTGTCGGGCAGGTCGAGGCCCACGCCGTCGTAGAGCAGGACGACCCGGCGGTGGATCCTGGGCAGTGCGAGCAGGGCGTCGAGCAGGATCCGGTCGGCGGGATCGGCCGGGGGCCGGTCGGGCCGGCGGTGGGCGCGCCGGAAGCGGTGCCAGGGGGAGAGCGCGTACTCGTACGCGATCGCGCGCACCCAGCCCACCGGGTCCGGGTCGGTGGCCACTTCGGGCCACTGGTCCCATGCCCGGGTGAAGGCCCGGTCCACCGCCTCCAGGGCGAGCGCGCGGCGGCCGGTCAGCAGGTAGGCCTGGCGGGCGAGGGCGGGCGCGGCCCGGTCGTAGAGGGTGTCGAAGGCCTCGGCCGGTCCGATGGCGTCACGTGCGGCCGGCCGGGTGGCGGCCGCGGTCCCGACGCCGTCGCCGGTGTCGGGGGTGCCGTTGTCAGGGGTGCCGTTGTCGGGGGTGCCGGTGTCAGGGGTGCCGGCAGGTCCGTCCGGGGCCGTCGGCGCGTCCTGGGCGCGGGTGTCGGCGGCGGTCCCGGTCCCCGGCGCGACCGCGACCGCCACCAGGACCGGTTCGGCCTCGTCGGTCCGGCCGTCCCGGACCGGCGGGCCGGTCGCGTCGGCGGTCACCGTCAGCACGGGCAGCCCGGCCAGGAAGCGCGCGTACGCGTCGCGCTTGCGCCCGCGCGGGGAGGTGCGTCCGGACTCCCAGGAACGGACCGTCGCCGCGGCGACGCCCACCGCCTCCGCGACCTCATCGAGTGTCAGTTCCGCAGCTTCGCGCAGTCTTCGGCGCTCGTTCGGGACGGGCAGGCCCTCGACGCTTCGTGTCATGCCGCACTCCCCGCGACCCGGCAGCCCTGAGCGAAAAAGTACATAAGCGTATAGTGGGCGACACAACGGACATTCGCCTGTTACCCGTCCATAGCGCGTGTCGAAGGCACCATGGCGGGGTGACCCAAGTGACCGAACGCGGGACCCGGTTGCCGGGGGCCCCGCGAGCCGGCGTGCGACGCCGTTCGCCGGCCGCAGCCGCATGCGTGGTGGGCGGCGCCGTCGCCGCCGGGCTCGGGCTCGGCTTCCTCGCCGTGCTCGTCATCGTCCTGTGGATCAGTTCCCCCTATCCCGACAGCGGTCCCGGCGGGGCCCTGCACCTCGCCGCCGGGCTGTGGCTGCTCGCCCACGGGACCGAACTGCTGCGGTACGAGACCCTTTCCGGCGTCCCGGCACCCGTTGGAGTGACGCCCCTGCTGCTCGTCGCACTTCCCGCCCTGCTCCTGCGGCGGGCCGCCCGGCTGGGCGGCGCCTCCGACGAGGAGGACGAGGAGGTGCTGCCCGCGACGGCCGTGTTCTCGGCCGTGCTCTGCGGATACCTCGCCGTCGGGGCCCTCGCCACGGTGTACGCCGCCGGGGGCCCGATGCCCGCCGACCCGATCAGCGCCGCCTGGCACGTACCGCTGGTGGCCGTGCCGGCCGCGGCCGGTGGCGTGTGGGGGGCCAAGGGCAGGCCGCTCGGACCGCTGCCGAACTGGCTGCCGGGGGGCTTGCGGCGGGGGTTCGTGCGCCCTCGGTACGCGCTGGCGCTGCGGGCGGGAACGGGCGGAGCCCTGGTTCTCCTGGGCGGCGGGGCGCTGCTGGTGGGTGCCTCGCTCGCCTGGCACGGTGCGCAGGTCCAGGCGTCGTTCCTGTCGCTGACCGGGGTGTGGTCGGGCCGGTTCGCGGTCCTACTGCTCGCGATCGCGCTGATCCCGAACGCCATGGTCTGGGGGGCGGCCTACGCCCTCGGTCCGGGCTTCGCCCTCGGCGGCGAGGTGACGGCCACTCCGCTCGGCTTCGCGGGAGCGCCCGCGCTGCCCCGGTTCCCCTTGCTGGAGGCGCTCCCGGCCGCGGGGCCGGGGACCCCGCTGACCTGGGCCGCCGCCGGGGTGCCGGTGGTCGCGGGGCTGGCGGTGGGCTGGTTCGCGGTGCGCCGGGCCCGCGAGGTGTCGTACGGGGAGACCGCGCTCACGGCGGCCCTCGGCGCGCTGGTGTGCGGCCTGGTGACGGCCGGACTGGCGGCGGCCTCGGCGGGGCCGCTGGGCTCGCGGCGGCTGGCCGAGTTCGGGCCGGTGTGGTGGGCCACGGGCGCGGCGGCCTTCGCCTGGACGCTGGTACTGGCCGTGCCGGTGGCGGTGGGGGTGCACGCGTGGCGCTACCGTCCGGCCGAGGGGCCGGTCGCGGGGGACGCGGACACCCCGGTGGACGACGGGTGGCACGACAGCGGGGTGCGGGAGATCCGCTGGGAGGCGATGCGGAGGGCGTCGGGGACGCTGGTGCCGGAGATCGTCGCCGAGCCGGTGGCTCCGCCGGTTTCGCCGGTGGTTCCGGTGGCTGCGGCTCCGGCTGCGGCTCCGGCTGTGGCCGTGGCGGCTCCGGCACCTGCGGTGCGGGCGCGGCGGGCGGTGACCGTGGTGTCCGGGCTGGACCTGGGGCCGGTGGCTCCGCCGGTTCCGCCCGTGGCTCCACCGGCTCCGCCGGTGGTCGGGGTGCGGGTGCTTCCCCGGCGGAAGCCGCCTGTCTAGACCGCCCGGTGGGTCGCCGGGTGCGGCGCCGTTGCGGGGGCGCTGCGCCCGGGCCCCGCGCCGCGAACGCCGGCGGGGCGGGGAGGGCGCCGCAGGCGCCCGCGGGGTGGCGCTCGAAAGGCTTGCTCGTGGCTTACTGGCGGACCTTCAGGACCTCGCCGACGACGTTGTCCGGGAGGAGGGTGTTGCACTGGAGTTCCGCCGACTTGGTGAGGGCGTCGTCGCGGCACACGTAGAAGTCCTTGTAGGCGAGCTGCAGCGCGTACGAGCTCATGGCCAGCAGGATCGCCAGCGAGGCGGTGACCAGGCCGCTCACCGCCGCCGTGCGCTGGGGGCGGGCCGCCGGGCCGAGGGCGTCCAGGCCCGTCGGGGCGCCGGGCTCGCCGGTCGCGCCGGCCGCCGCCGCCGGCTTGCCGCGCAGCGCGCTGATCCCCCAGTAGAGGGCGAGCGCGCCCAGCAGCAGGCCGACCGACGGGATCCCGAAGATCCCGAAGAAGAAGCCCCACATGCCCGCCAGCAGCGCGTACCGGGCGCGGCGCTGGATCGGGTCCGTCGGGTCCCACCGCGCAGGACCCCGCTGCCCGCCCGAATCCCCCGGTCCGTTCCCGTCGCCGTTCCCGCCGTCGCCACCGCTGCGCGGCTGCCACGGCTGGTCGGGCCGGCCCTCGGGCGGGGCCGCGAAGGGGTTGTCGTCGGTGGGGGAGTCGGGCTGACGGCGGTCCGGCATCGGGTGTGTTACTTCCCCTGTGTCATGGACGTCACGAGGACGTCGAGGCGAGGTGAGGCCAGTTTGTGGCTTGTAGGCCAGACGCTACCGCCCGCCCGTCCCCCCGTCCCTCGGGGGCTGTCCGGTGTGCCGGTATCGTTGCAGGCGGTCGGCGGCTTCGTATGGTTCCCCGTATATCGGTACCCCGAAGTTTCGTATGACCACACAAAGACGAACACCGCAATTCCGCGAGAAAGGGCCTCCCATGGCCGCCTCCCGCCTGGTTGTGCTGGTCTCCGGGTCCGGCACCAACCTCCAGGCCCTGCTCGACGCCATCGACGCCCATCCCGGCGGATCCGAGGGCTTCGGCGCCGAAGTCGTCGCCGTGGGAGCCGACCGCGCGAACATCGCCGGCCTGGAGCGGGCGGAGAAGGCCGGGATCCCCACCTTCGTCTGCCCGGTGAAGGACTACGGGAGCCGTGTCGAATGGGACGCCGCCCTCACCGCGGCGACCGACGCGCACGCGCCCGACCTCGTCGTGTCGGCCGGTTTCATGAAGATCGTGGGCAAGGAGTTCATCGACCGCTTCGGCGGCCGGTTCATCAACACCCACCCCGCCCTCCTCCCCGCCTTCCCCGGCGCGCACGGCGTACGGGACGCGCTCGCCTACGGCGCGAAGGTCACCGGCTGCACGGTCCACTTCGTGGACAGCGGCGTGGACACCGGTCCGATCATCGCCCAGGGTGTGGTCGAGGTCCGGGACGAGGACGACGAAGCCGCTCTTCACGAGCGCATCAAGGAAGTCGAGCGACAGCTGCTCGTCGATGTCGTGGGGCGCCTGGCCCGGCACGGCTACCGCATTGAGGGACGAAAGGTAACAATCCAGTGACCGCCGCAGACACCGCAGCGAGCAACGACCCGACCACGACCCGGCGGCCGATCCGGCGTGCGCTCATCAGCGTCTACGACAAGACGGGACTGGAAGAGCTGGCCCGCGGCCTGCACGGGGCGGGTGTCGCGCTCGTCTCCACCGGCTCCACCGCCTCGAAGATCGCCGCTGCCGGGGTGCCCGTCACCAAGGTGGAGGAGCTGACCGGCTTCCCCGAGTGCCTGGACGGCCGGGTCAAGACCCTGCACCCGCGCGTGCACGCCGGCATCCTCGCCGACCTGCGCCTGGAGGACCACCGCAACCAGCTCGCCGAGCTGGGTGTGGAGCCCTTCGACCTCGTCGTCGTCAACCTGTACCCGTTCCAGGCCACCGTCCAGTCGGGTGCCACCGAAGACGAGTGCGTCGAACAGATCGACATCGGCGGTCCGTCGATGGTCCGTGCCGCCGCCAAGAACCACCCGTCGGTCGCCGTGGTCACCAGCCCCGAGCGGTACGCCGACGTCATCGCTGCGGCCCAGGGCGGCGGTTTCGACCTCACCGCGCGCAAGCGGCTGGCGGCCGAGGCCTTCCAGCACACCGCCGCCTACGACGTGGCCGTGGCCTCCTGGTTCACGAACGCGTACGCCCCGGAGGGCGAGGAGGGCGCACTGCCCGAGTTCCTCGCCGGCGCCTGGGAGCGCAAGGCCACCCTGCGCTACGGCGAGAACCCGCACCAGGCCGCCGCCCTCTACACGGACGGGCAGCCGGGCGGGCTCGCCAACGCCGAGCAGCTGCACGGCAAGGAGATGTCCTTCAACAACTACGTGGACACCGAGGCCGCGCGCCGCGCCGCCTACGACCACGAAGAGCCGTGCGTGGCGATCATCAAGCACGCCAACCCGTGCGGCATCGCCGTCGGCGCGGACGTCGCCGCCGCCCACCGCAAGGCGCACGCCTGCGACCCGCTGTCGGCCTTCGGCGGTGTCATCGCCGTCAACCGCCCGGTGACCGTCGAGCTCGCCGAGCAGGTCGCGGAGATCTTCACCGAGGTCATCGCCGCCCCCGGCTACGAGGACGGCGCGGTCGAGATCCTGGCCAGGAAGAAGAACATCCGCGTCCTGAAGGTCGACGGCACCCCGCACCAGCCGGGTGACCTCAAGCCCGTCAGCGGCGGTGCGCTGCTCCAGCAGAGCGACCTCTTCCAGGCCGAGGGCGACGACCCGGCCAACTGGACCCTCGCCACCGGCGAGGCCCTGTCCCCGGCGGAGCTCGCCGAGCTGGCCTTCGCGTGGCGGGCCTGCCGGGCCGTCAAGTCGAACGCGATCCTCCTCGCCAAGGACGGTGCCTCGGTCGGCGTCGGCATGGGCCAGGTCAACCGTGTCGACTCGGCGAAGCTCGCCGTGGAGCGGGCCGGCGCCGAGCGCGCGCAGGGTTCGTACGCCGCGTCCGACGCCTTCTTCCCCTTCCCGGACGGGCTGGAGATCCTGACGGCCGCGGGCATCAAGGCCGTGGTCCAGCCCGGCGGTTCGGTCCGTGACGAGCAGGTCGTCGAGGCCGCGCAGAAGGCGGGCGTGACGATGTACTTCACCGGGACCCGGCACTTCTTCCACTGAGTCCGGCCCGACACGGCGAAGGCCGCGACCCGCAGCTGCGGGTCGCGGCCTTCGCCGTGTACGGACGGCGGCGGGTCAGTACTGGGGGCGCCGGAAGTAGTCGCCGGCCTTGGCGAGGCCGATGATGATCGTCAGGCCGAGGGCGAGGGAGATCAGCGACGGCAGCACGGTGATGAAGGTGGCACCGCCGGCCGAGCTGTGCTCGCTCGCGCCCATCGCGATCAGGTACACCAGCACGCCGAAGGCGGCGAAGAGGGTCTGCAGCGATCCGTAGATGATGCCGGAGACGCGCACTCCGCCCCGGCCCTTGGCCAGCTTGGCGGCGGTCAGGATGGGCCACAGGGCGAAGCCGATGAACAGGATGCCCACGATGACGCCCGCGGTCCCGGCGACCGCGCCGGCGTCCTCCGCGGAGGAGGAGCCGGAGCCCGAGAGCGCGGTGGCGAAGACGGCGCCGCCGATGATGAAGAACAGGCCGCTCAGCACCTGCAGGGCGCCGACGACGAAGAGGACGACCCGGGCCGCCTTCGCACCGCCGGGCATCTCCATGTGGGGGCCGGGGTAGCCGCCCGGGCCGCCCGGGTAGCCGGCGGGGGCGCCGGGGTAGCCCTGCGGGGCCTGCTGCGGGTACGCGTAACCGCCCTGCGGCGGGACGCCCTGGGGGGCCTGCTGCGGGTAGCCGTAGCCGGGCTGGCCCTGCGGCTGCTGTCCGTACGGATTGTGCGGGTCGCCGAAACTCATCTGGGGTGTTCCTCCGTGGAAATGCGGGGACGCACGGCAATGAGCACGGAGGAATCCTGCACGGTGCGGTCCGCCCCCCGGCACTGCCCGCGGTACTTCAGTCGTTTCATCGTGGTCCGAGCAGGGATGCCTTGTCCAGCCGGTTGGCATACGGCCGGTCACTTGTTGTGCAAGTGCAATGAACCCTGCGGTCACGCGAGCGTCTTGACTGGAACCATGGCCACCTCATCCGGGAGGATGGGGGCATGACCGCCCAGATTCTCGATGGCAAGGCCACCGCGGCCGCGATCAAGTCCGAACTGACCGCCCGTGTGGCGGCCCTGAAGGCCCGGGGCATCACCCCCGGCCTCGGCACCCTGCTGGTCGGCGACGATCCGGGCAGCCGCTGGTACGTCAACGGCAAGCACAAGGACTGCGCCGAAGTCGGTATCGCCTCCATCCAGCGCGAACTGCCCGGGACGGCCTCCCAGGAGGACATCGAGGCGGTCGTGCGGGAGCTCAACGCCAACCCGCAGTGCACGGGCTACATCGTCCAACTCCCGCTGCCCAAGGGCATCGACACCAACCGGGTCCTGGAGCTGATGGACCCGCTGAAGGACGCCGACGGCCTGCACCCCACCTCCCTGGGCCGGCTCGTGCTGAACGAGCCGGGCCCGCTGCCCTGCACCCCGTACGGGATCGTGGAGCTGCTGCGCCACCACGACGTCGAGATCAACGGCGCGCACGTCGTGGTCCTCGGCCGCGGGATCACCGTCGGCCGGTCCATCGGCCTGCTGCTGACCCGCAAGTCCGAGAACGCCACCGTGACGCTGTGCCACACCGGTACGCGCGACCTGTCCGGGCTGCTGCGCCAGGCCGACATCATCGTCGCCGCGGCCGGCGTCCCGCACCTGGTCAAGCCGGAGGACGTGAAGCCCGGCGCGGCCGTGCTCGACGTGGGCGTCAGCCGCGACGAGGCCGGCAAGATCGTCGGCGATGTGCACCCCGGCGTCGCCGAGGTGGCCGCGTGGATCTCGCCGAACCCGGGCGGTGTCGGCCCGATGACCCGCGCCCAGCTGCTCGTCAACGTCGTCGAGGCGGCGGAGCGGACCGGCAGTGCGAACTGAGCCGGGTGCCGAGCGTGTGAACGGGAGCGGCGCGGCCAGGTCCCGCCGCTTCCCGTCCGTCACGCGGGACACGGCCCGCCCCGAGGGGAGCGGCCGCGCCGTGCCCGGGGCGGTGTCCACGCCCGCCCGTCAGTGGCCGATGCTCAGCGTGCTCGCCGCGACCGCGGTGGGCCTGCTGACCACGGCGCTGGGTCAGGCCCGGATCGGCTGTCTGGTGATCGGCGTGGCCCTGATCGCGGCGTCGGTGCTGCGGCGCGTGCTGCCCTCGGTGGGGATGCTCGCGGTGCGCTCCCGCTTCACCGACATGATCACCTACGGGCTGCTGGGCGTGGTGATCACGCTGCTCGCGCTGGTGATGGAACCCCAGCCGTGGCTGGAGGTCCCGTTCCTGGAGAGCGCGGTCCGCTTCACCGTTCGCTGAGTGCGCCGGGCGCGGTGAGGACGCCGGCGCGGCCGCGATCGCCGGCCGGCTCCCGGTGCCCGCCCGGACCACGGCGTCCAGCGTCCGCCCCGCGCCCGGCAGTTCCCGTACGGCGGTGCCGGGCGGCGGGGCGTCGCACAGCAGTCGCGGCAGGATCCACGCGGCCTGCCCGGTGGCGACGAGCCACAGCCCGGACCGCAGGTCCGCGCACTGGTGCGCGGTACGGCCGACGCGTCGCGACACGACCGACACGTACGGAAACACCTTCGCCGGGTTCGACGCCGTACCCGTCGCCCGCGCGGCGAGCGCCTGCGTCAAGTCGATCGAGGACCACCAGACGGGACAGATCATCCGCGTCGAATGGGGGTCCGGGAGCCGACCGCGCCTTCGAACTCCGGGGTCCGTGTGCCACGCACCACAGGTACCCGGGGGTTGGGCCGCGCCCGGGTCGGATAGCCTGACCGCGGATGTCTCTTCACGTCAAGATTTACAGGGGAGCGGCGTCCTCCAGCACATGGGGCGGGGACGCCCCACCGCCAGCTGTCTAACGGAGAAGGCCATGACCCGCACTCCTGTGAATGTCACCGTCACCGGCGCCGCCGGCCAGATCGGCTACGCGCTGCTCTTCCGCATCGCGTCCGGCCACCTGCTCGGCGCGGACGTGCCGGTCAAGCTCCGGCTCCTGGAGATCCCCCAGGGCATGAAGGCCGCCGAGGGCACCGCCATGGAGCTCGACGACTGCGCCTTCCCGCTGCTCGCCGGCATCGACATCTTCGACGACCCGAACAAGGGCTTCGAGGGCGCCAACGTCGCGCTCCTCGTGGGCGCCCGTCCGCGCACCGCGGGCATGGAGCGCGGCGACCTGCTCGCCGCCAACGGCGGCATCTTCAAGCCGCAGGGCCAGGCCATCAACGCGCACGCCGCGGACGACATCAAGGTCCTCGTCGTGGGCAACCCGGCCAACACCAACGCGCTCATCGCGCAGGCCTCGGCCCCGGACGTACCGGCCGAGCGCTTCACCGCGATGACCCGCCTGGACCACAACCGCGCGATCTCGCAGCTGGCCGCCAAGACCGGTGCCGCCGTCTCCGACATCAAGCGCCTGACGATCTGGGGCAACCACTCGGCGACCCAGTACCCGGACATCTTCCACGCGGAGATCGCCGGCAAGAACGCCGCCGAGGTCGTGAACGACCAGGCGTGGCTCGCCGACACCTTCATCCCGACCGTCGCCAAGCGCGGCGCCGCGATCATCGATGCCCGTGGCGCCTCCTCCGCAGCCTCGGCCGCCAACGCCGCCATCGACCACGTCCACACCTGGGTCAACGGCACCGCCGAGGGCGACTGGACCTCCATGGGCATCCCGTCGGACGGCTCCTACGGCGTCCCGGCCGGTCTGATCTCCTCCTTCCCCGTCACCTGCAAGGACGGCAAGTACGAGATCGTCCAGGGCCTGGACATCAACGAGTTCTCCCGCACCCGCATCGACGCCTCCGTCAAGGAGCTGTCGGAGGAGCGCGACGCGGTCCGCGAGCTCGGCCTGATCTGATCCGTCACTGCTCGCCGGGACCCGCGGACACCTCCGCGACCTCGGCGAGCAGGACGAACCGAAGCGCCCCTGCCCCGACGGGCCGGGGCGCTTTGGCGTGATTCCGCCTGTCGGACGGTGTAGGGGAAATCTAAAGTCGGGCGGTGACCGAGAGCCCGATTCCCCGTCAGCCCGCAGGTGACCCGCAGCACGACCCCCCGGGAGGCCGTCCGCCCGTCGACCCGGCGGTCAGTGAGGCCGGCCGTTTCCTGTGCGCCGGCACCTACCTCGACGCCGGGTACCGCGACCGCGTCATCGAGGAGCTGTACGTCCACGAGGAGCGGATCGTCGCGCCCTCCTACGGCTTCGACGCCTCACGCGTCCTCGCGCACGCCCTCCGCGCCCGCCGAGGCGAACTCGGCTGGGCCCTGGGCATCCTCGGCGCCTGGTTCGCGGGGTCCCTGCTCACCGGTGGCGCCCTCGCGGTGGTACTCGTCCCGTTCCTGCTGCTGAGCCTCGCGGGCTGGCTCAGGGCCCGGTCCGGGCTGCTGCCGCGCCTGCTGGCCCTCGCCGTGCGGATCTACGCCTGGTGGAACCTGGCCGTCATCGTGCTCCTCGTCCTCGGGGTCTGGCTGGCCCTGCTCGGCGCGTTCGGCGACGGGGACGACGGCCCGTTCGCGCTGGGCGCGCTGCTCTTCTCCGGGGGCATCGGCGGCCCGGCGGCCGGGTTCGTCCTCGGCTGGGTGCCCGCCGTCTTCGCCGCGGTCGTCACCGTGGTCGGACTCCAGCGCGGCCACGTCGCCCGGACCATCGCCGGGGACCTGAGCCGGGACCGGTACGCCCACCGCGCGTCCGACCCCGCGGAGGCGGACCAGGGCGTACGGTTCGCCCGCGTACGGCAGCGCATCCTCCACGAGCAGCACTCGCCGATGATCATGTACGACATCAACGACCCGTTCGTCGGCGCCGGCGACTCGTACCGCCCCTGGCAGGTGTCCTTCGAGCTGCGCCCCCGCGAGGACCTCGAACCCGGCCGCGCACCGCAGCCGCTCACCAACGCCCGCATCATCGCGGGGATCGTGCCGCTGCTGGAGCGTCTGCGGGTGCCCTCGCCGCACGGGTCCCCGCAGGCCGAGGCGGCCGTGATGGACCGCCTGCGCGAGCTGGTCGTCGACGAGTGCGTGTTCCTGCCGGGCGGCGGCCTGGACCACCGCGACGAAGGCCCGCACCTGCGGGCCGACTTCGAGGCGCACCGGGCGTCCGCCGTCGAGGAGGGCGGCGAACGCCGCCGCTACTTCCTGCGCGTCCGCGTCGGCGGCTGGGACGAGAACCTGGTCGTCACCGTGTTCGTACGGGTCCACACCCAGGGCGGGATGATGATGGTGGAGGTGGCCCCCCACGTGCTGCTGCCCGTCCACGTCACCTTCCACAACGCGGACGCGGACGCCCACCGCTACCTGAACAACAGCCGCTTCGGGAAGGCGGTCTGGGCCCTGCGGCACACGCCCGGCTCCTTCACGGCGTCCCTGGTCACCCTCGGCCGCGGCATCGCGAGCTGGTGGCGGATCGCATCCGGTGGCCACGGCGGCGCCCGACCGGAGGGGCCGCGCGCCTCGGTGCGCGAGCTCGCCGCGCAGGACAACGGCTCGCTGTTCCACCTCATGGACCTCGACCGGTATCTGAAAACCGTTCAGGACCGGATCGTCGCCGGCATTACCGTCGTCCTGGACGAGAACGGCTGGTACACCGAGGCCTTCGCACGCCGGGCGGACGTCCACATCAACGCGCACTTCGGGGACGTGAGCCACAGCGCGATCAGCATCGGCGGCAGCGGGAACCACAACAGCACACACAAGGGGAGTCATGGCAACGGGTGACGGGGGAGCACAGGAGCCCACCGTGCGGATCGGCAGCATCCACAGCAGCGCGGTCAGCGTCGGCGGCTCCCACAACACGAACACCGTCCACCAGGGCGGTACGGGAGCTGCCGCACCCGGCGCGGCAGAGCTGCTGGAGGCGGTGCTCTCGCTGCGCGAGGCGCTCGTACGGGAGGCTCCCCGGGGCGCCGACAGGACGGCGCTCGACGCCGAACTGGACGGGGTCGCCGAGCAACTGGAGGGCACGGAGACGATCAGGCCCGGCCTGGTCGGCCGGCTCCGGGCGGCGCTGGAACGGTGGGCACCGCTGGTGGAGACGGTGAGCGCGGCCGCTGCCCTGGGCAGCCTGCTCGGCGCGCTGGGGGGCTGAACCGTGGCTCCGGCACAGCCGCCGTCCGGCCCGCGCCGCTGGGACGCGCAGGCACAGCGCTGGGTGGTGGACCCGGCCCCGGCCGGGCCCGCGCCGGGCGCCGCCGCGGGCCTGCCGCCGCTCCCGCCGCAGCCGCCGACCGCGCCGCCGGCGTACGACCCGCTCGGGCCGGGCGCCCAGGCGCCGCCTCCACCCCCGTACGAGGCGCCGCCCGGACCGCCGCCCGGACCGCCGCCCGGGCCCTCCGGCCCGGTGCGCGGCCGGTGGCTGACTCCGGCGACGGCGGGCATCGCCGTCGCCTCCGTCGCGATCGGCGCGGCCGTCGTGTGGTTCGTGGCCCGGGACGCGGGCGACGGAGACCGCGCGGGTGAGAAGAACGGGACGGTGACCTCGGGCGCGCCGACGGAGTCCGGCGGCTCCCCGTCCCCGTCCGCTCCCACCGGCTCCCCGACCGGGGGCACCGGCCCGACCGGCACGCCCGCCCCCGGCCCGACCGGTACCGGAGCCGGTGCCCACGAGACCAGGCAGGACACGGCGGGCTTCACCATCGCCGTGCCGGCGGGCTGGGTGCGGGAGGAGCTCAAGGAAGGGGTCTTCTACCGCTCGCCGGACCGGACCGCGCTGATCCAGGTGTTCCGGGTGTCGGAGCCGGAGCTGAGCCCGCTCGCCGCGGTCAGGCAGGCCTCCACCCACCTCAGGGCCGGCACCCGCGGGTACGAGGAGATCAGCGTCGGCCCGGTACCCGGCGCCTCCGGTGCTGCGGAGCTGGTCTACCAGTACGACAGCGAGGAGTCGCGCGGGGTGCGGCGCGGGGTCGAACGCGTCCTCGTCGCGGCGGACGGCGGCAAGTGGGCGGTGCTCACCGCCGGCCCGGCCGCCGAGTGGCAGGTCACGCAGGACCACCACGCGGCGGCGCTGGCGGCGTTCCGGCCAGCCGGCTGACGGCGAACCGGTCCGGGGGCCGGGTCCTGCGGCCCCCGGACCGGCCCCGGCCGGTCAGGCCTTGTACATGCCCGGCTTGTAGTGGCCCGGCACCATGCGGGTGGTCACGCCGATGCGGTTCCACACGTTGATCGTCGCGATGACGGCGATCAGCTGGGCCAGTTCGCGCTCCTCGAAGTGCGCCGCGGCCTTCTCGTACACCTCGTCGGGCACGAAGCCGTCGGTCAGCACGGTGACGGCCTCGGTGAACTCGATCGCGGCGAGCTCCTTCCCGGTGTAGAAGTGCCGCGACTCCTCCCAGGCGCCGAGCTGCACGATCCGCTCGACGCTCTCGCCCGCGGCGATCGCATCCTTGGTGTGCATGTCCAGGCAGAAGGCGCAGTGGTTGATCTGGGAGGCCCGGATCTTGACGAGCTCGACGAGGGAGGGCTCCAGGCCCTTCCTGGAAGCGATCTCCAGGGCCAGGACGGCCTTGTAGACCTCGGGGGCGAGCTTCGCCATGTGCATGCGCGGGGTGTGTTCGGGAGCGTGGTCGTGGGTGTGCGAGGGGGTCTGCCGGTTCTCCGCTGTGGTCGTCATGCGCTCCACCCTAGGAGCCGGGCGGCCCGCCGATATGGTCCATATCCATGACGGATCCTTGGGCCACTTTCGGCGCCGACCTGCATCTGGACCTCTCTGCCGGACGGGGCCTGCGGGCCGGCCTCACCGAGGCGCTGCGCGAGGCCGCGCGCAGCGGGCGGCTGGCACCCGGCACCCGGCTGCCGTCCTCCCGCACCCTCGCCGCCGACCTGGGCATCGCCCGCAACACGGTCGCCGAGGCGTACGCCGAACTCGTCGCCGAGGGCTGGCTGACGGCGCGGCAGGGCTCCGGCACCCGGGTCGCCGAACGGGCGCGCCCGCGCCGGCCCGCGGCTGCGGCACCCGTACGGCGCCCCGCCCGGAGCGGGCCCGCGTACAGCCTGGTCCCCGGCACCCCGGACCTGGGCGGCTTCCCGCGCGCCGGCTGGCTGTCGGCGGCCCGGCGGGCGCTGACCGCCGCCCCGAACGAGGCCTTCGGCTACGCGACCGACGGGCGCGGCCGCGTCGAGCTGCGCCGGGCCCTGGCGGGCTACCTGGCGCGGGCGCGGGGCGTGTACGCGGACCCGGACCGGATCGTGCTGTGCGCGGGGTTCCTGCACGGGCTGAAGCTGCTCGCGGCGGTGCTGCGGGCACGGCGGGTGCGGGAGGTCGCGGTCGAGGGGTACGGCCTGGACTTCCACCGGGACGAGCTGGTGCGGGCGGGGCTGCGGACCCGGCCGCTCGGGGTGGACGGAGAGGGGGCCCGTACGGGGGAGCTGACGGCCGCGGCGGGCGCGGTGCTGCTGACCCCGGCGCACCAGTTCCCGACGGGCGCGGCCCTGACCCCGGCCCGCCGGGCCGCCGCGGTCGACTGGGCCCGGACCACCGGCGGGCTGATCCTGGAGGACGACTACGACGGGGAGTTCCGCTACGACCGGCAGCCGGTGGGAGCCCTCCAGGGCCTGGATCCGGACCGGGTGGTGTACCTCGGCACGGCCAGCAAGTCGCTCGCCCCGGGGCTGCGGATCGGCTGGATGGTGCTCCCGCCGGGGCTGGTGGAGGAGGTGACCGCGGCGAAGGGGTACACGGACTGGACCTCCAGCACGCTGGACCAGCTGACGCTGGCGGAGTTCATCGTGTCCGGGGCGTACGACCGGCACGTGCGGGGGATGCGGCTGCGCTACCGGCGGCGGCGGGACGAGCTGGTGGCGGCGGTGGCCGGCCGGGTCACGGGGGTCTCGGGGATCGCGGCGGGCCTGCACGCGGTGCTGGACCTCCCGGCGGGCACGGAGCGGTCGGTGCTGCAGTCGGCGGCCTGGCAGGACCTGGCCCTGCACGGCCTCTCCGCCTTCCGGCACCCGCAGGCCGGGCTCGCCCCGCGGGACGCGCTGGTCGTCGGCTACGGGACCCCGTCGGACAGCGCCTGGTCGCCGACCCTTGCGGCGCTCACCGCCTCGCTCCCATGACCCTGCGGGTGCGGCGCCGTGGCGGCGGCTCGGGGCGGAGCCCCCGCAACGGCGCCGCACCCGGCAACGCGCCGGAATCACGGCGCGGGCGGCGCCGCCGGTGGTGCCGGGGCCGGTGGCGACGTCGGTTCGCCGAAGCGGGACAGGGCCAGCGAGCCGGCCACCGCCACGGCGAAGCCCGTCACCGCCAGCCACGTCAGGCCCTCCCGGGTGCGGTCGCCGAGCCAGACCACGCCCACCACCGCCGGGCCGATCGTCTCGCCGAGCACCAGCCCGGCCGTCGCGACCGTCACCGAGCCGCGCGCCAGCGCCGAGGTGAGGAGCAGGAACCCCGCCGCCCCGCCCAGCAGGAGCGCGTACAGGGCGGGGTTCGCGACGTCCCACGGCGAGTCGATGAGCCGCACCGACACCTCCACCACGCCGAAGCCCGTACCCGAGCCCAGGCCGAGGACCAGTGCCCGCGGCCCGTCCGGCAGCCCGCCGGCGACCGCGCCGACCAGCAGCACCAGCACCGCCACCCCCAGCAGCCCCAGCTTCAGCGCCAGGGAGCCCGTCCCGCTGCCCTCCTCCCCGGCGGAGAGCCCCAGCATCAGCAGCCCCAGGCACACCACGCCCACCGCGCACCACTCCGCCGGGGACAACCGCACCGCCATCAGCCGCGACGCGACCACCGCCGTCACGGCCAGACTGGCGGCCAGCGCGGCCCCCACCACGTAGATCGGCACGTGACGGAGCGCGATGATCTGCAGGACGAATCCGGCCCCGTCCAGGCCGAGGCCGAGCAGATAGCGCCACTGCCGGGCGGCCCGCAGGAACAGTGCCGCGTCCACCCCGGACCCGCTCCCCGGCTCCACCGCCCGCGTCGCGACGGCCTGCAGCACGGACGCCGTACCGAAGCAGACCGCCGCACCCAGCGAGCAAAGCATCCCAATCAGCACGAAATGACTCTAGGTCACGGATCTCACGACGGCCGGATTCCATCGGCCGGGGGCCCCGTTCTAGTCTGTCGGGACCACGCCAGGCCCCAGGGGGACAGCAGACATGGACAGCAGTAGCACCAACCAGCGCCGCATGCGCTCGGGCGCCGTCGCCCTCGGAGGCATGGGCCTGCTCGCGGCCACCCTCGTGGCCTGCGGCAGCAGCGACGAACCGGACCGGCGCTGCGCGTCGCGCTCCACGCTGGACCACCTGAACAGCAAGGAGTGCAAGACCGGCGGAACCGGCGCGTACTACTACGGCGGCCGCGTCAGCAACGGCAAGGTCACCGGCGGCAGCTTCGACAAGTCGGCCGTCACCCGCGGCGGCATCGGCGGCCACTCCAGCTCCAGCGGCGGCTGATCGCACGATGCAGCGGCACACCATCGAGCCCCGGCCAGGCTGGCAGAAGACGGTCGAGGAGCAGGGGCTGATCTACCCCCTCACCCGCTACCCCGACGACTCGCTGCGCCCCTACTGGGACGAGAGCGCGTACTACTCCTTCTCCCTGCCCGAGGTCGAGGCACTGGAGAACGTCGTCGAGGAACTGCACGCCATGTGCCTGGCCGCCGCCGCGCACATCGTCGAGCAGGACCGGTTCGCCGACCTCGGCATCACCGACCCCAGGCTCGCCGCACTGATCGCCGAGTCCTGGCGCCGCCGTGCCGAACAGCCCTCCCTGTACGGCCGTTTCGACCTGCGCTACGACGGCACCGGCAGCCCGGCCAAGATGCTGGAGTACAACGCCGACACCCCCACCTCCCTGGTGGAGGCGGCCAGCCCGCAGTGGTTCTGGATGGAGGAGCGGTTCCCCGGAGCCGACCAGTGGAACTCCCTCCACGAGCGCCTCGTCGACGCCTGGCGCCGCCAGGCCGAGCTGCTGGCGCCCGGCCCGCTGCACTTCGCGCACTCCGAGACCGACGAGCTCGGCGAGGACCTGATGACGGTCGCCTACCTGCAGGAGACCGCCGACCAGGCCGGCCTGGAGACCCACGCCCTGTCCGTGGAGCAGATCGGCTGGGACAGCCTGTCCGGCCGGTTCGTGGACGAGAAGCTGCGCTTCATCCGCAGCTGCTTCAAGCTCTACCCGTGGGAGTGGCTGGCCACGGACGAGTTCGGCCCGCAGGTCCTCGGCACCTACGACCACGGCGGCGGCTCCGGCACCACCTGCTGGATCGAGCCGCTGTGGAAGATGCTGCTCTCCAACAAGGCCCTGCTCGCCATCCTGTGGGAGCTCTTCCCGGAACATCCGAACCTGCTGCCGGCCTACCTCGACGGCCCGCGCGAGCTCGCGGAGCCCGGATCGGCGGGCTACGTGGCCAAGCCGCTCCTCGGCCGCGAGGGCGCGGGCGTCACCCTGCACGAGCCCGGCCCGGACGGCGTGCCGTTCGTACCGGAGCCGGGGGAGCGGTACTGCTTCCAGGGCCTGGCCCCGCTGCCCGACTTCGACGGCAACCGGGTGGTGCTCGGCGCGTGGGTCGTCGAGGACGAGGCCGCGGGGCTCGGCATCCGCGAATCGGCGGGGCCGGTCACGGACGAGTACGCCCGCTTCCTGCCCCACGTCATCCTCTGAGGATCCGCTGGGGGCTCGCTACGCCGACAGCACCGACCGGAGCTGCTCCAGCCCCCAGTCCAGGTCCTCCTTGGTGATCACCAGCGGCGGGGCGATGCGGATGGTCGACCCGTGGGTGTCCTTCACGAGCACGCCCCGCTCCATCATCTTCTCGGAGATCTCCCGGCCCGTACCGCGGGAGGGGTCGATGTCGACGCCCGCCCACAGTCCGCGGCCGCGCACGGCGGTCACGGCGCCCCCGCCGACGAGCATCCCCAGCTCGCGGTGGAGGTGGTCGCCCAGTTCGGTGGCCCGCTGCTGGAACTCGCCCGTCCGCAGCATCGCGATCACCTCCAGCGCGACGGCGCAGGCGAGCGGGTTCCCGCCGAAGGTCGAGCCGTGCTGGCCGGGCCCGAACACCCCCAGCACGTCCCGGTCGGCGACCACCGCCGACACCGGCACGACACCGCCGCCGAGCGCCTTGCCGAGGATGTAGACGTCCGGGACGACCCCCTCGTGCTCGCAGGCGAAGGTCCGGCCGGTCCGGCCGAGCCCCGACTGGATCTCGTCGGCCATGAAGAGCACGTTCCGCTCGCGGGTCAGCTCCCGTACGCCGCTCAGGTACCCGGCGGGCGGCACCAGCACCCCGGCCTCGCCCTGGATCGGCTCCAGCAGCACGGCCACGGTGTTCTCCGTGACGGCGTGCGACAGCGCCGTGAGGTCCCCGTACGGGACGATCTCGAAGCCGGGCGTGTACGGGCCGAAGTGGTCGCGGGCGTCGTGGTCCGTCGAGAAGGAGACGACGGTCGTGGTCCGGCCGTGGAAGTTTCCGGCGGCCACCACGATCTTGGCGTGCCCGTCGGGGACGCCCTTGACCTCGTAGCCCCACTTGCGGGCCGTCTTCACCGCCGTCTCCACCGCCTCCGCACCGGTGTTCATGGGCAGCACCATCTCCTTGCCGCACAGTGCGGCGAGTTCGGTGCAGAAGTCGGCGAAGCGGTCGTGGTGGAAGGCGCGCGAGGTGAGGGTCACCCGCTCCAGCTGGGCCCGCGCGGCGTCGATCAGACGGCGGTTGCCGTGCCCGAAGTTGAGCGCGGAGTACCCGGCGAGCATGTCGAGGTATCTGCGGCCCTCCACGTCGGTCATCCACGCGCCGTCCGCGGACGCGACGACGACGGGCAGCGGGTGGTAGTTGTGCGCGCTGTGCGCGTCGGCGGAGCGGATGGCATCAGCTGTTGTCGACACGGGGTCTCCGATCGTCCGTCTGGCCGGTGAAGCGGTGACGAGGGTGGCGTCACCTTCTTATCGTCGCTCGTATCCCGGACGCAGAAACCTTCTGCGCGGCGCGGCCGCTAAGGTGTTCGGTACGCACGGCGACTGGCGTACGGGGAACCAACTCCGGGGGAGTCGTGCGCGCTCGACCGCATACAGGGCCGCTCGCCTGGGCCTCGCGGGGTACCGATCACATCGACCCCGGAGGAGCCCGCCGTGTCCGCGAGCCGCCATCCCGCCCTGTCCGCGACCGACCCCGAACTGGCGTCCCACATCGCCGCGGAGGAAGTCCTCCAGGCGGAGACCCTGCGCCTGATCCCCAGTGAGAACTACGTGTCCGCGGCCGTCCTCGAAGCCTCCGGCACCGTGCTGCAGAACAAGTACAGCGAGGGCTACCCCGGCCGCCGCTACTACGAGGGCCAGCAGAACATCGACCGGGTCGAGGCCCTGGCGATCGAGCGGGCCAAGGGCCTGTTCGGCGTGGACCACGCCAACGTGCAGCCGTACTCCGGCTCCCCGGCCAACCTGGCCGTGTACCTGGCCTTCGCGCAGCCCGGCGACACGGTCATGGGCATGGCCCTGCCGATGGGCGGCCACCTGACGCACGGCTGGGGCGTCTCGGCGACGGGCTCGTGGTTCCGCGGCGTGCAGTACGGCGTCCGCGCCGACACGGGGCTGATCGACTACGACGCGGTGCGCGAGCTGGCCCTCGCCGAGCGCCCCAAGCTGATCTTCTGCGGGGGCACCGCCCTGCCGAGGACCATCGACTTCGCCGCCTTCGCCGAGATCGCGCGAGAGGCGGGCTCGGTGCTGGTCGCGGACGTCGCCCACATCGCCGGCCTGATCGCGGGCGGCGCGCACCCCTCCCCGGCCGGGCACGTGGACGTCATCTCCACCACGACCCACAAGACGCTGCGCGGTCCGCGCGGCGCGATGCTGATGTGCCGCGAGGAGCACGCGAAGGCGATCGACAAGGCCGTCTTCCCGGGCCTGCAGGGCGGTCCGCACAACCAGACGACGGCCGGTATCGCGGTGGCGCTGCACGAGGCGGCGCAGCCGTCCTTCGTCCGGTACGCGCACGCGGTCGTCGCCAACGCCAAGGCGCTGGCGGCGGCGCTGCTGGAGCGGGGCTTCGACCTGGTCTCGGGCGGTACGGACAACCACCTGATCCTGATCGACCTCACGGGCAAGGAGGTGCCGGGCAAGGTCGCGGCCAAGGCCCTGGACCGGGCGGGGATCGTCGTGAACTACAACACGGTCCCGTTCGACCCGCGCAAGCCGTTCGACCCGTCGGGCATCCGGATCGGCACGCCGTCGCTGACGTCCCGCGGGCTGTCCACGGAACACATGCCGCTGGTCGCCGACTGGATCACGCGCGCGGTCGACGCCGCGGCGACCCAGGACGAGACCGCGCTGAAGGTGATCCGTGCCGAGGTCGCCGACCTGATGGCCGCCTTCCCGGCCCCGGGCCTGCCGCTGTCCTGACCTGCGCTGTCCTGACCTGCGGTATCCATGCCGGGGGCGCCGCCCTCCGGACCTCCGCGCCTCGATCGCCGGCCCGGCCGCGCATCCGGCCCCGCCGGCGATCGGGGCGCGGGGGTGGGCGGCGCCCACGGGCACCGCGCAGCGGGCGGCACAGGCCGACAGCGGGCACGAGCCCGCCCCGCACCTGAGAGAATGGGGCCATGGCTTCTGATCGTCCTCGCGCGCTCTCCGGCATCCAGCCCACCTCCGGTTCGTTCCACCTCGGGAACTACCTCGGAGCCATCCGCCAGTACGTCGCCCTCCAGGAGACGCACGACGCGTTCTACATGGTCGTCGACCTGCACGCGATCACCATGCCCCAGGATCCGAAGGACCTGCGCGCGAACACCCGCCTCTCCGCCGCGCAGCTGCTCGCCGCCGGCCTGGACCCGGAGCGCTGCACGCTCTTCGTCCAGAGCCACGTCCCCGAGCACGCGCAGCTCGGCTGGGTGATGAACTGCATCACCGGTTTCGGTGAGGCCAGCCGGATGACCCAGTTCAAGGACAAGTCCGCCAAGGGCGGCGTCAACAGCGCCAGCGTCGGCCTCTTCACGTACCCGATCCTCCAGGTCGCCGACATCCTGCTCTACCAGGCGAACGCCGTCCCGGTCGGCGAGGACCAGCGCCAGCACATCGAGCTGACCCGCGACCTCGCCGAGCGCTTCAACAGCCGGTTCGGCCAGACCTTCACGCTGCCCGCCGCGCACATCGTCAAGGAGGTCGCGAAGATCTACGACCTCCAGGACCCGGCGATCAAGATGTCGAAGTCGGCGTCGTCCCCCAAGGGTCTGATCAACCTCCTCGACGAGCCCAAGGTCACCGAGAAGAAGATCAAGAGCGCGGTCACCGACACCGAGGCCGAGATCCGCTTCGACACCGAGAAGAAGCCCGGCGTCAGCAACCTGCTCACGATCTACTCCACCCTCACGGGCGAGTCGATCCCCGCCCTGGAGGAGAAGTACGTCGGCAAGGGCTACGGCGCGCTGAAGACGGACCTGGCCGGCGTGATGGTCGATTTCGTCACACCGTTCAAGCAGCGCACCCAGGAGTACCTGGACGACCCGGAGACCCTGGACTCCCTGCTGGCCAAGGGCGCGGAGAAGGCCCGTGCGGTCGCCGCGGAGACGCTGGCGCAGGCGTACGACCGCCTGGGTCTGCTGCCCGCCAAGCACTGACGAACGCAACTACGGAAAGACCGCTCTGGCACGAAGTGGGGTCGTGGCCCCACACTGGGGCGGCAGGGTCCACAAGGCAAGCGGAGGAGAGACACGTGGGGACCGTAACGCTCGGCGTTTCGATCGCGGTCCCGGAGCCCTACGGCAGCCAGCTCCAGGAGCTGCGCGCGGGCTTCGGGGACGCCGCCGCGCACGGCATCCCCACGCACGTCACCCTCGTGCCGCCGACCGAGGTGGAGGCGGACCGCCTCCCGGCGATCCGGGCCCACCTCACCGAGGTCGCCGCCGCCTTCCCCGCCTTCCCGATGCGGCTGAGCGGGACGGGAACCTTCCGGCCCGTCTCGCCGGTCGTCTTCGTCCGGATCGCCGAGGGCGTCGCGGGCTGCACCCGGCTGCAGAGCGAGGTCCGCGACCCGTCCGGGCCGCTCAGCCGCGAGCTGGCCTTCCCGTACCACCCCCACGTCACCGTCGCCCACGGGATCTCCGAAGAGGCGATGGACCTGGCGTTCACGACGCTGGCCGACTACGTGGCCGAATGGGTCTGCGACGGGTTCGCGCTCTACGAGCAGGGCTCCGACGGGGTCTGGCGCAAGCTGCGCGAATACCCTTTCGGGAGCGGGCCCATAGGCGTTCCGGCGCAGCCGGGCTCCCCGGTCGACCAGACGGCCGAGGCGGCCGGGGCGACCGTACGGCCTTCCTGACGGAGCGGGCGCAGGGTCAGCCGGGCGGTGCGCCGGGCGCGGAACCTCAGCCTTCGCAGGACCAGGGTGTGGAACGGACGCCCCGTCGAGGGCGCTGGGCGAAAAGTCACAATCGACGACCGTAGTCCCTGAAAGCGACAATCCGGGCTATTTCCGGCGCCTCATTTACGGTGACCCCATGGACTGGCTGACGAAACTCCCGGTGGTCGGGCCGCTGGCGGGCCGTCTGATGCGGACCCACGCGTGGCGCTCGTACGAACGCCTCGACCGCGTGCACTGGACGCGGCTCGCCGCCGCGATCACCTTCATCAGCTTCCTCGCGCTCTTCCCCCTGATCGCCGTGGCCGCGGCCGTCGGCGCGGCACTGCTCAGCGAGCAGCAGCTGGACCAGCTGGAGAAGACCCTCTCCGAACAGGTCCCCGGCATCTCCGACCAGCTCAACATCGAGGGACTCGTCGCGAACGCGGCCACGATCGGCCTCGTCGCCGGCGCCCTGCTCCTCTTCACCGGCATCGGCTGGGTGGGCTCGATGCGGGACTGTCTGCGCGCGGTGTGGGACAAGGACGACGAGGACGACGGGAACCCGATCGTCCGCAAGGGCAAGGACGGGCTCGTCCTGCTCGGCCTCGGCGCGGTGGGCCTGCTCTCCGCGGCGGCCTCGATCCTCGGGTCGAGCGCGGTCGGCAAGGCGGCCGACTGGCTGGGCATCCCCGGCGAAGGGGCCGGCGGCGTGCTGTTGCGCGTCTTCGCCTTCCTGGTCGGCGTGGTCGCCGCCTTCCTGGTGCTGCTCTACCTCCTGACCCTGCTCCCGGGGGTCGAACCGCCGCGGGGCCGCCTGATCCAGGCCGCGCTGATCGGCGCGGCCGGATTCGAGCTGCTGAAGCTGCTGCTCAGCGGCTACATGCGGGAGGTGGCCTCGAAGAGCATGTACGGGGCCTTCGGCGTACCGATCGCCCTGCTGCTCTGGATCAACTTCATGGCGAAGCTGCTGCTGTACGTCTCCGCCTGGACGGCCACCCGCGACGACGGCGAGGCGGACGACGGCGACGGGGAGCCTCCCGCGGCCGAGCAGGGGCAGGCGCAGGGGCAGGAACCGGCCGCCGGGCGGTGAGGCCGGCGCATCCCCAGGTGGGAGTGGGCGGGATCCGTTCGGGTGAATTCACGGCTCGGCGCAGGTCGTGGATCCCCGCCCGCGGGGACCCACGACCGGGGGGCCACGCCCCCTAGACGAGTTCCTCGTCGCGGCCGCGGCTCCGCCTGCCGCGCGGCCAGCGGCGGTTGACCACGTACGCGCCGCCCGCCAGTACGGCGAGCGCACCGCCCGCGACGCCCAGGGCGGTGCCCACACCGCCGCCCGGGACGATGCCGTTCGCCGACGGGTTGTTCTCGTGCGACTGGGCCGGCGAGCCGTGCGGGGAGGTGTCCGCGCTCTTCGGCGGGACCAGCTCACCCACCGGCTTGACCTTCCCGGCCGCGGCGAAGCCCCAGTCGAAGAGCGCGGCGGTCTCCTCGTAGACCGAGTTCGCGCCGCCCGCGCCCGGGTTCATCACGGTGACCAGCAGCTTCCGGGAGCCCTGCTGCGCCGCCCCCGTGAAGGTGGAGCCGGCCATGGTCGTGTTGCCGTTCTTCACCCCGGCGATGCCCTTGTACGGGGAGATCCCGCCCGCGCCCGTCATCAGCCGGTTGGTGTTCTGGATCTCGAAGTAGTCCCGCGGCTTCCCGGGCTCCTGCAGGCCGGGGAACTTCGCACTCGCCGTGCCGCAGTACTCGCGGAAGTCCTGCTTCTGCAGTCCGGAGCGGGCGATCAGCGTGAGGTCGTACGCGCTCGACACCTGCTCCGGGGCGTCGTACCCGTCGGGCGACACCACATGGGTGTCCAGCGCCTGGAGCTCCTCCGCGTGCGCCTGCATGTCCTTGACGGTCTTCTCGACGCCGCCGTTCATGGCCGAAAGTACGTGCACGGCGTCGTTCCCCGACCGCAGGAACACCCCGAGCCACAGGTCGTGGACGGAGTACTCGTGATCCTCCTTGACCCCGACCAGACTGCTGCCCGGGCCCACGCCGTCCATGTCCGCGTCGGTGACCTTGTGCACCTGCTCCTTGGGCAGGCCCGGCAGCAGGGTGTCCGCGAAGAGCATCTTCATCGTGGAGGCCGGCGGCAGCCGCCAGTGCGCGTTGTACGCCGCCAGGACCTCGCCGGACTCGGCGTCCGCCACGATCCACGACCGGCCGGTGAGGTTCGTCGGCAGGGCGGGCGCGCCCGGCAGCAGGTTCACCTGCGTACCCGGCTGGCCGAGCAGGGATCCGCCGACCGTGGACATCGACGCGGGCGGCGCGGGAGCAGCCGGCGCCTTGGCCGGCCCGCCCTTCCCGTCGGCCGGCGGGGTCGGCACGGCGTGTGCGGGCACCACCAGCATGGTGGGCACCAGCAACGCGGCGGTAAGGACCGTCAGAGCGGTCGTCTTGGCAGACACGCAGGTGAAAGTACATCCCGATGAGCTGGATGGCGTCGCGGACCGGCCATTTCGTGGCAACCAACGCCGGGACAGCCCACCCCGGCGCGTCCGTCCCGGGGACGAAACCGATACTGAGGACATGAAACTCAGCCGTGCCGCCTCCTGGTTCCTGCTCGCCTTCGGAGTGTGGACCTGGTTCATCTGGGTGTCTTTCGTCCGGAACCTGTGGAAGAACGGCAGTGGCCTGGCCTTCGACACGGCGGGCGACCCCACTGCCTACTTCTGGGTCCACCTGACGCTCGCCGTGACGTCCTTTCTCCTGGGGACGGCGGTCGGTGTGATCGGGTTGCGCGGGGTCCTGGCCCTGCGACGTGCGTCACGCCCGGGTGCCGAGGACGGTGCGGCATGACGGTCCTGGTCTTCGCGCTGGTCGCACTGGCCGTCTGCGCCCTGCTCGTCGGGGTGCACCGCTGGCTGTGGGTCCGCCTGGTCCGTGACACCACCGCCCCCGGCGGCCTGCCCCGCCGCATCGGCACCGCGTTGACCATCGCCCTGCCCCTCCTGTCCGTGGCCGCCCTGACCGCGGGCCGCGCCGGGGCCCCCTTCTGGCTGCAGCAGACGGTGTCCTGGCCGGGGTACCTGTGGCTCGCGGTGCTCCTGTACCTGACCCTGACGATGCTGGTCGCGGAGCCGATCCGCGCGCTGTTGCTCCGCCGTCTGGCCCACCGCGACCCCTCCGGGGCGACAGCCGGACCTCCGGCGGAGCAATCCGCCACCGGGACGGGCATGCCCGCGGCCGCGGCGGCGCCGACGCCGTCCGCAGCCGCCGACACCGGGGCGGGTACGGCTACGGAGCCCGGCGCGGTGCTCGCCGCGGACGGCGCGCCCGCGGAACCGGCCGCCGCGGCGCCGGGCGGCGGCCTCACCCGCCGCACCTTCGTCGCGCGCGCGGTGGGCGGGGCGGCCGCCGCCGTCGCCGTCGGCACCGTCGGGCACGGCGCGTACGGAGTGCTGCGCGGGCCGAGCGTGCGGCGGGTCCAGGTCCCCCTGGCCAAACTGCCGCGCGCGGCGCACGGCTTCCGGATCGCCGTCGTCAGCGACGTCCACCTCGGCCCGGTGCTCGGCCGCGCCCACGCCCAGCGCATCGTCGACACCGTCAACCGCACCCAGCCCGACCTCATCGCCATCGTCGGCGACCTCGTCGACGGCAGCGTCCCCGACCTGGGACCGGCCGCGGAGCCGCTGCGCGGGCTGACCGCCCGCCACGGCTCCTTCTTCGTCACCGGCAACCACGAGTACTTCTCCGGCGCCGAGCAGTGGGTCGAGCACGTCCGCGAGCTCGGCCTGACCCCCCTGGAGAACGCCCGGCGCGCCCTGCCGCACTTCGACCTGGCCGGCGTCAACGACATCCAGGGCGAGCGGGAGGGGAGCGGCCCCGACTTCCGGGCCGCCCTCGGCGACCGCGACCGGTCGCGGGCCGCCGTACTCCTCGCCCACCAGCCGGTGGTCATCCACGACGCCGTCAAGCACGGCGTCGACCTGCAGCTCTCCGGCCACACCCACGGCGGCCAGCTCTGGCCGGGCGAGTACCTCGCCGAGCTCGCCAACCCCACCGTCGCCGGCCTGGAGCGCTACGGCGACACCCAGCTCTACGTGTCCCGCGGGGCGGGGGCCTGGGGCCCGCCGGTCCGGGTGGGCGCACCGTCCGACATCACGGTCGTCGAACTCGCCTCATACCAGGCCTGACCCGCACCGACCGTCAACTGCCGCTCTGCGAACCGATCTTCCGGTGGCTGATATTCCGTGATGGGATATCCGGTAATCGGACAGCGGGTCGCTGTCTCCGGGACAAGGGGCGGGGTTCACGGGATGCGGTCTGTCCGCTGGAAGATCATCGCGGCCGGGCTGGTCCTCGGCGTGGCCGGCGTCGGCGTCTGGCAGTTGCTGCCCGAGGGCGGCGGGAGCCGCGGTGCCATCCGCGTCGGGACCAGTGACGTGGTGTCCTCCCTCGACCCCGCCGGGGCGTACGACGCGGGCTCCTGGGCCCTGTTCAGCAACGTCTACCAATCGCTGCTGACCGTCAAGCCCGGTTCCGACGCCCCCGTGCCGGACGCCGCCGCCTCCTGCGGGTTCGTCGGCCAGAAGCTCACCACGTACCAGTGCGAGCTGCGCCCCGACGTGACGTTCGCCGGGGGGCGCGCGATCACCGCAGAGGACGTCAAGCACTCCTTCGACCGCATCAAGGCGATCAACTCCGACCAGGGGCCGGCCCCGCTCCTCAACACCCTGGAGTCGGTCAGGGCCGAAGGCCGCACGGTCACCTTCAACCTGTCCGCCGGTGACGCCACCTTCCCCTTCAAGATCGCGACGGGTGCCGGCTCGATCGTCGACAAGGACAGGTACCCGGCGAAGTCCCTGCGCGAGGACGGCAAGGCCGACGGCTCCGGCCCGTACACGCTGAGCGCGTACAAGGCCGGTACGAGCGCCGAGCTCAAGCCCAACGCCTCGTACAAGGGACAGGGCAAGCCCGCCCGCGCGGCGGTCACCGTCAGGTACTTCAAGGACTCCCAGCAGCTCGACCAGGCCTGGAAGGGCCGCCAGATCGAGGTCGCCCACCGGGAGATGCCCCCGGAGGTGCTCGCCGGCCTCAACCCGGGCATGAAGGACACCCGCTACCAGGCCTCCGGCGGCAGCGAGATCCGTTCCGTCGTCTTCAACGTCCGCCCCGGCTCCGCCGCCGCCCCGCTCGCCGTCCGCCAGGCCGTCGCCGCCGTCCTGGACCGCGCCAAGGTCGCCGGCGACGTCTACCGGGGCACCGTCACCCCGCTGTACTCCCTGGTCCCGGCGGGCGTCGCCGGCCACAGCACGCCGTTCTTCGACACCTATCCCGCGCCCAACGGGGCCACCGCCAAGAAGCTCTTCAAGGAGGCCGGGATCAACGGTCCCGTGCAGCTCAGGCTCGGTGTGAACGTGCGCGGCGCGAACATGCCCGAGGCCGAGGAGATCAAGCGGCAGCTTGAGGACACCGGGCTGTTCCGGGTGACGCTCAAGCCGGTCGAGGAGTGGAACGACTTCCAGAAGGCTTACGCGGCGGGCGAGTTCGACGCCTACACGATCGGGTGGATCGCGGACTTCCCGGACGCGGACAACTTCATCGCCCCGCTCGTCGGCGCCGGCTCCTCCATGAACAACGGCTTCTCCGACAAGCGCGTCGACGAGCTGATCACCCGTACCCAGTCCCACTCGGAGCGCTCCGACGCGGCCGCCGACTTCAGGGAGCTGCAGAAGGCGGTCGCCCAGCAGGCCCCGATGGTGCCGATCTGGCAGAAGAAGGACTACGTGATGTCCCGCGAGGCCGTCACCGGTGGTCAGTACCTGTCCGACGGCACCGGTGTCTGGCGTCTGTGGGAGCTCAACTGGCTCTAGGCCTCCGGGCCCCCGGGCCTCAGGCCTTCCCGGCCCCGTCCGGCTCCGGGTGCGGGTCGGACGCCTTGCGCCGGCCCGCCGCCGTCTGGGCCATGCCCGGCAGGAAGTCCGCGAACAGCTCGTGGACCTCGCGCACCAGCGGCCGCAGCACGCGGAAGCGGGCCAGCACGATGCCCCGCGTGGTGAGCTGCGCGCCGCGCTCGGCGAGCCGGCGCGACTTCTCGCTGTTCGGGGAGCGGTCGAAGACCCAGTAGAGGACCAGGCCCATCTGCGAGAGCCACATCAGCTCCGGCAGCACGTCGGCCAGTTCGGCCGGCACCTTGGTCTTCGCACCCGCCAGCACCTCGCGGTGGATGTCGATCGCGGCCTTGCGCGCCGGTTCCGACTCCGGTGAGAAGGGGCTGAGGGGGCTCTCGGGGTCCGCCGCGTTCTTGAAGAACTGCGAGGCGAACTCGTGGTACGGGGCGCCGATGTCCAGCCAGCTCGTCAGCACGCCCGCGAGCCGCTTCTGCAGATCGGTCTCGTTGTCCAGGATGGGCCGGACCGCCGCCTGGTGGGCGGCGCTGATCCGGTCGTAGAAGCCCTGGACCAGGTGTTCCTTCGACTCGAAGTAGTAGTAGGCGTTGCCGACCGAGACACCGGCTTCCTTCGCGATGCCCCGCATGGTCGTCTTGTCGAAGCCGCGCTCCTGGAAGAGGCGGAGCGCGGTTTCGAGGATGAGCGTGCGGGTCTGCTCGCTCTTGGGGGCCTTCTGTTCAGTCACGGTGCACGAGCCTATCGGGGGACGGAGCACGCGTCGTCACAGGCCGGTCCCTCGACGGCCTCGGGCGACCCTTCGGTGCGCACGGCCTGTCGCCACGCGGAGGCCGTGAACATCGCGGCCCGGGCGAACGGGCGGCCGGCCGGCGTCGCCAGCCAGTTCGCCTTCGGCCGGTGTTCGGCCAGGGCCCACAGGCAGACGATGAAGGCGTCGGTCCCGGTCCACACCTGTCCGGAGTTCCCGACGACGGTGATCTCGCGGAGCGTCGAGGCGTGGTCGAGCCGGGGGAACCGCCGCCGCGCCTCCCAGGACGCGGCGGGGACCAGGGTGATCGGCAGGAGCAGCCGCTGCGCCAGCAGCCAGTGCCGGATGTGCCCGCAGAGCGGGCAGTCGGCGTCGTAGAGGACGGTCAGGTGCCGCACGGCCCCGGTGTGTGCCATGGCTCAGGCCCCGACCGGCGCGGTCCACCCCTGCGGGGGGACGGGCGGGGTCTGCTGGCGCTCCATGATCCCGCGGCGGCGCATCCGGTTCAGTGCCCACACGTTGCCGAGGTGCATGACGCCCAGGACCAGCAGGACGACGCCGAGCTTGACCGAGAGCGCCTCGAAGAGGGCGCGGGCGGTGTCGACCTCCTCGGTCGAGCGGAGGTAGAGGGTCACGAAGCCGATGTTGACGAGGTAGAACCCGACCACGAGGAGCTGGTTGACGGCGTCGGCGAGCTTCTCGTTGCCGTGGAGGACGTCCCCGATGAAGACGCGGCCGTTGCGGCTGAGCGTGCGGGCCACCCAGACCGTGAGGCCGATGCTGATGAGCAGGTAGATGACGTACGTGACCACGGTGAGGTCCATTGCCCCAGCCCCTTTGAACGTGTTCAAATGCTCTGACGTCGATGACTCTAGAGCCTTTTTTGAACAAGTTCAAGCGAACGGCCGCGTGCGCCCGCCGCCCCGGAAAACGCATGCGGGCCCCGGCCGAACGGCCGGGGCCCGCATGCGTCGTACCGGGGGCTCACATGCTGAGCGCCCGCGCGTGGCCCAGCTGCGACATCACCCAGTGGAAGGTGTTCGCGTCCACCGCCGGGATCATCGTGGAGTGGTGACGGCCGCCGCTGGTCACCGTGACCTGGATGTAGCCGGTGGTGGTCTTCTCCTTCATCAGGAGGAAGAGCAGGCCGAGCAGGCAGAAGAGGAAGAAGACGATCGCCAGCACGATCGCGTGGGGCGGGATCTTCTCCTCGGTGCGCGAGAAGTCGGTCGCGTTCCACATCGCGCCCCTCAGCGGCATCGTGCCCGACGGGGTGATGATCTGGTCGCCGGCGACGGTGATGTCGCCGAGGGCGAAGCCGGCGCCGCCGGCCGGGGCCGCGGAGTACCCGGCGGGCGACGGCATGCCCGCGCCGCCGATGGTCGGCTGGTAGGCCGGCGCCGCCGGGTACGGCTGGGGGTATCCGTAACTGGCCTCGCCGGGGCCCCATTTGTAGTCGTCCTGACCGGGTGCGCCGGGCTGGCCGCCCTGACCGGCGGGGTCGCTCGCGTACGGGTTCGGCTGCTGCTCACTCATGCGGCCGATCCTTCCACAGGCACCCCCGCCCTGTACCCCGGGTCCCGCGGCCCGGGTTCCCCGCTCAGAGGGAGGCGGCCAGCAGACGTTCGATGTGCCTACGCAGCAACTCCCCGTCCCTGCGCGCCGGGAGGAGGGAGTGGACGACGGTCCGGCGACCGCCCTCGGTGGCGGACACCCCTCTGGCCGAGGCGCCCATGGAGCCGGTCTTGCCCCACACGACGGTGCCGTCCGCCTCGGCGCGCATCAGCCCGCCCCTGCTGAAACGGTCCCTGGCGCCCTCCGAGAGCGGGGGCATCGTGCACAGCTGCCGCTGCTGGGCGGGCCTGAGCAGGTGGCCGCGCATCACGTTCGTCATGAACCCCTCCAGGTCGGGGGCGTGGGGGAACATGCCGCCCTCCGCCCCAGGCCCACGGCTCGATCTCCCGGGCGTCCGCCAGTGCCGGCCCGGGGACGGCCCCGGGCCGGGATCCGCGGCCCGGGCCGTCCCCGGCGGCCGCACGGGCTGGGCCGAGGCCGGCAGGGCGCCGGCGGCGAGCGCCGCCACGACGGCGCCCGGAGGGGACCGGGGTGGTCCAACGGGCTGTGCGTGCGGAGGGGTTCGCGGAGTTCGTCATGCCCGCCAGTCTGTGCCGCGGAAGATCCACCGGCCATGGGGGGAGCCCCGCACCCGGCCCAGACGCATCCCCGAGGCCGTCCGGGGCCGTTGTCAGTGCCCGCCCCTACGGTTCGGGCATGGGAATGGTGACCTTCGTCGACGAGACGACCGCCGGAGGCCGTGGCGACGGCTGGGGACTCGAGATCGCCGAGGAGCGGCTCGCGTTGCGCGAGCTGATCCGGCGCAGGGTGTTCCAGGAGGTCGCGGAGTACCACGCGAAGCGGCCCGAGGTGTTCCAGGCGCTGGTGCAGCCGGAGGGCGCCGAGCGCACCCTCAACGGGTACGCGCTGCGGACGCCGCGCCGCATCGACCCGGAGAAGCAGACCGAGCTGGCGCTGCGGGCCTTCGAACGCAACGGCTTCCTGGTCCTGGTGGGGGACCGCCAGATCACCGGGCTGGACGAGGAGGTATCCCTCCCGCTCGGCGTCGAGGTCACCTTCCTCAAGCTCGTCGCGCTGGTGGGCGGCTGACGATGGACGACGTCAAGATCAAGGTCATGGCGGACCGGCTGGTCCGCAGGGTGGCCGACTCCTCCCTCCACCACCCGTCGGTCACGGCGCGGCTCGCCGAGATGCAGGAGCTGGCGCCCGAGGACCGCCGCCGCGTGGTCGAGGCGTTCGCCGACCGCCACCGGCACGGGGGCGACACCCATCCGGTCCGCGTCAGGCTGCTCACCCTGACCGCGCTGGTCGGACACGGCCTGGACGACCTGCCGCTGGCCGAAGAGCGGGCCGCACAGCTCGAAGTCCTGGGCCGCGCCCATTCCTTCTGGTACGTCGACCGCTGCGAGTCCCTGGTGAGGGCCGAGGCCGCCGCCGGCCGCGCGATCTCCCCCGCCGTCATCGCGACCGTCCGGCGCACCGCCGTGAGCACCTACAGCGACCAGGAACTCGTCCGGTTCGCCGCGGGCTTCGCCGAACCCGTGCTCAACGTCGGCGAGGCGTGGGCGGAGCGGGCCATGGAGGACGGGCGGCTGCGTGAACTGCTCGCCCACGCACTGACCGCCCGGGCCGCCAAGCCCTCCGCCGCCTGGCAGAAGCGCTGCCTGGCGCTCGTGGAGGACCTCGGCGCGGAGGCCGTGCGCGAGGCCCTGCTGCCGCTGCTCGCCCTCGTGGGACGGCCCCGCACCATCGAGCTGGAGCGGGCCGCGCACGAGCCGGAGGTCAACGCCGCCTTCGACCCCTACAACGCCAACGCCCTGCGCGGCCTGGTCTGGACGCTGTCCCTGCTCCCGGTGCACCCCGGCACGGCACGCGCCCTGGGTGCGCTGGTGGAGACCTCGCTGCGCAAGGCCGCCGGGATGGGCCCCCGCAACCCCAAGGTCGCCAACGCCGCGGTGGGAGCCCTGGCCCGGGCCGACGGGGAGGCGGCCCTCGCCGAGCTGGCCCGGCTGGGCACCCGGGTCACGTACAAGGGCACCCTCAAGCTCATCGATGCGGCGCTTCAGGCGCGGGCCGGCGCGCTCGGGCTGAGCCGTGAGGAGATCGAGGAGCTGGCCGTCCCCGCGTACGGGCTCACGGAGGTCGGGAAGGCCTCTTTCGGCTTCGGGGAGGCCGCCGCGGAGCTCCGGGTGTCCGGGAACCGGGCCGCCCTGCTGTGGCGCAACGCCGCCGGGAAGCAGGTCAAGACCGTACCCTCCACCGTGCGGCGGGACCATCCCGAGGAGCTCAGGGAGCTCAAGGGCCTGGTCAAGGACATGGAGAAGTCCCTGTCGGCGCAGGCGGAGCGGCTGGACCGGCAGTTCCTCGCCCGCCGCCGCTGGGCGTACGGGCAGTGGCGCGCGCGGTACCTCGACCACCCGCTGGTCGGCACCCTGGCCCGGCGGCTGATCTGGACCGTGGACGGGACGCCCGTCTGCTTCGCCGACGGGGCACTGCGCACCCTCGCGGGCGCCACCGTCACCGAGGGCGCCGCCGTCGAGCTGTGGCACCCCGTCGGCCGGGAGCCCGCCGAGGTGCTGGCCTGGCGGGAGTGGCTGGAGCGGCACACCGTGACCCAGCCCTTCAAGCAGGCCCACCGCGAGGTGTACCTGCTGACCGACGCCGAACGCAGGACGCGGACGTACTCCAACCGGTTCGCCGCGCACGTCCTGCGCCAGCACCAGTTCAACTCGCTGACCTCGGCGCGCGGATGGCACAACAGGCTCCGCCTGTGCGTCGACGACTCCGTCCCGCCCGCCACCCGTGAGCTGCCCCAGTGGGGGCTGCGGGCCGAGTACTGGATCGAGGGCGAGGGGCACGAGTACGGGATCGACACCACCGACTCGGGGACCTACCTGCGGCTGCGCACCGACCAGGTGCGGTTCTACCCGATCGACGCCCCGCAGAACTGGGCGAGCACGTACGGCGGCGGGTATGCGATGGGGCCCGCGGAGGGCCGGCGCCGCAGGGTCGCCCCGCTGCCGCTCACGCAGATACCCGAGCTGGTGCTGAGCGAGGTCCTGCGCGACGTGGACCTGTTCGTGGGCGTGGCCAGCATCGGCAACGACCCGTCCTGGTCCGACGGCGGGCCCGGGGGCCGCTTCCGGGACTACTGGACCTCGTACGGCTTCGGCGAACTGGGCCAGAGCGCGGAGACCCGGCGGGCGCTGCTGGAGCGGCTGGTGCCGCGCCTGGCCGTCGCGGACCGCTGCACGGTGGAGGGCCGCTTCCTCCACGTCCGCGGCGAGCTGCACACGTACAAGATCCACCTCGGCTCGGGGAACATCCTGATGTCGCCGAACGACCAGTACCTGTGCATCGTGCCCGGCGGCGCGGGCGCGGCCGGCGCCGACCCCGGCTACCTGCCCTTCGAGGGGGACCGGACGCTGGCCGTCATCCTCTCCAAGGCGATGCTCCTCGCGAAGGACACGGAGATCACCGACCCGACGATCACCAGCCAGCTGAACCGCCGGTGACGCACGAGGGCCCCGCCCCCGGGGTGAACCGGGGACGGGGCCCTCGTGCAGGCAGGGACCGGGAGGTCAGAAGCGGCGCGTGATCAGCGCACGCTTGACTTCCTGGATCGCCTTGGTGACCTCGATGCCGCGCGGGCACGCGTCGGTGCAGTTGAAGGTCGTGCGGCAGCGCCACACGCCGTCCTTGTCGTTCAGGATCTCCAGCCGCTGCTCGCCGGCCTCGTCACGCGAGTCGAAGATGAAGCGGTGCGCGTTGACGATCGCCGCCGGGCCGAAGTACTGGCCGTCGTTCCAGAACACCGGGCACGAGGACGTGCACGCGGCGCACAGGATGCACTTGGTGGTGTCGTCGAAGCGCTCGCGGTCCTCGGCGGACTGCAGGCGCTCGCGCGTCGGCTCGTTGCCCTTGGTGACCAGGAACGGCATGACGTCCCGGTACGCCTGGAAGAAGGGCTCCATGTCGACCACGAGGTCCTTCATCACCGTGAGGCCCTTGATGGCCTCGACGGTGATCGGCTTCTCGGGGTTGATGTCCTTGATCAGCGTCTTGCAGGCGAGCCTGTTCTTGCCGTTGATCCGCATCGCGTCCGAGCCGCAGATGCCGTGCGCGCACGAGCGGCGGAAGGTGAGCGTGCCGTCCAGGTCCCACTTGATCTTGTGGAGACCGTCGAGCACGCGCTCCTTCGGGTCGATCTCGATCTGGAAGTCCTGCCACTGCGACTCGTCCGAGATCTCGGGGTTGAAGCGGCGGATCCGGAAGGTGACCGTGATGTACGGGGAGGCCGCAGCCGCCTCTTCCATCTTGTCCAGGGTGGGGGTAGCCATCAGTACTTACGCTCCATCGGCTGGTAGCGGGTCGTGACGACCGGCTTGTAGTCGAGCCGGACCGAGTCCGAGCCGTCGGCTCCGACCTCGCGGTACGCCATGGTGTGGCGCATGAAGTTGACGTCGTCGCGGTTGGGGTAGTCCTCGCGGTAGTGACCACCGCGGGACTCCTTGCGCGCCAGGGCGGACACGGCCATGACCTCGGCCAGGTCGAGCAGGTTGCCCAGCTCGATGGCCTCCAGCAGGTCCGTGTTGAAGCGCTTGCCCTTGTCCTGGACGGACACGTTCTTGTAGCGCTCGCGCAGCTCCGCGATCTTCTCGACCGCGGTCTTGATGGTCTGCTCCGTGCGGAACACCATCACGTTCGCGTCCATCGTCTCCTGGAGCTCCAGGCGCAGCTCGGCGACCCGCTCCTTGCCCGTGGAGTTGCGCAGGCGCTCGACGAGGTCCGACACCTGCTGCGCCGGGTTCTCGGGGAGCTCGACGAAGTCGTTCTCCTGCGAGTACTTGGCCGCGGCGATGCCGGAGCGCTTGCCGAAGACGTTGATGTCCAGCAGCGAGTTGGTGCCCAGGCGGTTCGCGCCGTGCACCGACACGCAGGCGACCTCGCCGGCCGCGTACAGGCCCGGGACGACGGTGGTGTTGTCCGCCAGGACCTCACCCTCGACGTTGGTCGGGATGCCGCCCATGGCGTAGTGCGCGGTGGGCTGGATCGGGATCGGGTCCGTGTACGGCTCGATGCCCAGGTAGGTGCGCGCGAACTCGGTGATGTCCGGGAGCTTCGCGTCGAGCTGCTCCGGCGGCAGGTGGGTGAGGTCCAGGTACACGTGGTCACCGGCCGGACCGCAGCCGCGGCCCTCACGGATCTCGGTGTAGATGGAGCGCGAGACGACGTCACGGGACGCGAGGTCCTTCATGACCGGCGCGTACTTCTCCATGAAGCGCTCGCCGTCCTTGTTGCGGAGGATGCCGCCCTCACCGCGGGCGCCCTCCGTCAGCAGGATGCCCATGCGCCAGATGCCCGTCGGGTGGAACTGGAAGAACTCCATGTCCTCCAGCGGCAGGCCGCGGCGGTAGCAGGCCGCCTGGCCGTCACCCGTGAGGGTGTGCGCGTTGGAGGTCACCTTGAAGAACTTGCCGGTGCCGCCGGAGGCGTAGATGACGGCCTTGGCCTGGAACACGTGGATCTCGCCGGTGGCGAGCTCGTACGCGACCACACCGGCCGACTTCTTGACGCCGTCCTCCTCGACCAGGAGCTGGTCCAGGACGTAGAACTCGTTGAAGAACTCCACGCCCTCCTTGACGCAGTTCTGGTACAGCGTCTGGAGGATCATGTGACCGGTGCGGTCCGCGGCGTAGCAGGACCGGCGGACCGGCGCCTCACCGTGGTTGCGGGAGTGACCGCCGAATCGGCGCTGGTCGATGGTGCCGTCCGGGGTGCGGTTGAACGGCAGGCCCATCTTCTCCAGGTCGAGGACCGCGTCGATGGCCTCCTTCGCCAGGATCTCGGCGGCGTCCTGGTCGACCAGGTAGTCACCGCCCTTGACCGTGTCGAAGGTGTGCCACTCCCAGTTGTCCTCCTCCACGTTCGCCAGCGCGGCGGCCATGCCGCCCTGCGCCGCGCCCGTGTGGGAGCGGGTGGGGTAGAGCTTCGTCAGCACCGCGGTGCGGCTGCGCTTCGTCGACTCGATGGCGGCGCGCATGCCCGCGCCACCGGCGCCGACGATGACGGTGTCGTACTTGTGGATCTTCATTGGTTTCGCCTCAGCCCCGTTGCCTAGCGGATGTTCGGGTCGAAGGTGAAGATCACCAGCGTGCCCAGAAGGATGGTGAACACCGTGGCGGTGTAGAGCAGGCCCTTCAGCCACAGCCGCGTGTTGGCACGCTCCGCGTAGTCGTTGATGACGGTACGCAGGCCGTTGGCGCCGTGCAGCATGGCCAGCCACAGCATCAGCAGGTCCCAGACCTGCCAGAACGGGGACGCCCAGCGGCCGGCCACGAAGGCGAAGCCGATCTTGGAGACGCCGCCGTCGAGCACCAGCTGGATCAGCAGGTGGCCGATGACGAGGACGACGAGCACGATGCCCGAGAGGCGCATGAAGAGCCACGCGACCATCTCGAAGTTGCCGCGCGTCGAGCGGGGCGTCTTGCCCGTGCGCTTGCGCGGGGCCTCGATGTACGGCGCGGGGTTGTCGACGTCGTAGAGGGAAACGCCCTCCACGTCGCCGATGACCTTGGCGGAAGAAGTGTCAGAGGACATGCGCGTCACTTCCCGAACAGTTCGAGGTAGGCGTGGCCGAGCACGGGGTAGAGGGCCCCGACCATCAGCACGACCCAGATGCCCACGACCCACCAGAGCATCGTCTTCTGGTGGCGCGGGCCCTTGGACCAGAAGTCCACGGCGATGACACGGAGACCGTTGAGCGCGTGGAACAGGATGGCGGCGACGAGGCCGTACTCCAGCAGCGCGACGATCGGAGTCTTATAGGTGGCCACGACATCGTCGTACGCCTCGGGAGAGACGCGGACGAGAGCGGTGTCGAGGACGTGTACGAACAGGAAGAAGAAGATGAGGACGCCGGTGACTCGATGAGCCACCCAGGACCACATTCCTTCCCGGCCGCGGTACAACGTTCCAGCCGGCACGGAAAACCCTCCGGAAGCGGGGCGGGGGCCAGCCGGCTTCTTTGTCGGTCGGGCCCGGCCGGGTACGGTCCACCGGCCCCGGACATCGTAGCGACGACTTGTCGGTTCCCTCGCCCGGGGTCCGGCTGTGTGATCAAACAGGCACGTACGGGCTATCCCACAGGGGCGAATAGCCCGATTTCAGCCATAGATGCCCCCTCGGAGCGGGCCAGCCAGCGCGTCAGATCCAGCAGCCGGGACTGCGCGACACGCCGCAGCTCGTCCGCGGAGATCGAGCGTTCCTCGTCCACCTCGTGCCCCATCCGCCGCCGGATGGCCCCCAGGAGCTGGTCGGCCTGCTCCTCCTGCGGGTGGCCGTCCAGGCAGATCACGAAGCCGTGGCCGAACTTCCGTTCGTACTCCGCATGGGCCGCGTCGAGGGCCAGCAGCGCGGCGTACGGCGCCCCGTGGTCCAGCTCGGCCGAGTGCTCCGCCGCCAGCGCCTCGGTCAGGTCGGACTGCGACAGGTCGTACGAGGCCTCGTCCGCGGCGGCGAGCAGGGCGGCCGGGTCCGGGTAGGGGCGGTGCGCCGCCATCCGGTGCGCCCAGCGGCGGCTGCCGCAGCAGTGCAGGAGGACCGCCCGGGCGGCCTCGGGGGACAGCGTGTTGAACCGCGTCAGTCCGGGGCCGTGGGACGGGTCGGAGCAGCCGCGGGCCTGTGCCGGAAGATGGCTGGACAGCGGGGGGCTCCTCGGGGCGTGGCGCGGGTGTGCTGCAACGCTATCGACGCAGGGCAGGGTGTGTCGTACCCGTGCGGGGATTTCACCCGGAAGTGAGCCGAAAGGATGACGTGGGCGCGCCGGGCGGGCATGGTGGGATGCCCGAAAGGGGGAGGGCGACCGAGGCCGCCACCCCCCACAGGAGAGGCCCCGGCCGCCATCCGTCACGGGCTCGTGCGACAAGCCCGTACCCCTGTCAGCGCCGGGGGTGCGTTTTGTGTCACACCTCGCTCCGCGCAGGATTGGTTGCGCGTTGTATCACTCGTGGACGAGAGGTGCTTGAAAGCCGTAACGTGCTGATTTGCGCCACACGTACAGGACAGGTTGGGGACTTTGCTGGGGGACGACGCGGAGCTGACCGCCGCGGTGCTCGCGGCACAGGACGGCGACGAGAACGCGTTCCGTGCTGTGTACCGTGCTGTGCACCCACGCCTGCTCGGTTACGTACGCACGCTCGTCGGAGACGGCGATGCCGAGGACGTGACCTCGGAGGCCTGGTTGCAGATAGCCCGCGACCTCGACTCCTTCACCGGCGACGCCGACCGCTTCCGCGGCTGGGCCGCTCGCATCGCCCGGAACCGGGCCCTCGACCACATACGCATGCGCGGCCGCCGCCCCGCCATCGGCGGCGACGACACCGAGCTCACCGGCTGGGCCGCCGAGTGCGACACGGCCGGCGCGGCGATGGAGTCCCTCGACACCGGGCGCACCATGGCGCTCATAGCCCAGCTGCCCCAGGACCAGGCCGAGGCCGTCGTCCTGCGGGTCGTGGTCGGCCTGGACGCCAAGAGCGCGGCCGAGACCCTGGGCAAGCGGCCCGGCGCCGTACGCACCGCCGCGCACCGCGGTCTGAAGAAGCTGGCGGAACTGCTCGCCGCGCAGGGCGCGGACGGCGGCTTCGAGGCAGGTCAGGGCACCGGGTCCAAGGCGGGCGGCGCGGTCGGCCATAATGCCGGTGGCCATGCGTGGGACGGCGGGGGCGGGAGGGATCTCGACGCCGTACCCGCACAGCGTGGCAGGGGCGGCAGTTACGCAGAACAAACCGGTGTGACGCATTCACGTTGGCGGACGCAGAAGGACATGTGATGGCCGACGAGCGCGACAGGTGGCTGGACGAGGCCGCGGCGGAAGCATTCCTGCGCGGCGGACCGACGGAACCTGTGGGGCCCGCCGCCGACACGCGTGCCGCGACGGAGGCCGCCCGGCTGCGGGCCGCCCTGGACGCCCTGGCCGCGATGGCGGCTGCACCCCCGGGTACGGAACTGCCCGGTGAGGAGCCAGCGGTGGCGGCCTACCGAGCGGCGCGCGGCGCCGCGCGTCCCGCCACCGTGCCGTCCGCGGCCGACGCCTCCCCCGAACCCTTGGTCGCCCTCGGCCACGTCCTCTCCGCGCCCGCGCCCGCCCGTCGGCGCGCCCGGACCGTGAGCTTCGGTCTGGCCGCCGCCCTCGCGAGCGTCGCCGCGGGCGGTCTGGCCGCCGCGGCCGGCGTGGGGCTGCTGGACCGGGCCCGGCAGGACACCGCGGGACCCGGACCGGCGATGTCGGTCAGCGCCGGGGAGAGCCCGGTCCCGGACGTCGGCGGCAGCGCCCCGACCGTCATCCCCAAGCTGCTGCCCACCCCGCTGCCCGAAGGCTCGAACCCGGGGTTCGTCCCCGTCTCGCCGTCGCCCACCGCGGGCGGCCGGGCGACACCCGGCGCCGGAACGGTCCCCGACACCTTCCCGGGCAGCTCGGCGTCCGGCGGCTCGGGCCGGGGCACCAGGGACGACCAGAGCGGTCCCGGCGACCGGGAGGTCAGCCCGGACACCCTGGGCACCGGCGAGCTGGGCAGGGAGCGGCAGCGCGAGCAGGAGAGGCGGCTCAAGGTCGACCTCTGCGAGGAGTACCGCAAGGGCCGGCTCAACGACGACCGGCGCGAGCGGCTTTCACGGCTGGCCGACGGGCTCCTGCGGATCCCGGCCTTCTGCGCCTCGGTGCTGGAGGGGGACGCCGACGGCACCGAGCACCGCGACGCCCCCCTGGGCGGGACGCTCAGGGCACCGACCCTGTCGCCCGCGGTCCCGCAGGGCTCCACGCCCCTGCGCGCGGCCCGCTGAAACATGTGCTGACCTGCCTGTAACACTTTTCGAACCGGTGACGCAGTACTAATCGAGCCGACTGGTCATCGGCCGCGCATGAGCCGGGGTTCCCCCCGTACCCCTGGGCTCTGCGCAACCGGCGCGGGCGGGGCACGTTCCCCCGGCCCTGCCCGCGCCCTTTACTTCGACCCGTTCAACGGGACAGGCCGTCCCTTTCGCAGCCCGCCGGTCCGGCGGGCTGCGAAAGGGACGGCCTGATGCGTTCCACCGGCTCGCGGCGGCCTGCGTGGTCGGCTCCGTGGTCGGGGCCCGGCATCCGGGCCCCCGGCGTCACCCTCCGCGGGGTCACCAGTAGACGACGACCTTGTCGCCGACCTGCACGTCGTCGAAGAGCTTCGACAGCTTGCCCTTGTCGCGGACGTTCACGCAGCCGTGCGAGGCGCCGTTGTAGCCGCGGGCGGCGAAGTCCGCGGAGTAGTGCACGGCCTGGCCGCCGCTGAAGAACATCGCGTAGGGCATCGGCGTGTGGTAGATCGTCGACGTCCAGTCCTTGGCCTTCCAGCCCACGTTGAACACGCCCTCGCGGGTCGGGGTGTTCTCCGAGCCGAAGCGGACGTCCATCGTCGAGACGACCTTGCCGTCGATCATCCAGGCGAGGGTGCGGCTCTCCTTGCTGATGCACATGACGCGGCCCGTCATGCAGCGCGGGTCCGGCGCGGCGACCTCGTTGGTGGTCGGCGGGCGCAGCTCGTCGGCGGTGGGCTTCTTGCTGGAGCTCTGGATCTTCTTCCAGGTCTTGTCGTCGACCCCGCCGGTCGCGTCCAGGCCGTTCTTCGACTGGAAGGACTTCACCGCGGCCGTCGTCTTCGAGCCGTAGAAACCGGTCGGCGCGACCGTCATCAGCTTGAGCTGCTTCAGACGGGCCTGGAGCTCGCGGACCTGCTCGCTCTCGTCGCCGTTGGCCATGATCTGCTTCACCGAGGGCGAAGGCGAGGCCGACGGGGAGGCGGAGGCGGACGCCGAGGCCGACGGCGAGGGCTCGCCGGGCTTGTTGTCGGTGGACGGGGAGGCTTCGGGGGTGGCGCCCGCCGTGGGCGAGGACGGTGCCGCGGAGGAGGAGCCGGCGGACTCCGTCTTCTGCGGACCGCAGGCGGTCGCGGCGAGCGCGACGGCGGTGGCCACCCCGATCGTGCGGATTATGACTCTCTGGCGCTGCATTGCAGTCCCCCGGTTTCTACGTCGTGTATCTAGGTGATGCCTGGCGCGCGAGGAGAGTTGCACAGGGTTCCGGGATGTTGCGCCATTGTGACCAGCAACCGTCCACGGCCTTAAGAAGCGACGCGCGGGCACGGTTGTATCAGCCCCGGGCACGGTTGCTCTACGGAGGACTTCGTCACATGGCCAGCACGGAGAGCGGAATCCCGGTCGAACCGGTCTACGGACCGGGCGATCTGACGGAATGGGACCCAGAGGTCCAATTGGGTGCACCTGGGGACTTCCCCTACACCCGGGGGATTTATCCGACCATGTACACCGGTCGGCCCTGGACCATGCGGCAGTACGCCGGCTTCGGCACCGCCACCGAGTCCAACGCCCGCTACCGGCAGCTCATCGCGGGCGGCGGCACCGGGCTGTCCGTCGCCTTCGACCTGCCCACCCAGATGGGCCACGACTCCGACGCGCCCCTCGCCCACGGCGAGGTCGGCAAGGTCGGGGTGGCCGTCGACTCGCTCGACGACATGCGGACCCTGTTCGGCGGCATCCCCCTCGACCGCGTCTCCACCTCGATGACGATCAACGCGCCCGCCGCCCTCCTGCTGCTGCTCTACCAGCTGGTCGCGGAGGAACAGGGCATTCCGGGCGCGCAACTGACGGGGACGATCCAGAACGACGTCCTGAAGGAGTACATCGCCCGGGGGACGTACATCTTCCCGCCCGCGCCCTCGCTGCGGCTGACCGCCGACACCTTCCGCTACTGCCGGACCGAGATCCCCCGGTGGAACACCATCTCCATCTCCGGCTACCACATGGCCGAAGCCGGCGCCTCGCCCGCACAGGAGGTGGCCTTCACCCTCGCCGACGGCATCGCCTACGTCCGTACGGCCCTCGCGGCGGGGATGGCCGTCGACGAGTTCGCGCCGCGGCTCTCCTTCTTCTTCGTCGCCCGCACCACCCTGCTGGAGGAGGTCGCGAAGTTCCGCGCCGCCCGGCGGATCTGGGCCCGCGTCATGCGGGAGGAGTTCGGGGCGCGGGACCCCAGGTCGATGATGCTGCGCTTCCACACCCAGACCGCCGGCGTGCAGCTCACCGCGCAGCAGCCCGAGCTGAACCTCGTGCGCGTCGCCGTGCAGGCGCTGGCCGCGGTGCTGGGCGGCACCCAGTCGCTGCACACCAACTCCTTCGACGAGGCGATCGCGCTCCCGACGGAGAAGTCGGCCCGCCTCGCGCTGCGCACCCAGCAGGTCCTCGCGCACGAAACGGACGTACCGCACACCGTGGACCCCTTCGCCGGGTCGTACGCGGTGGAGCGGATGACGGACGAACTGGAGGCGGCGGCCCTGGGCCTGATGCGGCGCGTCGAGGAGCAGGGCGGAGCGGTGGCCGCCATCGAGGCCGGCTTCCAGAAGGCGGAGATCGAACGGAACGCCTACCGCATCGCGCGGGAGACCGACAGCGGCGAGCGGGTGGTGGTCGGGGTCAACCGCTTCGCGCTGGAGCGCGAGGAGCCGTACGAGCCGCTGCGCGTGGACCCGGCGATCGAGGAGCGGCAGTGCGCGGCGCTGGCACGGCTGCGGGCGGAGCGCGACGGGGCGGCGGTGACGGCGGCGCTCGCGGCCCTGCGGGAGGCGGCGGCGGGCACCGCGAACGTGCTGTACCCGATGAAGGAGGCGCTGCGCGCGCGGGCCACGGTGGGGGAGGTGTGCGGGGCGCTGCGGGAGGTGTGGGGGACGTACGAGCCCACCGGTTCCACATGGTGAAACACGGTGGAGCGTCAGGTGTGTCCTCATGGGACACTCCTGCACATGCTGGGTGTCATCGACCTGCCGACGTACCTCGCCGGCCTCGTTCTGATCATTCTCCTGCCGGGACCGAACTCGCTCTACGTGCTGTCCGTCGCCGCCCGCCGCGGTGTGCGAACGGGCTACAAGGCCGCCGCCGGGGTATTCACCGGCGACGCCGTGCTGATGGCGCTGACCGCCCTGGGTGCCGGGGCCCTGCTCCGGGCGAGCCCGCTGGTGTTCACCCTGGTGAAGTTCCTCGGCGCCGGGTACCTGGCCTGGCTCGCCGTGGGGATGATGCGGGGCGCCTGGGCGCTGTGGCGCACGCGCCGGGAACGGGACGAGGCGCGGGCCGATGCCCCCGCCGACCCCGCGGAGAACGAACGGCCCTACCGGCGGGCCCTGCTGATCAGCCTCCTCAACCCGAAGGCCATCCTCTTCCTGATGTCCTTCTTCGTGCAGTTCGTGTCAGAGTCCAACCCCATCGTGGGGTTCGTGACTCTGGGCCTACTCCTCCAGATGGCAAGCGTGTTGTACCTGTCTGCGCTCATCTTCGGCGGGACCCGCCTGGCTGCCGTGTTCCGTCGCCGGAGGACGCTCAGCGCGGGGGTCACCTCGGCCGCCGGGGTGCTCTTCATGGGGTTCGCCGCGAAGCTGTCTCTGGCAAGCGCGTAGGGGGCGGGCATGTCTCACCTTGACGACGCTGCGGCCCTGTTCGCCCGCCTGAGCCTCCAGGAGCAGCAAGAGGCACTGCGAGCCCTCGGCCTGCCCGAGAAGCCCCTGAAGGAGCCCCAGCACCCACCCAAGGTCACCCCGTTCTCTGCCCTTGTCAGTGCACCCAGTAGGCGGAGGCGGCAGCCCCTCACCGTGAAGGCCGTGAGCAGCCCTGAGACGCCCTGAGGCCCCAACCCTCTAGGCCCGGCCGTGGCGCCCCGCCGATCATCGATCCCCGGCGGCGCCGATTTCCTGTTCTGGAAACTCGAACCCCTTGTTCCTCCGAGTTGGGGACGCGAGCATCGGAGGCGACACCCGACGGCGAGGGGACAGGTTGTGAAGCTGACACGACTGGTAAGCACTTGCGATGACGGGGAGTGTCCCGCTCTGTTTCTGACGGATCGGGGAACGCTGGTTGTCCAGGGTGGCCGCGTGGCTGACCACGGGCGAGAGATTCCAGCTCACGAAACCATGGTGGAAATCCCTATGGAGCTGATCCGAAGGGCCATTCGTGACAACCTCATCTAAGACGCTGGGCGACTGGTTCAACGACTTCAGCCGGGAAGCATTCCGGCTGGAGACTTTGGACGATTACAGCAAGTCGGGTGGCGTCGACGCCTATCGCGCATTCCTGGCCGGCGAGCCCCAGCCGGAGGATTACAAAACCGCTGGATGGATGACTACGGTCGGGGATGCAGTCCGGGCAGGTAAGCGAATTTACCGCGTTCATATCCTCGCCCGTCCGCTGACGGACTATCTGCGATTCGAACTCTCCTGGGGATATCGCCGCAACATGGCGGCCGGGGAAGAGTTCTTCATCCTGGATACGACCGGCCAGGAAAACCCGATCCCGGACGCGCCGGACTTCTGGCTATTCGATGAGCGAGTCATCGGAGCCATGAACTATGACGGCCAGGGCAAATACCTGGGCGCCGACTTCCTCGGCGAAGAAGAGCTGCCCCGGTTCCTGACATATAGGGATACGGCCCTGGCTCGCGCCGTGCCATTCCCCGAATGGTGGGCGAAGTACGGAGAGTGAACAGAGCACAGCTAGGGACCGCGCTGCGGGCGCTTCGGCAGGCATCCGGGAAGGAAGCCAAGGCCGTCGCTCGCAGCGCGGTCATGTCTGCAAGCAAGCTCAGCAAGATTGAAACTGCCAAGGTTGCTCCGACCGTCGCAGACGTCGAGCGCATCCTTACAGCCCTCGGCGTTTCGGATGAGGTCAAGGCGGAATACCTGGAGGCTGTCAGAGCCGCAGCAACGGAAGCCACGGCATGGCGCCTTATCCGACGCATGGGATACAGCCGGAAACAGCAGCAGGTCCAAGCACTAGAAGCGCAAACGACTTTGCTGCGTCTGTTTCAGCCCTCGCTTGTGCCCGGCTTGCTTCAGACTCCCGAATATGTGCGGGCGGTTTTCGCCCGGAGGAACCTGGCAGAAGAGCAGCTAGAGCGCACCATCGGCGCGAGGCTGGCACGGCAAAGTGTCCTTTACTCGGAAGGGAAGACCTTCCGGTTCATCATCACGGAATCGGTACTCCGGTGGCGCATCCTCCCACGCTTGATGCTGGTCGGGCAGCTTGACCGTCTGATTTCCGTATCCCGATTCCCCAATGTGGATATCCGAATCGTCGCCTTGTCGGCCCTCCAGACGGATTTCCCGGGCCACTCGTTCTCCATCAAAGACGAGCGCACGGTGACGGTCGAGACAGTTCATGCGGAAACGGTGGTGACCGATCCTAGGGACATCGCCCTATACGTCTCCAAGTTCGAGGGATTCAGCGCAACCGCCGTTGCCGGTGACGACATGCGGGCGCTGATCGAAGCCATTCGAGACGAGCTTTTGCGCGAACAGGAAACCGGCTAGAACTCCACCTCTCGCCCGAACATCATTGGCTGTCGATTCCCGGAGACAGCGGCGAAGGGTGCGCAATGGCGAGCAAGACGGACGAGTGGGAGTACGTGACCTACGCGCCCCCCGGATCCAAGTGTTCGGCCTGCCTCGGGGCCGTTAAGCCTCTCGATCCTGTGCGCCGAGGAACCATCGAGCGTGCTTCCGGTCCGCCGGTCCTGGTGTACCGGCATTCGGGGGAATGCCCCACCCCGAAACCGGCCGTGGCGTGATGGACATGCAGACATGGAGAGACGGCCATGGGCGGGCCACAGACGCCGCCGAATCCCTACGCGCAGCCCTGGCCTCCCTAGGCGTCCCCGAGTCCACATGGAGCGGAATACGCCCCTCGGTTACGCATACCGGCAAGCCGTACGTACACCTGGGAATGCTGTCGGCTGACGTGGTGGAGCGAATAGCGGAGGCCATGAGGATCACAGAAACTTCCGCCCAATAGGGGCGGGAGACGGCCTCCCTGGGCCGTCAGCAGATCAGGAAGGGCATAGCTATGACCGACCTGTACGGGCTCCCCATCGAGGGAGCCGAATTCTCGAAGGCATGCGGCGGTAACACCCACCCGGACGGCGAGGCGTGCGTGACGCTCGCGAAGATCGGGCCGGACGCGTGGGCGATGGGTGACAGCAAGCGCCCGAACGCCGAGCCGCTGCGCTTCACCACGGCGGAGCTGGACGCGGCGGGAATCGACCCCGTGCGCTTCGGTCTCTCCGCCTGACTTCTGAGCACTACCTGACTGACGGCCCCGCCCATTCGCCGACGGGCGGGGCCGTCGCCATTCCAGGGAACGGAGCCAAGTGCACCACCACGCTTACGCATGGGTCGGGGAGAAGAAGACCTTCGACAAAGAGAGCATCCGCAGGCCCCCCGGCCAGGCCCCGACCGCGAACAGCGACAAGGACGTACACGACCGATACCGGGAAGCCGTGGCCGCGTTCCCGACCTGTGGCGTTCCGCCTATCCAGACGGCGCACTGGCTCATGAAACCGCCGTCCATGATCCGAGGGACATGGGAGGAACCCAAGGAGGCGGGCGAATGGATGGGGCTCCAACTCGCCGAATTCGCCCCACGGTTCGCCTCTGAGGAGGACCGGGAAGTGACCAGGCTGGTTCTCCTGGTAAAGGCCGCAGTCGAGCGGCTGACGTGGGGTGGGGACGTGTCCCTAGGCCACTACCTGACAGGCACTGTCTTCCACTCGGTCGCCCTTGTGACGTGCTCCCCAAACCGCGCTGCTCCTGACCTCCCGTGTCCGGCCCGGTAGACCCGTGACGCGGTTAGCGCAGGAATGCAGAAAATCCCCCGCACCTTTTGGGTACGGGGGATTTCACTGGCAGCCGGCCTAGCTAACAGCGGCCTTGACAATCTGCACCGATGCAGGCTCGGCGAGAGAAACACCAGCCATGCGCATAGTCAGCTTGAAGCCGACCTGATCGACGTCGAATCGAGCATCCTCGCTGACCTTCACCTGAGCAGTTCGGCGGACACCGACAACGATTCGAGAGGCGTCTGCGACTACAACGGTCTTGGGCGCAAGGAAGCTACTCACCAGGATGGGGAGACCCCATGCGGTGCTAGCCGGGGAGTCAGTCGGCTGACCGCCCTGGTAAATACCCGATCCGCTCGCCTTCTCCTTGCGGAGCGCAGCAGCCATATCGGTAGAGGCCCAGACCACGGAAGGGCGCCCGTTAGTGGCCTCGATTCGGGCCACCGCGTCCGCCAGGTCGTCATAGGTCACCGTGACCTTTCCGGCCCCCAGGGTCGTCGTGATTCCCTGAGAAACCACGCCCTTGATGGGGTTAGCACCCGAGCCGGTGAAAGCATCAGCATCAAACTTCAGCGAAGCGTCACGCAGAAGATTGTCAGCAATGATCCGCCGAAGATCCAGCGCCGAATCCTCCAAGACCTCGGTCGAACACCACTGAATCTCGCCGATCTTCTTCGCGGTGAACTTGACTTCACCCCACACCATCTGGCCCGCCGGAATGGGCTGGCCTTCGGCGGCATAGTCGGCGCCCGTGGAGGAAACAAGCTGCGGTACAGAAAGGGTGTCCGACGTGAAAGGAATGATGCTTTCGGCCGGGAGGCCGCGCAGGAACGTCGAGTTCGCCTTCAGCGCGTCAATGTACTTCGTGGATATCTGGTCGGGCACGGTGTAACCACCGTCGCCGGGAACACCCTCAGAGATGAGAGCCCGATACTCGTTGAGCGACGGCAGCAGGCCGCGCCACTCGTCGGCATCTTCACGGAAGCCCTTACCGCCGGTCGGCATAGCCGCGATCCCGGAGCGATTAGTAAGAGAGCGAACCTCGTTCTCCCAATCGGCTCGGTCTCGATCCTCGCGGGAATCGGCCGCGCGCATCTCCATGGCGCGGAGGGTAGAGGCGATAGCGTCTCGGACTTCCGGAGAATCCGCGCCACCCTCGCCATTAACCGCCGCCAGAATCTCAGTTCGCGCCATGCGCTCTTCAGCCGGAATCGAGTTAATGACCGCTGCAATCTCTCGCGAGGTGAGTCCGCGATCCTCGGACTCGGCAGTCTCAAACATCTTACGAAGCTGCTTCAAAATGTTCTCCATACTAGGGCCGGATGGTCACCGGGCACAAAGAAGGCCGCTTCGGCGGATGCCGAGCGACCTAGTTGGTGTGTGTGGGATAGCTAGAGGGACTGAGCGACAAACGCGTAAAGCTCATTGGCGTGAGTCAGCCACTCACGTCGCGCCTCGGGGCTCTTGCACGCGTCTGCCTTGGCGCGGCACTCGGACGCCCTATCGCAGGCCGCAGTGCCGAGCGTGTGATCCTCGGCGGAAAGAAGGACGGACATCGAATAGCCGTAGTCGTACGGTTTCACTCGTTCCTTCTTATAGGCGTCGCGTTCAGCGCGGAAGTTCATATTGCATCCTTCGTAGTTCGGCTCGCTGTTCATAGGCGAGCCTCTGTCGAGCACGCTTCGCCGCATCGCGGCACGTAGCGCCGCAGAACCTCGGCGGAGCCCCTGGCCCGAGATCACGGGTAAAGGCTTCAGTGCATCGCCAACAAGTCAGAGTCAGTTCAACAGTCATTGCTTCCTTTCGGAGGAAGGGTCACGTTTACGCTTAGGCATGAGAAAGGCGCAGCCCCCGGGTGGAGCATCCCGGGAACCGCGCCAGACTCTGGCCCGCAACTATCATTTGAAGGAGTGACCATCCCTCGGCCCCGAACGCCTCACGGCGTGCGGGAGACTTCCACAGATTCCCTATTGGGTAGCTGCATGGGTTATAGACCCGTTAATCGGCGGAAGGCGTCACAGCGGACAGCATCTGACGTCGCTCGTACTGAACTTCCGAAGAGACCTCGCCCAGGCCGTCGAGGCCGCCCGTGAATAGGCAATCAGCCCAAGCCTCCATCTCGGAGGCGTAGACCTGCCCCCAAGGCGACATAAACGCCCCCTTGGCCCCCGAGGCCGGCTGAGGCTGTGGAAGGGCCGCAGGAGCGTCCCCACGGGCCTTAGCGCGGACCGTGCGCTTTCTTTCCCGCTCCCGATCCTTCAGGCACTCAGGCGCCCCGCAGGTCGCCTTCACGTTGCCGTTCCTGGCCCTGGCCAGCATCCGACTCTTGCAATACAGGCATCGGTTCACTGTCGATCTCCCATCCACAAAGTGGGGACAACCGTCCCCCAAATGTCCTCAGGCATGTCCTCAGGCATTACGCGTCCATACGCGCTCTGACGTGCAAATACACCCTCATGCGCTGCCCACGCTGTCCGATGTCCTCAAGCACGCTAATTAAGGGAAAGGGGGGCTGCGGAAAATGGATTTTGCTCAGAGTTTTGACTCCCCCCTACCGGTTACCTCGGGCACTGTTGCAGCTACGGCACAGCACGCGGATGTTAGAAGGGTCGGACGTGCCGCCCCTCGAAAGCGGCAAGATGTGATCTCCGGTGAGATCGCTGCCAGTGCCACAGAAGGAACACCAGGGCTGCGCTGCTATCGCTGCGGCCCTGGATTTCTGCCAGCGGTAGTCATATCTTCCCTTGGCTCTGGCGTGAGGCTTAGGCGCATACCTGCGCCGTGAACCAGCACAAGGGCATTGCGTCCCGAGAGGACGCAGCTTCTGGCAAGATGAACAGAGCAGATAGGGCATAGCTTTTCCTTGGCGGTGAGCGGAGCGAGCTAGTGAGAATGCCTCGGCTGATTGGCCGAGGGTCTAGCTGGCTATAGGGCGCCCTGATGGGGCGCCTCTGTTAGATCCGATAGAAGGTGCACCCCTGTTTGAATGGGGGTGCACCCCTTTGAAGCCTTGGCCGGAGTCAGGGCCCGTTAGGGAGCCTGGCTCTTTGCCCGCTCTTCGAACGGCCAGGGCATAGCTACGAGCTTGCGAGTAGCTAACAGACCCCGTAGGGGTCTGTAGTTCTTAGTTACTAGTTACGTCTCAGAAAGCCCAGGACTGTAAGACAGCCAAGGTGCAGTGGTGAGACAGCAGCACCACTGTTGTGACACAGGGGCACTTCTCCTCTATCGCATGGAACCCCTCCCTGTGAGACAGGGAGGGCTACACGGGCAAGTAGGGGTTATGGGCCACGGCCGCCCTAACGGCGGCATCGTAAGAGCCGTACTCCGGTTTCCATTGCTGCCCCCGTTCGGCGGGGGCCGACAGGAACACCGCCTGAGCCTCCCAGCTCATGTCATCCCACTTAAGCGTGTGGGGCCCGCTCGGCGCGGGCGCCATCGGCGGCCCTGGAATGCCCGCAGGGCGCCTTTCGGAAGGCCTCGCCGGCTGGGATACCCAAGGGGCGTCAGAACGGCCCTGAGGGGCTTTCTCTGCCTTTTCTCCGGGGAGATTGATTCGGTAGGTCGTGGCGACTCCTCGGGACCCTTGACGGGCGACGGAGAGATAGCCAAGGTCCACAGCAGTGTGCAGCCATCGATTGGCCTTAGACCTGTCGATACCGGTTGCCTCTTGGATCCGGTCGAGGGAGGGACGTACGTCCTCGCCCCAGGTCCCCCAGCGGGTACCAACGGCAATGAGGAAGCGAGTGAAGTTGGGCCACGCGTCTTTGCGCGTGAGCCTGTGAGTCTTGAGAGCGTCGGCCCCGGGAGCCTCGGCCGTGGCCAGGGTGAATACCCATTGGCCGTGTCGTGCCTTAGCGGCATCGGAGCGATTAGCCATGCGGGTACCGACGTGTCCTTTCCTGGCTTGGGTTCTGATTGAGTTGTACCCCTGGCGGGGTGGCGGGTTCAAGGAGACCGTTTAAACGGTCCCTTTGACTTCGCCAGGGGGTGGTGATGCAAGGTTCCTTCGTTACTGGCGCCCGGCACAGGGTCTCGGCGCGGACAGGGGGCGTGTGCGAGTTGTAACCGTTATCCAGGATCAGGACGGCAACCGGAAAGTCGTTGCTGATGTCGTCTATCCCGCCGAAGGTTGACATAGAGAATGCCCCCCTCCGCGAGGAGGGGGGCATCTTGGTTTCAAGGAGTGTGCCGGATGGTCAACTCCAGTTGTTGTCCATCCTGATCAGTCGCTTTTCTACATCGTGCGGAATGACCAACTGACCCAACAGTTCCCCATCGTCCTGTTTGCCAAGTTCGAAAGTGATTCCGGCGCTCAGTAGATCCTTTTCCATGGCCTCTACGCCGCCGATCTTCCAATGTTGGCTGTAGGTCATGCCGGTGCTTTCGTAGACCCACCTATCCTTTGTGGACTCCGGGTCGATCTTCGTCAAGTCGTTCATGAGGGCGTCTAGCGTGGTCTCTGCCTTCTCGCGAACGAATCCGGCCTTATCGAACCTTCCGCCAGGCTCCAGCCCAGACATGTAGTAGGCGATGGAATCTTCCAGTCGTTTGCGCTCACGCCTGTTCTCGTCGCCTCGGGCGTACTCGCGCCGGATCACCTCGTAATCACCCAGGGCCTCAAAGACGGCCTGGGCCAGAGCCGAGTACACATGCTCAGGATCCGGTGTGACGAATCCGGGCTTCCGGCATTCGGGGCACCGCAAGTATCGGTACTCTTTCACTTCGCCAGTAGAGAGCGTTTTGTAGCTGTTCGTTTCGCTAACGTTTCTTCCGCATTCATGTTTCATGACGCCAAGGAACCTGGTGGGGCGGCGGTTCTTCTCATGATGACGTTTGTTCTTCGAGCGGGTGGCAAGTGCCGCTTGTACGCCCTCGAATTCTTCATCGGTCAGGATCGGTTCATCCGTGACCCTGATTTCCTGGCCCTTCTTGTCTAGCACCGGCGTAGATTTGTAGGCGCCTGTTTTCGTTCCCCCCTCAGTGCGAAGCCCCTTAACGGCGGGATTCCTAAGGATCCTGAGGACCTGCTGATTGTTCCACTTGCCGTTGCTGTAGGTTGCGACCTTGGCCCTGTCTAGAACCTTGGCGATTCGGTTTGCCGGAACTCCCCGCATTGCGGCTTGGTACATGTAGCGCACGGCCCGTGCCTGCCTGGGATCTTGCACTAGACGGATTTTCCCGCCCGCCTTGGCGGTCTTGTAGCCATACGAGGGCTTACCAATACGCCATTGATCCTGCTGCTTCGTGTATTCCCAGTGGGATGAAACGCGGGTCTTAGTGTTTGCGGCTTCAATCTCTGCGACTGCTGCGACGAACGTCACCATTGCCTGAGCCATGGGGGATGACAAGTCAAGCGTGTCATTCAGAGAAACCAGGTTCTTCCCGAACTTCTCGCACCACTTGATGACTTCGTGTAGGTCGGAAATGCGCCTGATGAACCGGTCCAACTTCCAGAACAGAATGAGGTCAAACTCTGGTATGCGGTTGTTGAGCCAGTCCCCGAGTTCCTTCCGCTCCCAAGGCGCCTTCTTGGTTGCAGACACTCCGAGGTCCCTGGCCACGCCGACAACCCTGACGCCCTCTCGGATGGCATGGCGACGAAGGTCAAGTTCCTGCCGCGCTGGGCTGGTGGTGTCCTCGGTGAGGATCGACAGTCGCACCGACAGGAGTCCACGGGGCGCGCCCTCCGGCAGCGCCTCGTTCCTGGCCTGAAGTTCGGCCAGCTCTGCCAGCTCCTCGGCGGTCCACTCGGGAGCGGTCTTCGTAGCGGTCATGGGCGCGAGGGTACAGGCAGTTGGATTCTGCCGCCTTCTTCGTGCAGTTCGTGGACCCGTCCTACGCCTACCCGGCGCTGTCGTTCCTCGTCCTGGGCGGACTGCTGCAGACCGGCAGCTTCCTGTACCTGACGCTGCTGATATTCGGCGGCACCCGCCTGTCGGAGGCCTTCCGCCGGCGCAAGCGGCTGTCGGCCGGGGCGACCTCGGCGGCGGGCGTGCTGTTCCTGGGCTTCGCGGCCAAGCTCGCGGCCGGCTGAGGACCGCAGGCCGAGCGCCTCGGCCCGTCAGTTCAGGACGCGGCGCAGGGTCCGGGCCACGCGCCGCACGGTCCGGCTGCGCGGCAGGAACGACAGCTGGGCGGGGATGCCGCCGGGCAGCCCCAGCGCGGTCAGCCGGCGCCGCGTGAAGTACCGCCAGGTTCCGGGGCCCAGGTGCGCGGCCAGGTACGCCTCGGCCGCGCCCCGCCGCGCCGCCAGGATCTGCGGCTGCATGGTGAATCCGACGGCGGTCAGGAGCCCGGCCCGTTCCGCTCCGGCCCGCTCCAGGGACGCGGGCGTCCAGGCGCGGACCGCCTCCGGGTCCGCCAGGTCCGGCAGCAGCGAGTCCACCAGCACCAGCGGCACCCGGTTGCTGTTCGGGTACGGGTCCAGGCGGGCCAGCACGGCCCCGGTGCCGGTGCGCGCGACGGGCAGCCCGTACAGCGTCGCGGCGGTCAGCAGGCCCGTGGAGAAGCAGCCGACGACCAGCGCCGGGCGCAGCAGCCGGTAGAGGGTCTCGGCCAGGACCGGGCCGCTCGCCACGGTGAGCCGGGCGCCGAGCCGTTCGGCCTCCGCCACGGCCCGGCGGGCGTACTCGGCCGGCGCACCGGGGTGGGCCTTGAAGACCAGGTCCCGGTGGCCGAGCGCGAAGGCGCCCCGGACCATCGAGGCGTGCAGCTCCTCCTCCTCGTCCGGGGTCATCAGGCCGAGCGCCGACAGGTACTGGCCCAGCAGCAGGGCCGGGGACCCCCCGACGCCGTCCAGGTCCGGGCCGTGCGGGGGGAGCTCCGCGAGGACCTTCAGGAAGGCCTCCGCGGGCACCAGCTCCCGGCGCGTCCCGAACTCCGCCAGCAGCAGCGGCTGCAGGCCGGGCACCAGGTCCAGGTGGAGCACCCGGCGCACCCGCATCCCGAGCTGCGGGTCGAGGCGGAAGCGGGTGGGTCCGTAGCTCATCAGCCCGTCGGCGTAGACGTCGACCGCCGCACCGGGGAAGAGCCGGCACAGGGACTGGGCCGGCGGGACCTGGAGGGACTCCACGACCAGCTCGATCCTGTCCTCGCCGAGGTCCCACAGCGCGCGCAGGTGCCGCTCCCAGATAGGTACGTCCTCGGCCCGCGGGGCCCAGGTGCTCGGGTGCTGCGGCTCGATCACGGCGTTCCAGTCCAGCACCTCGTCGAAGCGGGTGCGCAGGGCGGCGAAACCCGGCGCACCGGTCAGGCCCGGGGCCACCTCGGCGGTGACGGCGTGGTTGCTGGTCAGCAGGATGCGGCGGCCCGCGGCCGGGAAGCAGCCCGCGTCGACGCCCGCCGCGAGCGTGGCCGCGCCGTAGAGGGTGGAGGCCAGGAAGATCTGCGTGAGCATCAGACGGCCGCCCCCGACGGGGTGCGGCGGCCGCCGCGCAGGCGGCGCAGGAGCGTGGAGCGCTCGGCGTCCATCGAGTCCAGGACCCGGTCGAGCACGTCCTGGGGCATGCGGCCGAGCGCGGCCGTGCTCATGAGGCGGAGTTTCTTTGCCACGGCCGGTTCGTACCTTTCGATGGATCCGAAATGGTGCGCGATCATTGCGCAGTACGTTCGTACGGACTTCGGCAGGAGCAGATCGGATTCCGGATCGGCGGCGACCTCGGAGAGGACCTGATCGAATGCCCGGATGAAATCGAGCTGCCGTTCGTCCCTGATCTGCGTCAACGACGTGGAAACACCGCGCCGGTAGAAGACGCCGGGCAGTCCGACCGCCGCGAAGGAATGGGCCTGCCGGTGCAGCCGCCAGATCCACGGCCGGTCCTCCGCCGTGCGCAGTCCGTCGGTGAAGTGCAGCAGGCCGCGGTCGAGCAGCCGTCGGTGGTACATGCCGGCCCAGGCGTACGGATAGTCCACCGACGTCGCCCGGTCGGCGGGCAGGATCGCGCCGCGGGGATCGGCGACGACGGACTGCGGACCGAAGGGGACGCGCTGCACGCTCCGCGACCGGCCCGTGCAGCGCACATGGTCGGTACGGATGAAATCGCAGCCCAGTGCCTCTATGGCGGTCAGCATCCGGGCCAGGTGGCCGGGGGCCAGCCAGTCGTCCCCGTCCAGGAAGGCGAGGTATTCGCCGCGGGCCGCGTCCAGCCCGGTGTTGCGCGCGGTGGCCAGGCCGCCGTTGCTCGCGCGTCTGAGGTGCACCGCCCCCGGGAGCTCACCCGCCGCCCGTTCCAGCAGGTCCGGCGTCCCGTCCGTCGAGCAGTCGTCGACGAGCAGGAACTCGAAATCCCCCCGGGCGTTCAGTTCGAGACTCCGCAGGGCGTCCGGCGCGTAGGTCCGGACGTTGTAGAACGGCACGACAACAGAGAGCTTGGGCACCCGCGAGACATTAGGACGCCGCCCGGCATTCACCGTGGCCCGGATGCGGATTTCATGTGAACGGCGCGGGGCGGGCGGGTTAACCCGTGCGCTTTCGCATTCAGTCGACGCTTTGTTAACCCGCTGTTGTGCGGTCGTTGGGCCGATCACCGAAAACGCGGAATAGCTTCTGCCGCGTGCCAGAACGCAAACGCGTCGCCGTACTCGCCGATTCCGACACGAGATGGAAATGGGGCGCCACCACCGCCCGCCGTCTCGTGCCCGACCACCAGCTCACCGGATACCTGCTGCGCGGCCGGGCCACGCCCACCGCGCGCCAGCTCGGCGAGGTGGGGGTGCGGGCCGGCCGGCCCACCGAGGTGACCTGCGCCGAGTTCCTCACCGAGATCGCACGCGAGCGCTACGACGTGGTCGTCCTCGCGCTCGTCGGCGGGGCCGTCCAGGCCGTCCTGCACGGGGCCCGCGCCCTGTGGCCCGCCCCCGCCCGGCGCCCCGTACTCGTCACCGGATACGTCGGGGTCGTGTACGAGAAACTCGCCGACGGGCTGCTGCTGCGGCACGGCGCCGACCTCGTCCTCGCCAACTCCCGCCACGACGCGGAGCGCTTCCGCGCCGTGTACGAGGGGGTCGGCGCCGACGCGGGCGCCGTCACCGAGACCGCGCTGCCCTTCCTCGGCGGGGCCCCTTACCAGCCGGCCGGGAGCCGGGCCCGCACGGTGGTCTTCGCCGTGCAGCCCTCCGTGCCCGACAGCCGCGCCGACCGCGCCTACCTGCTGGAACGGGCCGCCGGTCACGCCCGCAAGTACCCCGACCGCGAGGTGCTGATCAAGCTGCGCAGCAAGCCCGGGGAACACACCACGCACCTGGAGGAGCAGCCCTACCAGCGGCTCGCCGAGCGCGTCCGCGGCGGGCTGCCCGCCAACTGCCGCCTGGTGTACGGGAACATGGGCGAGGTGCTGGACGGCGCCGACCTGCTGGTCACCGTCTCCTCGACGGCCGCCCTGGAGTCCCTGCACCGTTCCATCCCGACGGCCGTCCTCACCGACCTCGGCATCCGCGAGGCCCTCGGCAACCACCACTTCCTGGGCTCCGGCTGCCTGGCCTCGTGGGACCAGCTCGACGCGGGACTCCTGCCGGAGGGCGACCCGGTCTGGCTCGCGGCCCAGGGCGTCCGCCCGGCGGGCGCGACGAGCGCCGAGCCGGCCGCGGGCGAGGACGTCGCGGCCCACGACCCCCACCCCCCCGCCCCTCCCCCCCACGACCCCCACACC
>NZ_JOBX01000019.1:0-110019 GCF_000720645.1 Streptomyces sp. NRRL S-378
AGGCGCGACCGGGGCCGTCTGGCCGGGCCGGGGCCGCACGCGCCGAGCCGAGGAGATACCCCTGCCCGGCACCCCGACCCGGCTCCACCGCGCCGGTACTCCGGCCCCGCCAGCACGACTCCGGTGGACCGGACCACCGCCCAGCAGCCCCGCGGGGACCCGCAGCACGATCCGGACCCCGCGAAGCACCCCCGCAGGGGCCCCGCAGCTCCGTCCGAACAACACCCTGTTTGCGGAACCGGCTCGTACTGCTGGAGGGGGGACGGGGAGGGGTGTCCCCGCAGGACGAGGCGCGCCCCTGCCCGGCACCCCGACCCGGCTCCACCGCGCCGGTACTCGGCCCGGCAGCACGACTTCGGTGGGCCGGACCACCGAGCAGCCCCGCGGGGACCCCGCGCACTTCGGCCGGGCCCCCCGCAAAGCAGCCCTGCAGGGGTTCCGCCGCCCACTTCGGCCGGCCCCCGCACAGCAGCCCCGCAGGGGACCCGCCGGGCCCCCGCACAGCAACCCCGCAGGGGACCCGCAGGGGACCCGCCGGACCTCCGCACAGCAGCCCCGCAGGGGTCCCGCCGGGCCCCCGCACAGCAACCCCGCCGAGCAACCCCGCAGGGGCAGTGGTGTGGGCCGAGCGGCTCCCCAAGGCGCGCTTTCGGGTGACATCGCCGCTCCGCTTCGGCCGCCCCCCGCCCCGAGGGGACGAGCATCGCAGGCGGCCGGTCATGCTCCGGTCACCAGTCGCCGATCAGGCCGGGCACCGCGACGCGGCGGGGTGCCGGGCCGCCGCCGGGAGACCACGTGTACGTCCTGCTCGTCGCGAGCGCGTTCAACAGCCTCACCCAGCGGGTCCACGCCGAGCTGCGCGACCACGGCCACCGGGTGGCGGTCGAACTGGCCCTGCCCGACGTCCCGCTGGCCGACACCGTCCGGCGCCACGACCCCGACCTCGTCCTCGCGCCGATGCTGCGCACCGCCCTCCCCGAGGAGGTCTGGGCCGCGTACACCTGTCTCGTCGTCCATCCGGGACCGGTCGGCGACCGCGGCCCCTCCTCCCTCGACCACGCGGTCCAGGACGGGGAGACCCGCTGGGGCGTCACCGTCCTCCAGGCCAACGCCGAGATGGACGCCGGGGACGTCTGGGCCGCTGCCGACTGCACCGTGCCCCCCGTCGGCAAGAGCGACCTCTACCGCGGCGAGATCGCCGACGCGGCACTGGAGGCCGTCCTGCTCGCCGTGGACCGCTTCGCCTCCGGTACGTACGTCCCGCGCCCCCAGGACGGCGGTCGGGCCCGTCCGTTCCTGCGCCAGGACGACCGCCGCATCGACTGGGCGGCGGACGGCACCGAACGCGTCCTGCGCGTCCTGCGCGCCGCCGACTCGCAGCCCGGTGTGCGCGACCACCTGCTCGGCGGCGACTGGTACCTGCACGGCGGCCACCGCGAGGACGACCTGCGCGGCCGGCCCGGCGAGCTGCTCGCCACCCGCGCCGGCGCGGTCTGCCGGGCCACGACCGACGGGGCCGTCTGGATCCCCGAGCTGCGCGCCCCCCGCGCAGCGGGCCGGCCGGCCCGCCCCCGGCTGCCCGCGACGCTCGCCCTCGGCGACCGGCTGCCGCCGCTGCCCGAAGTCCCCGCACCTCCGGACGCCGGCCCGTACCGCCCCGCCTGGTCCGACATCGGCTACCACGAGGAGGGGCAGACGGGCTTCCTGTCGTTCGCCTTCCCCGGCGGCGCCATGAGCACCGCGCACTGCCGCCGCCTGCTGGACGCGTACCGGACCGCCTGCACCCGCCCCACCACCGTCCTGGTCCTGGGCGGCGGCCGTGACTTCTTCTCCAACGGCATCCACCTGGGCGTCATCGAGGCCGCCGACGACCCCGCCGAGGAGTCCTGGGCCAACATCAACGCGATGGACGACCTGGTCGAAGCGGTGCTGTCCACCACCGACCGTCTCGTGGTCAGCGCCCTCGGCGGCAACGCCGCCGCCGGCGGGGTCATGCTCGCCCTCGCCGCCGACGAGGTCTGGTGCCGTTCCGGCGTGGTCCTGAACCCGCACTACCGCCTGATGGGGCTGTTCGGCTCGGAGTACTGGACGTACACCCTGCCCCGCCGCGTCGGCTCCAGCATGGCGGTGCGCCTCACCTCGGAGGCGCTGCCGCTGGGGGCCGCCGCCGCGCAGCGCGTCGGGCTGGTCGACCGCACGGTCGACTGCGCACCCGCGGACTTCTCCCGCGAGACGGAGTGCCTCGCGGCCCGTCTGGCCGCCCTGCCCGCCACGGCCTCCCGGATCGCCGCGAAGAAGGCCGACCGGGAACTGCACGAGGCGCGCCGCCCGCTCGCCGCATACCGGGCCGCCGAGCTGGCACGGATGCGGCGGACCTTCTTCGACCCCGACGCGCCGTACCACGCCCTGCGCCGCGCCTTCGTGCGCAAGGAGCACCCCGCCGCGACGCCGGCCCACCTCGCCCGCGCCGCCGCGGACCGCCGCGGAGGCGGCGGCGTCACTGGACTGGCCGTACCAGACGCGGCATCGGGCCCCCGCAGCTGTTAGCAAGAAACGTGGGGCCGAGGCAGACCGCCTCACCGTCCCCCTCACACCCTGATCCCCTCCCCGAGGAGGCAGCGCATGGCCGCAGTGACGAAGGACCCGGTCGAAGACCCCGTGATCCACATCCTCTGGATCAACGCGGGTCTGAGCTGCGACGGCGACTCCGTGTCCCTGACGGCGGCGATGCAGCCGAGCATCGAGGAGATCGTCACCGGCACCCTGCCGGGTCTCCCCAAGATCGCCGTGCACTGGCCCCTGATCGACTTCGAATGCGGCCCGGTCGGCGGTGCCGACACCTTCATCGAGTGGTTCTTCAAGGGCGAGCGCGGCGAGATCGATCCGTTCGTCCTGGTCGTCGAGGGCTCGATCCCCAACGAGTCGATCAAGCCCGAGGGCTACTGGTGCGGGTTCGGCGACGACCCGGTGACCGGCCAGCCCATCACCACCAGCGAGTGGATCGACCGGCTGGCCCCCAAGGCCCTCGCCGTCGTCGCCATCGGCACCTGTGCCACGTACGGCGGCATCCACGCGATGGAGGGCAACCCGACGGGTGCCATGGGCGTGCCCGACTACCTGGGCTGGGACTGGAAGTCGCAGGCCGGCATCCCCATCGTGTGCGTGCCCGGTTGTCCGATCCAGCCGGACAACTTCTCGGAGACCCTGACCTACCTGCTCTACCAGGCGGCGGGATCCGCCCCGATGATCCCCCTCGACGACAAGCTGCGCCCCACCTGGCTGTTCGGCGCGACGGTCCACGAGGGCTGCGACCGGGCCGGCTACTACGAGCAGGGCCAGTTCGCCCACACCTACGACTCGCCGAAGTGCCTGGTCAAGCTGGGCTGCTGGGGTCCCGTCGTGAAGTGCAACGTCCCCAAGCGCGGCTGGATGAGCGGCATCGGCGGCTGCCCCAACGTCGGCGGCATCTGCATCGCGTGCACCATGCCCGGCTTCCCCGACAAGTTCATGCCCTTCATGGACGAGCCCCCCGGAGCGAAGGTCTCCGCCACCGCGAGCGGGGCGTACGGGGCGGTGATCCGCAAGCTCCGGTCGGTCACCGCCCACACCGTGGACGAGGAGCCGAAGTGGCGGCGCACCGGCCGCAGCCTGACCACGGGCTACCGCCCGCCGTGGTGACGGCCCCCGCCCCGCCCACCCCCGCAGACAACGCCCAGAACGCACCGAAGAAGGGTCACGGCAGACACGATGGCACCGAACACGAAGGCGGCCGGTGACGGCAGCGGCCTGGTGGAGATGGCCTGGGATCCGATCACCCGGATCGTCGGCAGTCTCGGCATCCACACGAAGATCGACTTCAAGCAGAAGCGCGTCGCGGAGTGCTACAGCACCTCGTCGGTCTTCCGCGGCTACAGCGTCTTCATGCGCGGCAAGGACCCCCGCGACGCGCACTTCATCACCAGCCGCATCTGCGGGATCTGCGGTGACAACCACGCCACATGTTCCGTCTACGCGCAGAACATGGCCTACGGGGTGAAGCCGCCGCACCTCGGCGAGTGGATCATCAACCTGGGCGAGTCCGCGGAGTACATGTTCGACCACAACATCTTCCAGGAGAACCTGGTCGGGGTCGACTACTGCGAGAAGATGGTCCGCGAGACCAACCCCGGCGTCCTGGACCTGGCCGAGCGCACCGAGGCCCCGCACGCCGGCGACCACGGCTACCGCACCATCGCCGACATCATGCGCTCCCTCAACCCCATCGAGGGCGAGTTCTACCGCGAGGCCCTCCAGGTCAGCCGGTACACGCGCGAGATGTTCTGCCTGATGGAGGGGCGCCACGTGCACCCCTCCACGCTCTACCCGGGCGGCGTCGGCACGATCGCCTCCGTCCAGCTCTTCACCGACTACATGAGCCGCCTCATGCGGTACGTCGAGTTCATGAAGCGCGTCGTCCCGCTCCACGACGACCTCTTCGACTTCTTCTACGAGGCCCTGCCCGGCTACGAGGAGGTCGGCCGCCGCCGGGTGCTGCTCGGCTGCTGGGGCGCCCTCAACGACCCCGAGCACTGCGACTTCACCTACGCCAACATGACCGACTGGGGACGGAAGATGTTCGTCACCCCGGGCGTCGTCGTGGACGGCAAACTCGTCACCAACGACCTCACCGAGATCAACCTCGGCATCCGCATCCTGCTCGGCAGCTCGTACTACGACGACTGGGAGGGCAAGGAGCAGTTCGTCACGCACGACCCGCTCGGCAACCCGGTCGACCCCCGCCACCCGTGGAACCAGCACACCATCCCGGCCCCGCAGAAGCGGAACTTCGACGACAAGTACAGCTGGGTGATGTCCCCGCGCTGGTTCGACGGCAAGGACCACCTCGCCCTCGACACCGGCGGCGGCCCCATCGCCCGCCTGTGGTCCACGGCCCTGTCCGGCCTCGTCGACGTCGGCTACGTCCAGGCCACCGGGCACAGCGTCGTCATCAACCTGCCCCGCACGATGACCAAGCCCGAGACCCGCTTCGAGTGGAAGATCCCGAAGTGGAGCAACGCGCTGGAACGCAACCGCGCCCGCACCTACTTCCAGGCGTACGCGGCCGGCATCGCCCTGCACTGCGCCGAGATGGGCCTCGCCGAGGTCCGCGCCGGACGCACCCAGACCTGGGAGAAGTTCGAGGTGCCGGACGAGTCCATCGGCGTCGGCTTCACCGAGGCCGTCCGAGGCGTCCTCTCGCACCACATGGTCATCCGCGACGGCAAGATCGCCAACTACCACCCCTACCCGCCGACGCCGTGGAACGCCAGCACCCGCGACACCTTCGGCACGCCCGGACCGTACGAGGACGCCGTGCAGAACACCCCGATCTTCGAGGAGAACACCCCGGAGAACTTCAAGGGCATCGACATCATGCGCGCCGTGCGCAGCTTCGACCCCTGTCTGCCCTGCGGCGTCCACATGTACGTCGGCGGCGGCAAGACGGTGAAGACGATGCACGTCCCCACCGGCCTGAGCGGACTGGGCGGATGAGCGCGGCCGTCGACGCCCGGGAGGCGGGCCGCCGCGTCGAGGAGGTCCTCGACCGGCTGGCCGCCACCGGCGACCGCGAGGCGTGCGAGGCCGCCGAGGAACTGGTGCGGGTGCTCATGGAGTTCTACGGAGCCGGGCTCGCCCGGATCGCGGCGAAGCTGGGCGACGGCCCGCTCGCGGCGGCCGCGGACGACGAGCTCGTGGCGAGCCTGCTCTCCCTGCACGGCCTGCACCCCGAGGACGTGCACACCCGGATCACCCGCGCCCTGGCCGGTGCCCCCGACCCCGTGGAACTGCTCGGCTTCGACGAGAGCACCGGTGTCCTGCGGCTGCGCCCCGCGGCCGCCCCCACCGGCTGCGGCTGCGGCTCCGGCGGCGAGGAGGCCGGCCGGCGCACCCTGGAGGACACCCTCACCTGCTTCGCCCCCGAGGTCACGGCCGTGGAGATGGAGCCCGCTCCCGCCCCGCAGCCCGCACTCCTGCAGATCGGCACCCGGCCGCACAGCCCGGCGCGGGTGCCGTGAGGGGGCCCGCCGTCCGTACGGTGAACCCGCGCGGGCTGCGCCGGTTCACCGGCCCGCGCCCGCCCCGGCCCGAGACCTGTGAACTGTGCGGGGTGGCGGTGTCCCCGGAGGGGCACCGCCACCTCGTCGAGACCGAGAAGCGGACGCTGGTCTGCGCCTGCACCGCCTGCTCCCTGCTGTTCGACCGGCCCGGCACCCGGACCGGCCGCTACCGGGCGGTCCCCGACCGGTATCTGACCGATCCGGGCCACCACCTCGACGAGGGGCTGTGGGAACGGCTCCAGATCCCCGTCGGCGTCGCCTTCTTCTTCCGCAACGCCGCACTCGACCGGCTGGTCGCGCTCTATCCCAGCCCGGCCGGGGCGACCGAGAGCGAACTCGATCCGCAGACCTGGCAGCAGGTCCTCGACGGCGCGCCGCTGGCCGCGATGCTGGAACCCGACACGGAGGCGCTGCTCGTGCACCGCTGGGAGGGCCGCTCCGGCTGCTACCTGGTGCCGATCGACGTCTGCTACGAACTGGTGGGCCGCATGCGGATGCTGTGGCAGGGCTTCGACGGAGGAGCCGAGGCGCGGGCCGCGCTCGGCGCCTTCTTCGACGACGTCGGACGGCGGGCCAGGCCCGTGGCGCCCACGGGGGACCGTTCATGACCGGATTCGGCTTCTCCTGCACCGGGGTCCGGGCCGACCCGTACGCCGCGGGTCCCACCCTCGTCTTCCGGCTGCGCATCACCGCCGACCCGGACACCCGCGTGCACGCCATGGCCCTGCGCTGCCAGATCCGCATCGAACCGGCCCGGCGCGGCTACGGCCCCGCCGAGGCCGAGGGCCTCGCGGACCTGTTCGGCGAACGCTCCCGATGGGGCACCACGCTCCAGCCCGTGCAGTTCGCCCAGGTGTCGGTGATGGTGCCCGGCTTCACCGGGGAGACCGAGACGGACCTGGTCGTGCCCTGCACCTACGACATGGACATCGCCGCGACCCGGTACTTCGAAGCCCTGGAGGACGGCGAGGTGCCGCTGCTGATGCTGTTCTCCGGCACCGCCTTCACCGGTGACGGCGGCTTCCGGGTCGAGCCGGTGCCCTGGGACCGCGAGGCCGCGTACCGCATGCCCGTGGCCGTCTGGCGCGAGATGGTCGAGCAGCACTTCCCCGGCTGCGGCTGGCTCCGGCTGCCCGCGGACATGATGGCCGAGCTGCTCGCCTACCGCTCCCGCCACGCGCTCGCCTCCTGGGAGGCGACCGTACGGGCCCTGCTGGACGCGGCCGGTACCGACCGGCCGTCCCCGCCCCGGCCGGGGTCCGTCCGGCCGGGAGCCCTGCGTCCGCGCCTCACCGAGAGGACCTCCCCGTGACCACGGCCACCACCGCGGACCCCCGCTTCGCCGCCGCCCGGCAGGTGGCCGACGCCGTGCTCCTGGAGGGGTACGTCCTCTACCCCTACCGGGCCTCCGCCGCGAAGAACCGGCTCCGCTGGCAGTTCGGGGTCCTCGTACCCCCCGCATGGGGGCCCGCCCACGGCGAACACGCCTTCCAGCGGACCGAGGTCCTGATGGAGCCCAAGGGCGACGCGACGCTGTCCCTGGAGCTGCGATTCCTGCACGCGCAGCGGCGTACGGTCCAGCGGGCCCTGGACGACGGGGGCTTCGCCGACGTCGACGAGCTCCACCTGGCCGACCGGGTCCTCGTCCCCTGGGACGAAGGAACCGAGGAACACGTCGAACTCTCCTTCCCGGTGTCCGAGCTGACCGGCGACGGCGTCACCGTCCCGTTCACCCGCCCCGCCCGCGACGACACCGAGGCCGTCCTCGACGCCGACGGGCGGACGGCGGGCCGCCTGGTGCGGCGCACCGAGGAGGTCGAGGGCGTCCTGCGGCTGCGCGCCGTGGAACTCGACGGTGCCTACCGGGTGTTCCGGCTCACGGCGGTCGTGGAGAACACCAGCCCGTGGGCCCCGGCGGCCGCGGCCGACGCCGACCGCGAGGCGGCCCTGCCCCGCTCACTGGTCGCCGCCCACCTCCTGCTGGGCCTCGACTCCGGCTCCTTCCTGTCGATGACCGACCCGCCCGAATGGGCCAGGGAGGCCGTCGCCGCCTGCGACAACCGCCACACCTGGCCGGTCCTCGCCGGCGGGGCGGGCCGCGCCGACGTGGTCCTGTCCTCCCCGATCATCCTGGAGGACCACCCGGCCATCGCCCCCGAGAGCGCGGGCGCCATGTACGACGCCACCGAGATCGACGAGATCCTCGCCCTGCGCACGGCGGCCCTGACCGAGCAGGAGAAGCGCGAGGCACGCGGCACCGACGCCCGGGCGGCCGCCGTCATCGACCTCGCCGACTCCCTGCCCCCCGAGGTCCTGGAACGGCTGCACGGCGCGGTGCGCTCGCTGCGCGAGGTCACCGGCCCGGACGGGCCGGAACAGCTCACCGAAATCCCCGACGAGGAGGCCGTGTTCAGGCCTGACACCCCCTGGTGGGACCCCGCCGGGGCCGACACCGCCGACCCGGCCCGCGACCGGATCAGCGTGGACGGCACCCCCGTCGGACCCGGCAGCCGGGTCATGCTCCGCCCCGGACCGCGCCGCACCGACGCCCAGGACCTCTTCCTCCACGGCCGCGCCGCACGCGTCGAAGCCGTCCTGCACGACGTCGACGGGGGAGTGCACCTCGCCGTCACGGTGGAGGACGACCCCGGCGCGGACATCCGCCGGGAACAGGGCCGCTTCCTCTATTTCCAGCCCGACGAGGTCACCCCGCTGGAGGACGCGTGAACCCCAGGGTCCTGATCGCGGGCATCGGCAACGTCTTCCTCGGCGACGACGGCTTCGGCGTGGAGACCGTACGAGCCCTGTCCGCGCACCCGCTGCCCGACGGGGTCGAGGTGGTGGACTTCGGCGTGCGCGGAGTCCACCTCGCCTACCAGCTCCTCGACGGCTACGACACGCTCGTCCTGGTCGACGCCACCGCCCGCGGCGGAGAACCGGGCACCCTCTACCTCATCGAGGTCGAGACGGGCACGGGAGCCGCTGCCGCGTCCCCGGGCGCACCGGCCGCGGGACCCGGCGAAGGCCCCGTCCTCGACGGCCACCACATGTCACCCGACACCGTCCTGGCCCTGCTGGGCACCCTGTGCGCCGGGACCGGCGCCACCCCTCCGCGCCGCACGCTGGTCCTCGGCTGCGAACCGGCCCGCGTCGAGGAGGGCATCGGACTGAGCGCGCCCGTGGCCGCCGCCGTACCGGAAGCCGTCCGCATGGCCCTGGACCTGCTCGACCGTCCAGCCCCCGACGAAGCCGGCGCTCCCCGCCGCGAACTGAGGAGAACCCCATGAAGAAGGCCATCATCAGCGGGGCCGCCGTCGCCGCCCTGGCCGCCGTCCTGTTGCAGGTACTCCCCGACATCAGGCGCTATCTGCACATCCGCCGGATGTGACCCGGCTGCCGCCGCGCCCCCCGCCGAACGGCGTACGGGGGGCGCGGCGCACCGGCGTGCCCGACCGCCGCACCCCCGCCCCGCCGGTGTAATGAGCCCCGGCAGGACGGAGACCGATGCACGAGATGTCGATCGCCATGGCCGTCGTGGGCCAGGTGGAAGAGGCCGCCAGGGCGGGCGGGGCGCACGCCGTCACGTCCGTACGGCTCCAGGTGGGCGAGCTGGCGGGGGTGGTGCCCGACGCGCTGGCCTTCTGCTTCGAACTGGCCTGTGCCGGAACGGTCCTCGAAGGCGCCGAGCTCCTCACCGAATCCGTGGCGGCCCGTGCCCGCTGCGGGACCTGCCCCGGCACCTGGGCCGTGGGGATGCCCCCCGATCTGTGCTGCCCCGCATGCGACAGGGCCACCGACGTGGAACTGCTGTCGGGCCGCGAGCTGGAGATCCTCAGCGTCCGCTGGGAGGACGGCCGTGCCGGTGCCCGTACCCGCGAACCGATTCCCGAGGAGGCCTGAACCATGTGCCGAGTGGTCGATCTGCGGCAGGCGGTACTCGCCAAGAACGACGGTGCCGCCCAGGCCCTGCGCACCGGACTCACCGCCCGCGGTACGACGGTGGTCAACCTGCTCTCCAGCCCCGGCAGCGGCAAGACGGCGCTCCTGGAGCGCGAACTGCTCCTGGCCCGGGAGCGGGGGGTGGCGGTCGCCGCGCTGACCGCGGACCTGGCCACCGAGAACGACGCGCTGCGGCTCGCCCGTTCGGGCGTGCCGGTCAAGCAGGTGCTCACGGACGGGCTGTGCCACCTGGAGGCCGGGATGCTCGGCCGGCACCTGGACGGCTGGCTGCCCGAGGACACCCGGATCCTCTTCGTGGAGAACGTGGGGAACCTGGTCTGCCCCGCGAGCTACGACCTGGGGGAGACGCTGCGGGTGGTGCTCGCCTCGGTCACCGAGGGCGAGGACAAGCCGCTGAAGTACCCGACCGCGTTCGGACTCGCGCAGCTGGTGGTCGTCACCAAGACCGACATCGCGCGGGCCGTCGAGTTCGACGAGGCGGCCTTCCGCGCCAACGTCGAACGGGTCAATCCCGGCGTGGAGATCGTCATGACCTCCGCCCGCGCGGGCGGAGGCCTGGGCATCCTGCTGGACCGGGCGCTGGCGGCCGGATCGGGCGCCGGGACGCACACACCGGTGATGGCCCGCCGGCAGCAGGCGCAGGGCCACGACCACGGACACCGGCACGGCCACGGACACGATCACGAGCACGGGTCCGACCACCACCATCACCACCACGGGCCCGGCCACACCCACGCCCCAGCCGACGGCCACAGCGACGGCCACACCGGCGGCCATGCCGACGGCCGTGCCGGGGGTCCCGGCCACGACCACGGCCCCGACCTCGATCAGCGGCCCCCGCACGCCGAGCCCGCCGCGCAGACCCGCTGATGGAGGCGGTGCAGCGCCGCCGCGTCACCGTCCGCGGCGTGGTCCAGGGCGTCGGCTTCCGCCCCTACGTCTACACGCGCGCGACCGGGCTCGGCCTCGCCGGGCACGTCACCAACACCCCCGAGGGCGTCGTCGCCGAGGTCGAGGGCGCACCGGCCGCCGTCACCCTGTTCTGCGAACACCTCGCGGCGGACGCACCGCCCCTGGCCGTCGTGGACGCGGTCGACCACCACGAGGTTCCCGTCGCGGGCGGCACCGGATTCACCATCATCGCCTCCCGGACCGGCGGCCCCGCCCGGACGCTCGTCTCCCCGGACGTCGCCACCTGCGCCGACTGCCTCGCCGAACTCGCGGACCCCGCCGACCGGCGCCACCGGCACCCCTTCATCACCTGCACCCACTGCGGGCCGCGGTTCACCATCGTCACCGGGCTGCCCTACGACCGCGCCCACACCACCATGGCCCGCTTCCCCATGTGCCCGGACTGCTCCCGGGAGTACGCCGACCCCGCCGACCGCCGCTTCCACGCCCAGCCGGTCGCCTGCCCGGCCTGCGGCCCCCGGCTGACCCTGCTCACCGGTCGGCCCCCCTGCGAGACCCCGGACGACGACCCGGTCACCGGTGCCCGCCGGCTCCTGGCGGCCGGGGCGATCCTCGCCATCAAGGGCCTGGGCGGCTACCACCTCGCCTGCGACGCCACCCACCCCGGAGCCGTAGCCGAGCTGCGCCGCCGCAAGGCCCGCGGAGACAAGCCCTTCGCCCTGATGGCCCGTGACCTCGCGGACGCCGAACAGTACGCGCACATCGGCCCCGAGGAGCGCGCCCTGCTCCAGGGCGGCGTACGTCCCATCGTGCTGCTGCGCCGCCGCGGCGCCACGGACCCCGGGGCTGCGCCCGGAGCACTCGCCGAGGACGTCGCCCCGCGCTGTCCCGACCTCGGCGTGATGCTCCCGTACACCCCCGTCCACCACCTGCTGCTCGGCCTGCCCGGTGACCCGCCGGGCCCCCGCCTGCTCATCATGACCAGCGGGAACCTCGCCGGAGAACCCATCGTGACCGACGACGACGAGGCCCTGGAGCGGCTCGCCGGCCTCGCCGACGCCTGGCTCACCCACGACCGCCCCATCCACGTGCCGTGTGACGACTCCGTGGTGCGGGTCTGCGACGGCGAGACGCTGACCGTACGCCGCGCCCGTGGCTACGCCCCGCTGCCGATGACGCTGCCCCGGACCGTCCCCGCGACCCTCGCCGTCGGCGGCGACCTCAAGAACACCTTCTGCCTCGGCGAGGGGCGCAAGGCCTGGCTGTCCGCCCACATCGGCGACATGGACGACCTCGCCACCCAGAACGCCCTCGAACGCGCCGAGCGGCAGCTGGAGTCCATCACCGGCGTCAGCCCCGCACTCCTCGCGGCGGACCGCCACCCGGGCTACCGCTCCGTCCGGTGGGCGCTGCGCACCGCCGGCACCCGGCCGCTCGTCCGCGTGCAGCACCACCACGCGCACATCGCCTCGGCCCTGGCGGAGCACGGCCTGGACGGCGAACACCCGGTGATCGGCGTCGCCTTCGACGGCACCGGCTACGGCGACGACGGCGCCGTGTGGGGCGGCGAGGTCCTCCTCGCCGACTACGCCGGTTACACCCGGTTCGCCCACCTCGGCTACGTGCCGCTGCCCGGCGGCGACGCGGCCGTGCACCGCCCGTACCGGATGGCCCTGGCCCACCTGCGGGCGGCCGGCCTGGCCCGGACCCCGGACCTGCCCTGCGTCGCCGCCTGCCCGGCCGGGGAACTGCGCGTACTGGAACGCCAGCTGGAGCGCGGCCTGAACTGCGTGCCGACCTCCAGCATGGGGCGCCTCTTCGACGCGGTCTCCTCCCTGGCGGGCGTCTGCCACCACGCCGGCTACGAGGCACAGGCCGCGATCGAACTGGAGGCCGCGGCCCTCGCCGCGGGCACCGCCGGCCCCGGCTACGCCTTCGGGCTGCGCGTCCCGCCGCACCCCGGCACCGGCCCGGTCGTCGCCGACCCGGCGCCGCTGCTCGCGGCCGTCGTGGCCGACGTACGCGCGGGCACCGGTGCCGGGCTGATCGCCGCCGCTTTCCACGCCGGTGTCGCCGCCCTCGTCGTCGAGCTGTGCGGACTCGCGCGCGAACGGCACGGCCTGGACACCGTCGCGCTGACCGGCGGCGTCTTCGCCAACACCCTGCTGTCCTCCGCGTGCGCCCGCACGCTGCGGGCGTCCGGGTTCACCGTCCTGCGCCACGGCCGGGTCCCCCCGAACGACGGCGGACTGTCCCTGGGCCAGCTCATGGTGGCGGCCGCCGCCGCACCGCAGAACCACCCACAGCAAGGAGAAGCCCATGTGCCTGGCGGTACCCGGCAGAGTGCTTGACATCGGGGAGAAGGACGGCACCCGCATGGCTACCGTCGACTTCGGCGGTGTGCACAAGGAGGTGTGCCTGGAGTACCTGCCGGACCTCCAGGTCGGCGAGTACGCCATCGTCCACGTGGGATTCGCCCTGCAGCGCCTCGACGAGGAGTCGGCCCGGCAGACCCTCGCGCTCTTCGAGGAACTCGGCATGCTCCAGGAGGAGTTCGGCGACCCGTGGGAGCAGGCTGCCGCGCAGGCCGGCGCCGACTCCCCCTGGCCGTTCGCCGACGCCCCGTGCTCCGACGCGCCGTTCGCCGGAGAGGCCACCGCACCCCAGCACGCCCAGGACCAGCACGCCCAGGAAGAAGGCCGGCCGTGAAGTACATCGAGGAGTTCCAGGACCCCGCCCTCGCCCGCCGGCTGCTCGACGACATCCATGCCACCGTGACCCGCCCCTGGGCCCTGATGGAGGTGTGCGGTGGCCAGACCCACACCATCATCCGGCACGGGATCGACCAACTCCTGCCCGAACAGGTCGAATTGATCCACGGCCCGGGGTGTCCGGTGTGCGTCACCCCGCTGGAGGTCATCGACAAGGCACTGGAGATCGCCTCCCGCCCCGACGTGATCTTCTGCTCCTTCGGGGACATGCTCCGGGTCCCCGGCACCGGCCGCGACCTCTTCCAGGTGCGCAGCGAAGGCGGCGACGTACGCGTCGTCTACTCCCCGCTCGACGCCCTGCGGCTCGCCCGGGAGAACCCGCAGCGCCAGGTGGTGTTCTTCGGCATCGGCTTCGAGACCACCGCCCCGCCCAACGCCATGACGGTCCACCAGGCCAAGAAGCTCGGCATCCACAACTTCAGCCTGCTCGTCTCCCACGTCCGGGTCCCCCCGGCGATCGAGGCGATCATGCGGTCGCCGAGCTGCCGCGTCCAGGGCTTCCTGGCCGCCGGGCACGTGTGCAGCGTGATGGGCGTGAGCGAGTATCCCGAACTGGCCGCGCGCCACCGGGTGCCCATCGTGGTCACGGGATTCGAGCCGCTGGACATCCTGGAGGGCGTACGCCGGGCCGTGCGGCAGCTGGAACGCGGCGAGCACACCGTCGACAACGCCTACGCGCGCGCCGTCCGCCCCGAGGGCAACCCGGCGGCCCTCGCCATGCTGGAGGACGTCTTCGAGGTCACCGACCGGGCCTGGCGCGGCATCGGCGTGATCCCGGACAGCGGGTGGCGGCTGTCCGCCCGCTACCGCGACTTCGACGCCGAACACCGCTTCTCGGTCAGCGGCATCAACACCCGCGAGCCCGCCGAGTGCCGCAGCGGCGAGGTGCTCCAGGGGCTGCTGAAGCCGCACCAGTGCGAGGCCTTCGGCACCCTGTGCACCCCGCGCAGCCCGCTCGGCGCCACCATGGTCTCCAGCGAGGGGGCCTGCGCCGCGTACTACCTCTACCGGCGGCTGGAGCTGGGGACCGTTCCCGCCGCCGCGACCACTGCCCTGGAGGCGAGCCCCGTTGTCTGACGTCGCGACCACCCCCGCCCTCGACATCACGGGCTGGACCTGCCCGGCGCCGCTGCGCGACCGCCCGCGCGTGGTGATGGGCCACGGCGGCGGTGGCACGCTCTCCGCGGAACTGGTCCAGCACCTCTTCGCCCCCGCCTTCGGCGGTGACGTGCTGGCCCAGCTGGGGGACTCCGCGGCCGTCACCCTCGGCGGCGTGCGGCTGGCCTTCTCCACCGACTCGTACGTGGTGCGCCCGCTCTTCTTCCCCGGAGGGTCGATCGGGGACCTCGCGGTCAACGGCACCGTGAACGACCTGGCCATGAGCGGAGCGCAGGCGGCGTACCTGTCCTGCGGCTTCATCCTGGAGGAGGGGGTGGAGATGTCCGTGGTGGCGCGTGTCGCCGAGGCCATGGGCGCCGCGGCGCGGGCGGCGGGAGTGGAGGTCGCCACCGGCGACACCAAGGTCGTCGAGGCGGGCCACGGCGACGGCGTCTACATCAACACCGCGGGCATCGGGATCATCCCCGACGGAGTGGACCTGCGCCCGCAGCGGGTCGTGCCGGGCGACGTCGTGATCGTCAGCGGGGAGATCGGCCTCCACGGAGTGGCGATCATGAGCGTCCGGGAGGGTCTGGAGTTCGGGGTGGACGTCGAGAGCGACTGCGCCGCCCTCGGCGGTCTCGTCCGGACCATGCTCGCCGTCACCCCCGACCTGCACGTCCTGCGCGACCCCACCCGGGGCGGGCTGGCCGCCTCACTGAACGAGATCGCCGCGGCATCGGGCGCCGGCGTCGTGATCCACGAACGCGCCGTCCCGGTCCCCGCCGCCGTCGCCAACGCGTGCGCGATCCTCGGGCTCGACCCGCTGTACGTGGCGAACGAGGGCAAGCTGGTGGCCTTCGTGCCGCGCGAGCACGCCGAGGCCGTACTGGAGGCCATGCGCGCCCATCCACTGGGCCGCGGCGCGGCGGTCGTGGGCGAGGCCGTGGACGCCCACCCGGGCCTGGTGGTGGCCCGCACCGCCCTCGGCGGCACCCGAGTGGTAGACCTCCCGATCGGCGAACAACTCCCTCGAATCTGCTGAAGCCCCCCGCCTGCCGGCGCCCGCCCCGGCCGGGCTCCCGCCGGGCCGCGGCGTGGCCGGGCGGGAGCCGAAGGTGGTCAGCGGTCAGCGGTCGTCGCGCAGGTCGTCCAGGTCCCGCTCGTCCAGGTCCCGCATCACGTCCCGCATCGTCGCGTCCTCGCGACCGCGCTCGTGCGCGATCTCGTCCGGGGAACGCGGCCGGCCGCCGGTCCTCATCCGGTCCGGATCCGGGGACCGCCCCCGGCTCCGCTCCTCGCGCCCGCTGCCCGGTGTACGGCTGCTCTTCTGGCCCCTGTCGCCACCCATGACCGCTCACACCCCTTCCGTGCGCGCAGGTCCCCACTCTGCGGCTACCCCTCCGTCGCCGTCCAAACCCGGGCGGGGAAGCGACACCGACCCGGCCCGGTTCCAGGGAGCGCGGGGGACCCTTCAGGGATGGCGTCGCCGGACACGGGGGCCGGGCAAGGGCCGGCCCGGCAGGTGCCCCGGCTCGCGGAGCCACGCGTAGGAGAGGTTCCCGCCGCTGTGGACACCGCAGAATGCGCAGACCGCAGAATGCGCAGACCGGAGAATGCGCAGACCGCCACCCGGGGTCTGCCGGGTACGCCGGGTAGGGGTGAGGCCAGCCCGGGCGGCTGCGCTGACACGGTCCGTCGTGGCCCCCGAGGAGCTGGAGGGCGGAGCGCCCCGTAGGGGAACCGGCCCGGACGGCCGGCGCCTCGGCCACGGTGCCCGGTCGACGCATCCTGCGTCGTCCGAGCGGCCGGCGGACCCGGTGCCGCACCGGGAACATTCCGGCGCAGCGCCCCGTTGAAAGATCGTCAAGTCCTTCAGCAGACCGAGGAGTCCCTTGCCCGACACCGCGTCCGCCGCCGTGACCCCCCTGCCTCCGCTCGCTTCTCAGGCCGAGCGCCTGATCGAGCTCGGGGTGCACGAGCTCGCCGGGATGACCGCCGACGACCTGCGTGCCTTCGCCGCAGACAGCGCCCCGGACAGCGCCGCCGCAGGCAGCGCCGCCGTCGAGAACGACACCCTGCTCGCCGTCCATCCCGGCCGCGTCGCCGCCTCTGCCCTCGCGCCCCTGCTCCAGCGCGACGGCAAGTCCGGCTTCGTCGTCGTCGACATGCCCGACGTCGACGACTTCGCCCCCAACGACGTGGATCTGCCCGACGCCCCCCTCTATCTGGTCACCGGCATCGACCGCGGCGATCGCATGGCCAACTGGAGCCCGGAAGAAGCGCTGCCCGCCCTCACCGAGGAGCACCGCAGCCCCCTGCTGCTGACCGAAGGCATCCACTGGGTGCTCCAGCAGCCCGCGGCTCTCGAGCGCAACCACTGCTTCATGACCATCGGCTCCCGGCTCCGCAAGGCGAACGGCGTACTGGACACACGCACCCCAGCGATCTGGATCAGCAACGGTTCGGGACGCGACGGCCGGGAGCGGCGCAACGCACCCAAGGTCGGCTGGTGCTGGTGGGGCAACCGCCACACCTGGCTCGGCTTCGCCTCCGCCACGGGCCGTCGGCCCTAGCGCCTGCGAACGTCCCCGCTGCAGAGCCGGTACGGGGTGCCGCAGCGGGGACACCCGTCAGGTCTTCGACGACACGTCGCGCTGGCCGGACCGGTCGCGCCGCTCGCTGCCGGCTCGTCCACATCAGGCCGGCGGGGCGGGTCGGGTCCCGCGCTTGCCGGCGGCCAACCCGGTCAGTGGCGGCAGTGAGCCGGAATGGCAGTTCGAACTGCTGGTGGGCGTCGGTGACTCCTCCTCGCTCCGGCGGAGCCTCTGAGCCACGGAGCGCCCGGGTGTCAGCCGGCGGCGCCGGGAGGTTCCGGGTGGTCCTGGGGGTGGACGACGTGGTCGTGGCGTACGCGGTCCGCGTTGGCCCGCTCCACCCGCTCGGCGTCCAGCGGCGGCCGCCCCGCGCCGCTGCCCGTCCGCGACGGGACCCCCGGCTGTCGGCCGTGGTCGTCCGCCGTGCCGCCCTCGTGCTGGAGCGGTGGCCTGTGCGATGCGTCCCGGGGACCTGGCTCGGGCCCCGGGTCGGTCTCGGTCTCGGGCCCGGAGCCATGCGGCATCGCCTCGTGCACCGTGCGCTCGGCCCGCTCCGGATCGGGGACCGAGACGGCCACCCGCCGGAAGGGCGCGCCCTCGGCCAGTTCCAGGCAAAGCACGGTGCTCTCGGCCTTCACCGCGACGAAGTCCTCGCCGTCGGGCCGGCTGCGGACCCCGCTGCACCGCCCCGGTGACCACGTTCCGGAACCGGCCCGGCCGCGCAGGACGCGCCACCAGCTCCGCTCGACGTGGACCTCGCGCAGCGCCGACACCGGTACCCGCACCTGTCGCCGCCGCGCGGCCAGGCCCTCGCGCAGCCCCAGCCGTACGACGACCTCATCCCCTTCCACCGTCACGTGTGCCATGGCAGCCACCGCCTTCCTAGGGTGCGGCTCCCCCCGAACACGGTACCCATGCCGGGCCGCCGCCCGAGAGCCCCGAGCGCCCCGGGCCGGGAGGTTTCGGCGCGGCGGCAGTGGCAAGGCGCCTGGCATGGTGCGCATCGGCTACACGATGATGACCGAGCAGGCCGGCCCCGGGGACCTGGTGGACCACGTGGTCGGGGCCGAGCGGGCGGGCTTCGACTTCTCGGTGATCTCCGACCACTACTTCCCCTGGCTGGACTCCCAGGGCCACGCCCCCTACGCGTGGAGCGTCCTGGGCGCCGCCGCGCAGGCCACCACCCGGATCCCGCTCATGACGTACGTGACCTGCCCGACCTTCCGATACCACCCCGCGGTGGTCGCGCAGAAGGCCGCCACGATGCAGGTCCTGTCGCAGGGCCGCTTCCGGCTCGGGCTCGGCTCGGGCGAGAACCTGAACGAGCACGTCGTCGGCCCGGGCTGGCCGGCCGCCCACGTGCGCCTGGAGCGGCTCGAAGAGGCGGTGGGGATCGTGCGGTCCCTCCTGGACGGCGACCTCGTCAACCACCACGGCACCCACTTCGACGTCGAGAACGGCAGACTGTGGGACCTCCCCGACGTACCTCCGCCGATCGGGATCGCGGCCTCGGGCCCGGCCTCCTGCGCGCTCGCGGGGCGGCTCGGCGACCTGCTCGTCGCCGTCGCGCCGGAGCGCGACCTGGTGACCGCGTTCGGCGAGCACGGCGGCTCCGGCAAGCCCTGCGTCGGACAGCTGCCCGTCAGCTACGACCCCGACCGGGAGGCCGCCGTACGCAGGGCCCACGACCAGTTCCGCTGGGCGGTGGGCGGCTGGCCGGTCAACGCCGAACTTCCGGACCCCGCCGGATTCGCCGAGGCGACCCGGTACGTACGGCCCGAGGACGTGGCCGGCACCATTCCGTGTGGTGACGACGTGGACGCCGTCACCGAAGCGGTACGCCGCTACGCGGAGGCCGGTTTCACCGAGGTCGCCCTGGTCCAGATCGGCGGCGACCAGCAGGAACCCTTCCTCGCCTGGGCCCGCTCGGCCCTGCTGCCCGCACTGCGCGCACTGTGACGTCGTACGGACCGACGTCGTACGGACCGCGCGGGCCCGGCTGAGCCGGCCGGTCCGGTCAGGCGGCGATGCCCACCTTGTCGTACGCCTGGTCGATCGCGGCCTGCGCGGCGGTCAGCAGCTCGGGGTTCCCGAAGAGGTACGTGCCGGTGACGTCCCGCAGGGCGCGTCGCATGTCCGAGAAGTCCGACTCGCTCAGCAGCCGCACCAGGGCGAGGTAGATCAGCAGCGCCCACTCCTCGACCCTGAGGACCGGCCGGCCCTCGGCGTCCACCGAGGTGAGCAGGTTGAACATGGCCTTGTTGTGGATGTTGCTGTTGGTGTGCACCCCGCCGTTGTCGCGCGACGTGAACAGGAAGTCGTCCATGTGGTCGGGATCGCCGGTCCGGGTGGGATCGCTCATGTCGCGCAGCGGTATCCCGTCGCCACCCATCCCGGCGCCGATCTCCCAGCTCCAGGTGCCGACGTCGTTGCGGTCCGGTGCCTCGTACCAGTTGGAGATGAGGATGGCCATCGTGTCCGCCAGCGACTCGTTCAGCGCCCCGGACTGGTCCTGGTAGATCAGGTTGCTGGAGGTCTCGATCACGCCGTGGGTCAGCTCGTGCGCGATGATGTCGAGATGCCGGGCCAGGCTGACCAGCCGGCCTCCCTCGGACACCTGGCCGTACCACATCCGCCCTTCGGACCAGTACGCGTTGAACCACTCGGGCCCCGGCCCATCGGGGTGATACGTGCAGTTGACCAGGGAGACCAGGTCCATGTCGGCGTCGTCGATGCCGTTGCGGAAGAGCTGGCTGCGGTAGAACTTGTCCACCCGCTCGGCATTGACGTGCGCCGAGACCCCGGCCCGGTGGCCGGCGCCGAAGTCCGCCTGCGGCGAGCCGATCGCCACGGTCGGCGGCGGGGTGGTGTCGATGTCCGCGAAATCCATGTCGTAGGTGGCGATCTGCCGCCACCTGTCGTGCAGGAGGAAGGAGCCGTTCTGCCGGCTTCCGTGGAACTGCTGCCGGGCGCTGACCTCGTCCTCGCCCTCCAGCCTGATCGGTACGGTGATCGTGGGGGACATGCCGTAGGACTTGAGGATCTCGCCGGAGTGCGCGTCGACGAGGTATCCGGTGAGCGGGAATGCCTCGCGCGGCGACGCCCCCATGCCATGGCCGCGCTGGCCCGGCTCCCGGCGGTTCTCCGGCAGTTGGGCCGGTACCTCGCGCAGGTGCCAGGCCAGGTGCCACTGGTCGTTGCTGTTGACGTAGGTCAGGGTGGGCGGCGGCAGTGCCGCGGCGTCGACCGTGGTGCCGGTCGCCGTCCTGACCCGTTCCAGGGCCTCCGTGCCCGACAGTTCCGGCACGGTGCCGATGCCCGCGACCTCGCCGAGCCTGCCGTCCATCGACACCAGCCGCTGGTTCTCGTCGAGCTCGACCAGCACCTCGGCGCCGAAGACGGGGATCTCCTGCCGGGTCTGCTCGAAGCGGACGAGGGTGGTGCCGGTACCGGCCTGTCGGCGCTCCGTGCTCAGTACGAGATCGGGTACCCGCTCGGGCCGGTCCTCGCGTACGGCCTCACGCAGCGCCGGTGCCTCCTCCACGGCGAGCTTCTCCGCCAGGTAGAAGCGCGCGGCGGACTCGGCCGAGTTGAAACTCCGTTCCTCAACGCCCTCCGGGGCGCCCACACCGCGAACCGACTCGGGCCCGGGAGGGGCGTCCGCCTGCGGGTCGTCGGTGAAGTGATAGCGGAATCTTTCCAGCTGTGACATGGCTGATCACACGACCCTCCGTGATCGCCCCCCGGCTGCTGCTGCCCCGCCCCTTCGCGCGCGCGTTCTCTTCGCACACCCACTTCAAACGTCACATCAGGTGACACCGGTGGCAAGCGGACGACCCCGCCGGGATGCACGGTGCACCCGGCCCCGGCCCCGGCCCCGGCCCCGGACCCGGATCCGGCCCCCGATCCGGCCCGGACCCGGGCCCTCACCCGTACCCTCCCCGCACCCGTGTTCGCTTCAACTGTGCGACGTTCAACGGCATTCGCAGGGTATTGCGGGGGCCCGGCCACAGGACCACGATGGAGTGGTCGGGAGCCTGTCCTCGGAGCAGCGTGCCCGGCCACCGGCCGGACACGTGGCCGCCGGCCCCCCGGGCTTCCGGGTCACGGAGGACTTCAGATGCCTGTGTTCTTCTTCGACATAGGGGGAACTCTGGCGGATGCCCGCCTGGAGGGGGACTCGCTGACGCTCCACCCGCTGCCGCGCGTCATGGCGGCCCTCGACTCCCTCGGTGACGTTCCCGAGGGCATCCTCTCCAACCCCGGGCCGCTGGAGGAGGCCACCGTGGTGGCGGCCCTGCACCAGGCGTTCCCCGGCCGCTTCACGGACGACGATCTCGTGCACTGGGGGCCGAAGGACAGCCGGACGCTCTTCGACCGGGCGATCGCGAGCGCGCAGGCGCGGGCGGTGGAGCCCGGCGGCTGCGTCTTCGTGGGCGAGGACCCCCAGGAGCGCGCCTTCGCCCGGGAGGCGGGGATGCGTACGGCGGCCCACCCCGCCTTCGCCCTCGCGGCCCTGGAGGACCGTCCCGTCCTGTGGGCCCGTATCGGGCTGCCGGAAAGCCGGAACCTGTCCGACCTGGCAACCGTCGTGAACGCGACCGAGGCCGTTCCGGTGCACGTCGCCTCCGCACGGCTCGTACTCGCCATGGCAAGCACCAGCGGGGTGGAAGCGCTCCAACAAGCGGGCTTCGCCGTGGACTTGCAGGGGAGCGTCGAGGAGACGGCGGCCTTCCTCGTCCGCGACAACCGTCCGCTCCCGCCCGTCGAGGCCCTCGCGGACGCGCCCGCCGCGACCCGGGCGGACGCCGAAGCGGCACTGCGCGCCACGACCGTCTTCGCCTTCGTCGCAGCCGAACTGGCGGCAGCCGCAGCCCCGTCGGCCGTTCCGCTGGGGCCCGCGCCCGGCGGTGTTTACCTCGCCGCACCGGCCGGCGCCCCGGTCGAGGAGGTCCACCTGCCCGGCGCGAAACCGGGACACACCGAACGGCTGCTGCCGGACCCGTCGCTCCTCGCCCGCCCCGCCGAGGCCCCGCCCGCAGGACTCGTGGAGGCCTTCGAGGACACAGCGCCCTCCCCGCAGACGGTCGCCGCGGTCCGTGCGGCCGTGACGGCAGACGTGCTGGGCGGGCACGTGGCGCGCATCTCCGGCATCGAACCGCTGGAGGAGGAAGGATCGGTGAAGGTGCTCAGCCGGGACGCGGCGGCCGCGGACAACGCGCTGGTCGTCGAGGCGCTGGCGCGCCACTTCGAGCAGCTCGGGCTGACCGTCCGCCTGCACCCGTTCCGGTGGCGGGACCACCGGCTGCTGAACGTGGAAGCCGAGTACTCGGTTGCCGGAGCCGACTCCACCGTGCTCATCAGCGCGCACATGGACTCCACCGCCGCGAACGGCTTCTTCGTCGACGCGGACGGCGATCCGCGCCCCTACGATCCGGCGGTGGACCCCGCGCCGGGCGCCGACGACGACGGCAGCGGCACGGCCGCCGTCATGGCCGCGGCCGAATGCCTGAGGCAGATCCTCGACAGCAACCGGGAGCCCACCCGGAACGTGCGCTTCGTGCTGTTCAACGCCGAGGAACAGGGGCTGGTCGGCAGCAAGTACTACGCACGCGCCGCCGCGGCGGCGGGCGACCGCATCGCCGGCGTCTTCCAGATGGACATGATCGCGGGCCGGCAACAGGGGAGCACTCCCATCGTCGAGATCCACGCCGGCTCCCTCGTGTCGGGCCCGGTCGTGAGCGCCTCCGACGCGCTGGGCGAGCGTGTCGCCCGTACCGTGCCGGTCATCGACTCCGAGGCGAAGGTCCAGCAGCTGACGGGTCTCGACGACCCGGCGGCTGGGCGCAGCGACCACGCGAGCTTCCACGAGCGCGGGTGGGCGGCCGTCGCCGTCTCCGAGGACCTGTTCTCCACGCCCGACGGAGACCCGGGGACGGGCACGCGGCAGTACCACACCCCGGGTGACACCCTCCACGACCAGGACCACGACACGGAGTTCGCGGCGGCCGTCGCCCGCTCCGTCATCACGGCGGCCCTGACGTTCGCCGGCCTGTGAGGCCGGTGCCCGCCGGGCCCGAGGCGGCCGTCGGGGCCCGCGTCGGCTCCTGCCGGCGAGGGCCCTGACGGCCAGGTCGACGGCGGCCGCGCCCGCAGGACCTCGACGGCAGGGGAGACCGGACCACCGCTACCCGAGCCGGACGAGGACCTCGGCGGCGGTGTCGCCCGGCAGGGCGGGGGCGGAGCCGGTCCCGGTCCCGGTCCCGGTCCCGGTCCCGGTCCCGGTACGGGAACGGCTCCGGGTGCGGAAGGTGCGGCGGTAGGTGTCCGGCGGGACACCGACCGTCCGGGCGAAGTGACGGCGCAGGGTGGTGGCGGTGCCCATGCCGGTGGCCGTCGCGATGGTGTCGACGGTGTCATCGGTGGTCTCCAGCAGTTCCTGCGCATGCCGGATGCGCTGGGTGAGCAGCCACTGCAGCGGGGTGGTGCCGGTCACCGACCTGAAGTGCCGCCCCAGGTGGCGCGAGCTCATCCCTGCCTGACGGGCCAGGTCCTCCACCGTGAGCGCCTGGTCCAGGCGCTGCAGCACCCAGGGGAACAGGCGGGCCAGCGGATGGTTGCCCGGGGTGGGCACGGGAGTGGTCACGAACTGGGCCTGGCCCCCGTCGCGGTGCGGAGGGACGACCAGGCGCCGGGCGATCGTGTTGGCGACGGCCGAGCCGTGGTCGAGGCGCACCAGGTGCAGGCAGAGGTCCATGGCAGCGGCCTTGCCCGCAGAGGTGAGCACGCTGCCGTTGTCGACGTAGAGGACGTCGGGATCCACCGTGACCCGGGGATGACGCCTGGTCAGCTCCTCGGTGTGCGCCCAGTGCGTGGTCGCGCGGCGGCCGTCCAGGAGGCCGGCGGCGGCGAGCACGAAGGCGCCCGTGCACAGCGAGGCCACGCGGGCCCCCGCCTCGTGGGCCGCCCGTAGGGCGTCGACCAGTTCGGCGGGCGGGTCCCGGTCGACGTCGGCCCAGCCGGGGACGATCACGGTGTCGGCCCGCCGGAGCCGGTCGAGTCCGTGGTCGGGGACGAGGCGGAAACGGTCGACCTGGACGGCGCTCGGGCCGCAGAGTGCGAAGTCGTACCAGGGATCGACGATGTGGGTCAGGTCGGAGCCGAAGACCTCGATCGCCAGGGACAGTTCGAAGTGCAGCATGCCGTCGGTGATGGCCAGCGCAACAGTGGTCACGTCCGGAAGTGTACGGGTCGTGTCGTTCCGGACACTCGTGTGCCGGGTCGCTCCACGCCAGGATCTTCCTGACGGAGCGCGGCGGACCATCAAGGCCCGCGGCGCACAACTCGGCACGCGGAGGAGCGGGTTCATGGGATCGGGACAGCGGGTTGCGGTGTTCGGCGCGTACGGGCACACCGGTCGGTTCGTGGTGCGGGAGCTGGTGGAGCGGGGGTTCGTCCCCGTGCTGTCCGGCCGCGACGGCGCCAGGCTGGAGGTGCTGGCGGACGAGACCGGTCTGGACGCCCGCCCGGCGACGGTGGACGACCCGGACTCGCTCGACCGCGCGCTGGCCGGTACGGCCGCCGTCGTCAACTGCGCCGGACCGTTCGCCTCGACGACCGCCCCCGTGATCGAAACCGCCCTGCGGGCCGGGGTCCCGTACCTGGACGTGGCGGCCGAACTGGAGGCCAACATCGACACCTTCGCCCACTTCGCGGACCGGGCACGGGCCGCCGACGCGGTCGTCGTCCCCGCGATGGCCTTCTTCGGCGGCCTCGGCGACCTGCTGGCCACCGCTGCCATGGGCGACTGGGACGAGGCCGACGAGGTGCACATCGCCTACGGTCTGAGCAACTGGCACCCCACCGCGGGGACGCGGCTCTCGGGTGCGGTCTCCCGGGAACGCCGCGGCGAGCGGCGCCTGCGCTACACCGGGGGCCGGTGGGAGTACCGCACCGACGCCCCGCCCACCCTCGAATGGCGCTTCCCGCAGCCGACGGGCACCCGGCCCGTGATCGGGGAGTTCACGATGGCCGACGTGGTGACCGTGCCCACCCACCTCTCCGTCCCGGAGGTCACGACCTACATGACGGCCAACGCCGTCCAGGACATCGCCGCCCCCGCAACGCCCGCGCCGGCCGCCGCCGACGAGAGCGGCCGGTCCGACCAGACCTTCGTCGTCGACGCGGTCGTCCGGCGCGGCGGCGTCGAACGCAGGGCGGTGGCCCACGGCCAGGACATCTACGCCGTCACGGCACCGCTCGTCGTCGAAGCCCTCGAACGCGTCCTCACGGGCCGCACCCGCACCGTCGGCGTCGCCGCCGCGGGCGAGATGTTCGACGCCCGCGACTTCCTGCGCGCGCTCTCCCCGCACGTCACCCTCGACCCGCTCCTGTAGCGGCGTAACCCGCTCCTGCTCCCGTGGCGGCGTACCGCTCCCGCTCGCGCTCCTGGCCCCGCTCCCTCTCCCCTCCCGGGTCCCTCCCCCTCCCGGGTCCGCCGTCGCTCCGGGTGATCTGCGCCACAGGCTGTCACAAGGGCGGCCGACGCGGTGTCTTGAGGCCGCACACAGCGAGACGCCACCCCTTGACCTGCGACCCCCATGACCCCGTTACCCGCTACCCGCTACCCGCGACCCGAGGCCCGACGCCGACGACCGCAGGCATCCTCACCACCGCACACGATCGGAAGGGCCGACCCACACCATGACCGGACAGACGACCGCGGCGCCGCGCGGCGGCACCCTCCTCAAGACCGCGACGGTCCTGCAGACCCTCGCACTCTTCTTCCAGGCCTCCACCGCGGGCCTGCTGCTGACCTCGTCCCGCGCCTATGTGATGCACGACTACGGATCGAAGGTGATGTACGCGGCAGCCCTGCTGTACGTCCTCGCCACGGTCCTCGCATGGCGCCCGGGCGGCGGGTCCCCGCGCCCCATCCTGTACTCCACCGGCTTCCTCGTCCTCGCCTCGGCCCAGGTCGCACTCGGCGTGGCGCACGTGGCCTCGCTGCACGTCCCCCTGGGCGTGGTGATGTTCGCCCTCAGCACCCTGGCCCTGGTCGGATCGCTGGCCCCGAGCCCGGTGCTGCGCCCGGCCGCCCGTACCTAGTGCTGTGACCGGAAAGGTTCACCGGGTCGCGACGCCCGCACGGTACCTCGCCGCGTTGTCGGACCGCGCACGTACGTCCAGTACGAGCCGCGGCCCTCCGCCCTGCGATGCACCGCACCGGACGCCGCGACCCGGCAAACCTTCCCGGCCACAGCACTAGCCGCAGGGCGAACCGCGGCGCACGCGGCTCGCCGACGCCCACCCGCACGGCGAGCACCCCGTCCAGACCACTCCCCGAAAGGCAGGACCACCCGTGTCCGTCCAATCCACACTCTCCGTCGCCGCCGTCGTCGCCGACACCACCGTCCACACGGTCGCCGCGGACGTCTACACCGTGAGCGCCGGCCGGATCGGGGCCGTCCTGTCGGCCCTGCTCGGCCTCCTCGGCTCGGTGGGTGGCGGCCTCGCGCTGGCCCGCAGCACCGCCAGAGGACGCGTTCTCACCTGGGCCCGGCGGAACGGAGCGGTCACCGCCCTGGTGTCGGGGCCGATAGCGGTGGCCATCGGCGCCACGGTCGCAGCCACCGCCCGAGGCGGCCTCGGCACCGGGAACGGCCTCGGCGGTGCCTACGTCGCGATCCTCCTCGGCCTGACCGCCGTCACCCTCGGCAGCCTCGCCCGCAGCCGTACCCGCACTCGTACCCGTACGGGTACCCGTACGACGCACTGACCGGTGACCGTCGGCGTGATGGAGCGCCAGGCCGCCGCCTCGTGGATCACCTAGGCCGGGCGGAGCAGCAGGGTTCGCTGCTCGTCGGTCGTGGCGCGCTCCATGATCTCGGCCGTTGTGCCGGTGATGACGCCGGGTTCAGTGGCAGAGCCCCATGATGGTGTCAGCCCCAAGGTGCGGGGGGAGCGCCCGATGGGCGGGCTGCGGATTCTCCCCAGGGGCCCTGCGGGTCAATTTCGGGTGTTCGCAAGAGCTGAGTTGATCAGCGGTTTTGATGTGTGGTCTACAGCCAGTCGCGCTTCTTGAAGATGACGTACAGGCTCACGCAGACCACCGCCATCAGCAGGATTGCGAATGGATACCCCGCCGCCCACTTGAGCTCCGGCATGTTGTCGAAGTTCATGCCGTAGATCGTTCCCACCAGCGTGGGTGCGAAGAGGATGGCGGCCCAGGCGGAGATCTTCTTGATCTCCTCGTTCTGTTCGAAGCCGGCTTCGGCCAGGGCGCGCATCTCTGCGTTCTGTTGTTGGGAGACCAGGGTGGCGTTCACCGTGAGGATTTCGGTCAGGGCCTGGCGGAAGCCGTCGACGCGTTCGCTCGTGTGCGTCACGTGGTCCGCCACGTCGCGCAGGTAGCGCTGGAGTTCCTCGTCCGTGCCGTACTTCGCGAAGCCCGCCATCAGGGCGTGCAGCATGCCGACCAGGGGGCGGGTCGCGCGCTGGAACTCGACCATTTCCCGGGAGAGTTCGTAGATGCGCCGGGACACCGCCGGGTCTCCGCGGAAGACCTCCGTCTCGATCTCGTCGATGTCCGTCTGGACGCCCTCGACGACGGGGGCGTAGCCGTCGACCACCGCGTCCAGGATGGCGTAGAGGGCGGCCTCCGGGCCCAGAGAGAGGAGTGCAGGGTTCGCCTCCATGCGGCGGCGGACCGCCGAGAGGTCCGGGGCGCTGCCGTGGCGGACCGTGATCAGGAAGTCCGGGCCGACGAAGATGTGGAGCTCGGCGAACTCGACCTCCTCCTGTGCGTCGAGGTAGCGGGCGGCGCGCAGGACGACGAAGAGGGTGTCGCCGTAGCGTTCCAGCTTGGGGCGCTGGTGGGCTTCGAGGGCGTCCTCGACGGCGAGTTCGTGGAGGTTGAACTCGGCTGCGAGGGAATGCAGTTCGGGCTCCGTCGGGCGGTGCAGGCCGATCCAGGCCATCCCGTCCGGCTCCTCGCGCAGTTGCCGGAAGGTGTCGGCCAGGGTGGCCGGGGAGGCCACCCGGCGCCCGTCGCGGTAGAGGGCCGAGTCGATCACGCTGCGGTGGTTCGGGGGTGCCGGGGCGGCCGGAGCGGGGGGCGGTACGGACTTCCGTGCGGACGGCGGCGCCGGGGCCGGGGAGGTGGTGCGGCGCCAACCCGAACGCTTCGCGGCGGACGGCGGCGAGGGGCGGCGGTCAGGACGCTCCGGCATCGCAGGTCAGCTCCCGGTCGAACGTGTGTTTACGGGCAAGGGGCAGGATATAGGGGGATAAGGAGGCGGGCGGGGTGCGGTCGGGATCCAGCCGGTGGCCGGCCCGTGTTCCGGCCGAGAGACGAGGCGGAGTTGCGGACAGAAGCTGTCCGCAAGGAGGGATAGCTTGCTGCCATGGCCTCCAGGACGACACATCCCGTACTCGACACCCGCGCACTGAACCGTGCCACGCTCGCCCGCCAGCTGCTGCTGAGCCGCGCCGAGATGTCCGCGCGGGACGCCGTCGCCCACCTCCTCGGGCTGCAGGCGCAGAACGTCAAGCCGCCGTACTTCCAACTGCACGCCCGGCTGGCCGGCTTCGAGCCCGCCGAACTGGCCGGGCTGATGGAGTCACGCGAGGTGGTCCGGATGGTCACCATGCGTTCCACCATCCACACCCACACCGCCCACGACGCCCTCACCCTGCGCCCGCTCGTCCAGCCCGCCCGCGACCGCGAGGTGGCCTACTTTCGTCAGGGCCTCGTCGGGGTGGACCTGGACCGGCTGGCCGACCGGGCCCGCGCCCTCGTCGACAGCGCGCCGCGCACCATGGCGGAGATCCGCGAGGACCTGCTCCAGGAATGGCCCGACGCCGACCCGCAGTCCCTGTCCGTCGCGGCACGCTGCCGGCTGCCGCTGGTCCAGGTCACGCCCCGCGGCGTCTGGGGACGCAGCGGGCAGGTGCGGCTCACCACCGTCGAGAACTGGCTCGGCGAGCCCGCCGGGGCCGCGCAGCCCGTGGACGACGTCGTACTGCGCTACCTGGCCGCCTTCGGGCCCGCCTCCGTCAAGGACATGCAGACCTGGGCCGGGCTGACCCGGCTGCGCGAGGCGTTCGAGCGGCTGCGGCCGGGCCTGGCGGTCTTCCGCGACGAGAACGGCGTGGAGCTGTTCGACCTGCCCGACGCGCCGCGGCCCGAGGCCGACACCCCGGCGCCGCCCCGCTTCCTGCCGGAGTTCGACAACCTCCTGCTCTCCCACGCCGACCGGACCCGCGTGGTCGCCCCCGAGGTCAAGGGGCGCAGCTGGACCGGCAATCAGGCCCACTGCACCCTGCTCGTCGACGGGTTCCTCGCCGGACTGTGGAAGCTGGAGGGCGGGACGCTCACCGTCGAACTGTTCGACCGGGTCCCGAAGGCGGCCGAGGAGGAGATCGTCGCCGAGGGGGAGAAGCTGATCGCCGACATGGGCGCGCTGCCCGACGGGACCGGCCGCCCCGCCCCGTCCGTACGGTTCGCGCCGATCCGCGACTGAGCTGCCGCCGCACCGCATCCCGGCCCCGCCGCTACACCGCATCCCGGCCCCGCCGCTACACCGCATCCCGGCCCCGCCGCTACACCGCATCCCGACCCGTCGCCGCACCGCAGCCGAACCACCGCATACGGTCAACTCACGGCTGACGCGGCCCTGGTGGTCCGCACGCCGGACGCGGCACGATACCTGCCATGACGACCGAAAGTGACCGGAACAGCGCCACCGCCCAGTTCCTCGCCGCGCGGGACTTCCTGCTGGAGCGACGCGGCGACTACGAAGCCGCCCACACCGGATTCACCTGGCCCCGCCCCCACCGCTTCAACTGGGCCCTCGACTGGTTCGACCACATCGCCGCCGGCAACGACACCGACGCCCTGCGCATCGTCGAGGAGGACGGCACCAGCGAGGCCGTCTCCTTCGCGCAGCTCGCCGTACGGTCCGACGCGACCGCCAACTGGCTGCGCGCCCGGGGCGTGGCACCCGGCGACCGGATCCTCGTCATGCTCGGCAACCAGCGCGAGTTGTGGGAGGTGATGCTCGGCGCGATGAAGCTGCGCGCCGTCGTCATCCCCGCCACGCCCCTGCTCGGCTCGGCCGACCTGCGTGACCGGGTCGAACGCGGCCACGTGCGCCACGTCGTCGCGCGCGCCGAGGACACGGCCAAGTTCGACGAGGTGCCCGGCGCCTACACCCGGATCGCCGCCGGGGACCGGGAAGAGGTCCCCGCAGGCTGGCTGCCGCTCGCCGACGCCGCGGACACCCCGGACCCCGAGGGCGGGTTCACCCCCGACGGGGAGACCCTCGCCACCGACCCCTTGATGCTCTACTTCACCTCCGGCACCACCGACCGCCCCAAGCTCGTCGAGCACACCCACGCCTCGTACCCCATCGGCCACCTCTCCACCATGTACTGGCTGGGCCTGCGCCCCGGCGACGTGCACCTCAACATCGCCTCGCCCGGCTGGGCCAAGCACGCCTGGTCCAACCTCTTCGCCCCGTGGAACGCGGGCGCGACCGTTTTCGTCCACAACTACACCCGCTTCGACGCCGAACGCCTGATGGACGAGATGGACCGGCACGGGGTGACCACCTTCTGCGCCCCGCCCACCGTGTGGCGGATGCTGATCCAGTCCGACCTCACCCGGCTCGCCAGGCCGCCGCGCGAGGCCGTCGCCGCCGGTGAACCGCTCAACCCGGAGGTCATCGAGAAGGTCCGCGAGGCCTGGGGAATCACGATCCGCGACGGCTTCGGCCAGACCGAGACCACCCTCCAGGTCGGCAACTTCCCGGGCGTCCCCGTCAAGCCCGGCTCCATGGGCCGCCCGGCGCCCGGCTACGAGATCGTCCTGCTGGACCCGGTCACGGGCAAGGAGTCCCCCGAGGAGGGCGAGCTGTGCGTGGACCTGCGCGTACGGCCCGCCGGGGTGATGACCGGCTACCGCGACGACCCGGGGCGCACCGCGGAGGCCATGGCGGACGGGCTCTACCGGACCGGCGACATCGCCGCGCGCGACGCCGACGGGTACCTCACCTACGTCGGGCGCTCCGACGACGTCTTCAAGGCCTCCGACTACAAGATCAGCCCGTTCGAGCTGGAGAGCGCCCTGCTGGAGCACGAGGCGGTCGCCGAGGCCGCCGTCGTCCCGGCCCCGGACGAACTGCGGCTCGCGGTCCCGAAGGCGTACGTCACCCTCGCGGGCGGGTGGGAGCCCGGCCCGGAGACCGCCCGGGTGCTGTTCGAGCACTCCCGCGCCGTGCTGTCCCCGTACAAGAGGATCCGGTGCATCGAGTTCGCCGAGCTCCCGAAGACCGTGTCGGGCAAGATCCGGCGGGTGGAGCTGCGGGAGCTCACGGCGGCCGGTTCAGCGGCCGAGTACCGCGAGGCCGACCTGCGCTGAGCCCGGTGCCCGGTGCCGGGGCCGACGGGGCGGTCCTGCGCCCATGCGGCGCGCCCATGCGGCGCGCCCGCCCGGCCCCGCCCGGCCCCGCCCGGACCCGCGCGCCCGCTCGGGCGTCCGCCTGGCCTGTCCCAGCCGCGAGCGCTCGTCCGCCTGACCTGTCCCGGCCGCGAGCGCCCGTCCGCGTGGCCTTACGCGGGCAGGTGCGCCTCGATCGCGGCGATGACCTCGGGGGCCTCCGGCTCGGTACGCGGACGGAAGCGCGCCACGACCTCACCGGCGGGGGAGATCAGGAACTTCTCGAAGTTCCACTGGATGTCCCCGGCCTCGCCGTCCGCGTCGGGGGTCTTCACCAGCTCCTGGTAGAGGGGGTGCCGGTTCTCGCCGTTGACCTCGGACTTCTCCAGCATCGGGAAGGTGACGCCGAAGCCGGCCGCGCAGAAGGTCTGGATGTCCTCGGCGTTGCCGGGCTCCTGCCCGCCGAACTGGTTGCAGGGCACGCCGATGACCGTGAAGCCCTTCGCCTCGTACGCGAACTGCAGCCGGGCCAGTCCCGAGTACTGCGGGGTGAGCCCGCACTGCGAGGCGGTGTTCACCAGGAGGATCGCCTTGCCCTTGTGCGCCGCCAGGCTGGTGGGCTCGTCGGACAGGGTGGTCAGCGGGATGTCGTACAGGCTCACGGGACTCTCCTCGACAGGCAGCGGATATCGCCACGAGCCTAAGGGGTCTGCGGCCAGGCCCCCGATCCGACCAGCGCGTCCGCAGGGTCGTTGACCGGCTGCGGCATGCCGGTGAGATCCATGACGAACAGCGGTATCCCGAGCGCGTCCGCCCGGCTGCGGGCGTCCTCCGTGTAACCGGCGAGCGAGAAGTAGACGCTGGTCGCCGAGGCCGTGAGCCCGTTCAGCCAGACGCACTCCACCGCCCGCAGCCCGGCCGGAGCCGTGGTCGGGTCCACCTGGGCCACCAGTCCCGGCGCCCGCAGGTCCACCGCCGCCGAGGGGATCGGCCGCCCGTCGGGCTGCCGTACGTCCTGGAAGCCGAGCCAGCGCAGGTACAGCGCTGCGGTGGCCACCGCGTCCCGGGCCGTACGGATGGTCACCGGCCGGAACGCGGGGCGCGGCACGGCCGTGGCCGGGGGCGCCGACAGGTGTGACGGGTCCCCGTCGGGCCCGGCCGCCGTTCCGTCCCCGCGCAGGTCCGCCGGCCCGTCCCCGCCGATGTGCGCCGGACCGGCCTGCCCGCTCCGGCCCTCCCGACCCGCGGAGCCCGCAGAGCCCGCGGGACCAGCAGAGCCCGCGGGACCAGCAGAGCCCGCAGGACCAGCGGAGTCCGCGCCCGCAGAGCCCGCCGGGTCGGCAGGGTCGGCCGAGCGCGCCGGACCCGCCGCGGCTGCCGGTCCCGCACCGGGCCCCGTACCGTCCTCCGGCTGCTCCAGCGGGTGCACCGGAAGGCGCACCACCGTGCCGCACGATCCGCACCCCACCTCGGGATGCGGCCACTCGCTCTCCCGCCCGCAGGCCGTGCACCGTACCGCCACCCAGCTGTCCGACCAGGTGCGGTGGGTCATCAGCACCGGTGGCGCCGACAGGTCCAGTGGGGGATGGACCGGGCTTCCGCAGGCGCAGGGGAAGACCGGCGCGGTGTAGCCGTTCTCGCGCAGGCATGCCGGGCAGCGCACCGGTACCGCTTCCGCCATGACCTCTGACCCCCTCCGTCGCCGTACGTGGGTCCATGCTCCACCACCGGCGACCGCCGGGGGGAGCGAGCGCGCCATTTCCGTCCCGTTCGCGCCGGCGGATCGGTGATTTGTACAAGTCGTCGAGCGAGATGCGGCTTTTGGTGGTTTCCGGGGTCCCGTACCGCCTTGACGTCGGAGAAGTCGCCGCTTAGCTTGTTCCGTATAGCAGAACAAAACTTCCGTATGACGGAAAGTGCCTGACCGCCAGACCCGCAGGAGAACCTGATGCCTCGTATGACAGCCGCCGCTGCTGCAGTTGAGATCCTCAAGCTCGAGGGTGTCGAACAAGCGTTCGGTGTTCCCGGTGCTGCGATCAACCCCTTCTACCGCGAGCTCAAGAACGTGGGCGGCATCAACCACACGCTCGCCCGCCACGTCGAGGGCGCCTCGCACATGGCGGAGGGGTACACCCGTGCCAAGGCGGGCAACATCGGCGTCTGCATCGGTACCTCGGGCCCGGCCGGCACCGACATGATCACCGGCCTGTACTCCGCCATCGCGGACTCCATCCCGATCCTGTGCATCACCGGTCAGGCTCCGGTCTCCAAGCTCCACAAGGAGGACTTCCAGGCCGTCGACATCGCCGCGATCGCAAAGCCGGTCACCAAGGCGGCCACGACGGTCCTGGAGGCCGCGCAGGTCCCCGGCGTCTTCCAGCAGGCCTTCCACCTCATGCGCTCCGGCCGTCCCGGCCCGGTCCTCATCGACCTGCCCATCGACGTCCAGCTGACCGAGATCGAGTTCGACCCGGCGACCTACCAGCCGCTGCCGGTCTACAAGCCGCAGGCCAGCCGCGCCCAGGCCGAGAAGGCCCTGAGCTTCCTGCTGGAGTCCGAGCGCCCGCTGATCGTCGCCGGTGGCGGCATCATCAACGCCGACGCCTCCGACCTGCTGGTCGAGTTCGCCGAGCTGACCAACATCCCGGTCATCTCGACCCTCATGGGCTGGGGCGTCATCCCGGACGACCACGAGCTGGCGGCCGGCATGGTCGGTGTCCAGACCTCGCACCGCTACGGCAACGCGACCTTCCTGGAGTCGGACGTCGTCCTCGGCATCGGCAACCGCTGGGCCAACCGTCACACCGGTTACAACCTGGACGCGTACCTGGGCGACCGCAAGTTCGTCCACGTCGACATCGAGCCCACCCAGATCGGCAAGATCTTCGCCCCGGACTTCGGCATCGCCTCCGACGCCAAGGCCGCGCTGGAGCTCTTCGTCGAGGTCGCCAAGGAGCTCAAGGCCGAGGGCAAGCTGCCGGACTTCTCCGCCTGGGCCGCCTCCGCCCAGGAGCGCAAGGCCACCCTGCAGCGCCGCACGCACTTCGACAACATCCCCATGAAGCCGCAGCGCGTCTACGAGGAGATGAACAAGGCGTTCGGTCCCGAGACCCGCTACGTCACCACCATCGGCCTCTCCCAGATCGCCGGCGCGCAGATGCTGCACGTCTACAAGCCGCGCCACTGGATCAACTGCGGCCAGGCCGGCCCGCTCGGCTGGACCATCCCGGCCGCCATCGGTGCCGCCACCGCCGACCCGGAGACCCCGATCGTCGCGCTCTCGGGCGACTACGACTTCCAGTTCATGATCGAGGAGCTGGCGGTCGCCGCCCAGCACAAGGTCCCCTACGTCCACGTCCTCGTGAACAACGCCTACCTGGGCCTGATCCGTCAGGCGCAGGGCGGTCTCGGCATCAACTTCGAGGTCAACCTCGAATTCGAGAACATCAACACCCCGGAGATCGGCGTCTACGGCGTCGACCACGTCAAGGTCGCCGAGGGCCTGGGCGTCAAGGCCATCCGCGTCACCGACCCGAACGAGCTGGGCGCCGCCTTCGAGCAGGCCAAGAAGCTGGCTCAGGAGTTCCAGGTCCCGGTCGTCGTCGAGGCCATCCTGGAGCGCGTCACCAACATCTCGATGAGCAAGACCGTCGACATGAGCGACGTCACCGAGTTCGAGGAGCTCGCGACCGAGCCCGGTCACGCCCCGACCGCCATCAAGGCCCTGCAGGTCTGATCGCAGGCCCCGGCCGTCCGCAGGCGACCCCCGCCCCTCCGCGAGGAGGGCGGGGGTCGCTCCGCGTTCCGCCCCGGTACGGACGGCTCCCGGCTCCCGGCTTCCGCCGCTCCGCCGCTCCCGCGGGGGCCGGCGGAGAGCGAGGTGATGCGGTCCCGCGGAGCCCGGCGACGACGTCGCCTCGGCGCGCCTGGCCGGCCGGGTCAACCCGGCTGCGGTGGGCCGGACAGGGGCACTCGTCGTGGTCGTGGCGATCGCCCTCGCATTGCCGCCGTGGTGGTCACGGTGACGGCCCCGCGGCCACCCTCGCCCCACGCGGCGCCGCCGCCCACGAACCCGGCTACTCCGCCGTCGGGGGCGGGCTCCTGCCGGCGATGATCACGGGGCTCCCGACCCTCGTGGGCCTCCACTCGGCCCCGAACCTGGCCGACGAGGCCGAGAACCCCCACCGCAGCGTCCCCCGCGCGACCGCGGCACCGGTCGTCGCCGCGGGGATCCTCGTGACGCTCTTCCTTCGTCCACGGCGCCACCCTGCCGCCCGGCCTGCGGCCCGCCTTCGTACGGCCGGCTCGCCGAGGGCGGGTACGACAAAGCGCCGAGTCACGGGACCGTCCGTGACTCGGCGCTCTGGTTGTTACCGCCCGACGGTGCGAGGCTGGCGCGACAGGACGTTCGCACCGCCGGGCGGAGTGTGTGGGGAGGAGATCTCCCCTCCTCACAGGGGCTCTGTGCGTAGCCCCTGTAAGAAGAGGAGCGGCTGGGACCGTGGCGGGCGGGCGACGAGAACTCCGGCGTCGTCCCCCTCAGGTCAAGAGACGGGCCTCGGAACCCATTACCACCGCACTGGCTCGCACGCCCGCCACGGTCCTCACGCGGCGCCAGCCGCATGGACTGGCGCAGTCTGCCCTCACCGCGTACCACCCCTCATCCGGGTCCACGGGTCGGGCTCAGCACCCGGGGCCTGACCTCCCGTCAGGCCCCCGGTACATCTGTGCGGCTCAGGCGTCCCGCAGGGCGCGGACGGCCTCCTCGACGCGACGGCCGTAGTCGGCGTCGGCGGCGTGGAAGTGAGCCAGGTTCTTCTCGATGACGTCCTCGAGGGTGACCTGAGACAGGCCGCCGGCGATGTTCGCCACCAGACGCTGCTTCTCGGCCTCCGACATCAGGCGGTAGAGCTCACCGGCCTGGAAGAAGTCGTCGTCCTTGGTGTGGGCCGGGGCCTCGTGGGTGCCCGTGTAGCCGGAGACGGCCTTGGGGGCGCCCAGTGCCAGACCGGTCTCGGCCGGGCCCTGGTACGAGTTGGGCTCGTAGTTCTTGTCGTGGCGCGAGCCGTTGCGCAGCGCCATGACGCCGTCGCGGCCGTAGTTGTCGGCCTTCGTCGCCTTCGGGGCGTTGACCGGCAGCTGGGTGTGGTTCACACCGAGGCGGTAGCGCTGGGCGTCGGCGTAGGCGAACAGGCGGCCCTGGAGCATCTTGTCCGGCGAGGCGGTGATGCCCGGGACGAAGTTGTTCGGGGAGAAGGCGGACTGCTCGACCTCGGCGAAGACGTTGTCCGGGTTGCGGTCGAGGACCAGGCGGCCCACGCGCTGCAGCGGGTAGTCGGCGTGCGGCCACACCTTGGTGAGGTCGAACGGGTTGAAGCGGTAGTCCGCGGCCTCGGCGGCCGGCATGATCTGGACGTAGAGGGTCCAGCTCGGGTTCACGCCGCGCTCGATCGCCTGGAGCAGGTCGGTCTGGTGCGAGTTGGCGTCCTTGCCGACGAGCTCGGCGGCCTGCTCGCTCGACAGGCAGCGGATGCCCTGGTTCGTCTTGAAGTGGTACTTGACGAAGAAGGCCTCGCCCTGCTCGTTCGTCCACTGGTAGGTGTGGGAGCCGTAGCCGTTCATGTGGCGGTACGACGCCGGGATGCCGCGGTCACCCATCAGCCAGGTGATCTGGTGCGTGGCCTCGGGGGCGTGCGCCCAGAAGTCCCAGACGTTGTCCGGCTCCTGCTTGCCCGTGAAGGGGTCGCGCTTCTGGGAGTGGATGAAGTCGGGGAACTTGATCGGGTCCTTGATGAAGAACACCGGGGTGTTGTTGCCGACGAGGTCGTAGTTGCCCTCTTCGGTGTAGAACTTCAGCGCGAAGCCGCGGGGGTCGCGCACCGCGTCCGCGCCGCCGAGGGAGTCGGCGACGGTGGAGAACCGCAGGAAGGTCTCGGTCTTCTTGCCGACCGTGTTCAGGAAGGCGGCGCTGGTGTACGCGGTGACGTCGTCGGTCACCTCGAAGTAGCCGTACGCGGCCGAACCGCGGGCGTGCACCACGCGCTCCGGGATGCGCTCGCGGTTGAAGCGGGCGAGCTTCTCCAGGAGCTGCTGGTCCTGGATCAGGAGCGGGCCACCGACGCCGGCGGTGGCGGAGTTCTGGTTGTCGGCGACCGGGGCGCCGGACTCGGTCGTCAGCGTGCGCTTCGACATGGTGACCTTCCGTACGGGTAACTGCTGACGGAAAGCGTCTTCCGTCATGCGGAACAGCCTAAATTCGGCAAGAACTAAACGTCAACAGTTTGTTGAACGAAGTTGTGGGGTGAGGTGAACCCGGACGGTGCCGGCGCTTGGGCGCGACAGGACAGGTGTCAGCACCGGCACCGTCCGGAGACTCAGTGCCCCCTGCGGGAGGGGGCGGTCCGGGCCCTGGGCGGGCCCGGCGGGGGACCTCAGACCTGGGCGCCGGAGAGGCGCTCGACGGCGCGCAGCAGGGCCGAGTGGTCCAGGCCGCCGTCGCCCTGGGCGCGCAGCGAGGCGACCAGCTGGGCGACGACCGCGCCGACCGGGAGGGCCGCACCGACGTTGCGGGCGGCGTCGGTGACGATGCCCATGTCCTTGTGGTGCAGGTCGATCCGGAAGCCGGGCTTGAAGTCGCGGTTCAGGAAGTTGTCCTTCTTGCGGGTCAGCACCGTGGAGCCGGCCAGACCGCCGTTGAGGACGTCCAGGGCGGCCTGGAGGTTCACGCCCGACTTCTCGAGGAAGACGACGGCCTCGGCGCACGCCTGGATGTTCACCGCGACGATGAGCTGGTTGGCGGCCTTCACCGTCTGGCCGGAGCCGTGCGGGCCGCACAGCACGATGACCTTGCCGAGGGCCTCGAGGATCGGCAGGGCCGCGTCGAAGTCGGCCTGCTCGCCACCCACCATGATCGACAGCACGGCCTCGATGGCGCCGGCCTCGCCGCCGGACACCGGGGCGTCGATGACGCGGATGCCCTTCTCGGCGGCGTTCTTCGCCAGGTCGATCGAGGTCTGCGGGGTGATCGACGACATGTCGATGATCAGCGCGCCGGACTTGGCGTTCTCGAGGATGCCCTCGGGGCCGTAGCTGATGGCCTCGACCTGCGGAGAGGCGGGCACCATCGTGATGATGACGTCGGCGTCCTTGACGGCCTCGGCGATCGAGCCGGCCGCGGTGCCGCCGGCGGCGGCGAGGCGGTCCAGCTTGTCCTGCTCCAGGGTGAAGCCGGTGACCGAGTAGCCGGCCTTCAGCAGGTTCTCGGCCATGGGGGAGCCCATGATTCCGAGGCCGATCCAGGCGATCGACGGGAGCGCAGCGGGGTTGCTCATGATGAGGGTCCTTCTCTTAATGCTTCGTACGAAAAGTGCGTGAGGTGCCTGGCGGATCGCCCGGACTTCGTCCTCCTACTTGGCGGCGCGGGCCTCGGCCGGCAGCCAAGCGAAGGAGGCGGCAGCGTCGGCGGCCTTGTACTCGAGGCCTACGTAGCCCTCGTATCCGGCCTTCTTCAGCTGGTCGAGCAGCTCCTCGAGGGGCAGCTCGCCGGTGCCCGGAGCACCGCGTCCCGGCTTGTCCGCGATCTGGACGTGTCCGGTCTTGGCGGCGTACTTTTCGATGGCCTCGGAGAGGTCCTCATCGTTCATCGCCAGGTGGTACAGGTCGAGCAGGAACTTGGCGTTGCCGAGGCCGGTGGCCTCGTTCACCTTGTCCACCACCTCGATGCCGGCCGGGGCGCTCACCAGCGGGTAGAGCGGCGACTCGGGCTTGTTGAGGGTCTCGATCAGGAGGATCGCACCCACGCGGTCCGCGGCCTGCGCCGCGACGACCAGGTTCTTCAGGGCCAGCTCGTCCTGGACGGCCGGGTCCACGCCTTCGACGCGGTTGCCGTACAGGGCGTTGAGCGCCTTGCAGCCGACCGAGGCGGCGAAGTCCGCGGCCACGTTGATGTTGGCGTTGAAGCGGTCCGACTCCTCCCCGGGTACCGAGACCGCGCCGCGGTCCGGGCCCGGCAGCCGGCCGGCGTAGAAGTTCAGGCCCACCAGCTGGGTGCCCGCGTCCTCAAGAGCCTTCTTGAGCGCGTCGAGCTCCTCCTGGGCGGGGGTGGGGGTCTCGATCCAGGGCCACCACAGCTCGACCGCCGTGAAGCCCGCCGCGGCGGCGGCCGCGGGGCGCTCCAGGAGCGGGAGTTCCGTGAAGAGGATCGACAGGTTCACATCGAAGCGCTGGTCCGTGTATCCCATGAGGGGTGTGCGCTCCTTCCGTATTGCGGAAGTTATTTTCTGCTTGATGGAAGACTGCATGGGGTTCCGCGCGGATGTCAAGTGCGGACTGCCGAAAAATCGAGACCGCGCGGTAGCTTGACGGCGTGCGATTGAGAGTGGAGTTCACGACCGAGCCCTTCGACCTCGAAGAGGCCCCCGACCATGCCGTGGCGGCCCGCGAGGTCATCCAGAAGGCCCAGCTGGAGGCGGTGGACGTCGGCCCGTTCGGCAACACCGCGGAGGGTGAGGCCGACCGGGTGCTGTCCGCCGTGGGCGCCCTGCTGCGCGACTCCCTGGAGGCCGGGGCCACGCGCGTCACCCTCCAGGTCAACGTGATCGGCGAGGAGACGCCATGACCGAGCCCCGCGACCACCCGTTCGTCACGGCGGTCAAGCCGCTCGTGGACGCCATGGGCGGCGAGCTGATGGACCCGGCCCAGGCCACGCCCGACGACGTCGTGCTCACCTGGGAGGGCCAGGACCTGCTCGCGGTGCGCCTGCCCCAGCTCTCGGACTCGCTGGACCACATCCTGGCCGCGCTGGAGCGCCGGCACGGCGTCCCGCTGGCCCAGCTCGACCGGAAGTCCAAGCAGGACGTGGTGCGGATACTGGAGGCGCGGGGCGCCTTCTCCGTACGGCACGGTGTGGAGACGGTCGCGGGGGCGCTGGGCGTGAGCCGCTTCACGGTCTACAACTACTTGAACAGGGAAAACCCCGGTAAGAGCAGCCAAGCGTGAGCAGATTCTGACTCACAGTGACGAGCCGCCGCCCGATTCACCCGGGCGGCGGCTTTTGTGTACGCGAAGTTTCAACAAAGTGTTGACGCCGTGTTGTGGAGAGCGTTAGCTATGCGCAGCCCGTCAAAGCAACAACAGGCCACGGAGGCCTACCGTGACTTCGAGTCCGAACCCGGGTCTCACCCGGATCAACACCTTGGACGACAGTGCGGCCGCGGCCGAGCTGCACGAGGTGTGCGCCAGTTCGGCGTGGGGGAGCAAGATGCTCGCCCAGCGCCCCTTCACCACCGCCGACTCCCTGTTCGCCGCGAACGAGGCCGCCATGGCGGAGCTCACCGCGGAGGACCTGGCCGAGGCGATGGGAGGCCACGCGCCGATCGGCCGGCCGAAGCCGGGAGACCCGACCTCCGCCCGCGAGCAGCGCGGTATGGCCGGTGCCTCCGAGGAGCTCAGGAACGAACTCCTCGAACTGAACCTGGCCTACCAGGAGAAGTTCGGCCACGTCTTCCTCATCTGCGCCACCGGTGCGACCGGTGAGTTCATGCGGGACGCGGTCAAGGTCCGGATCGACAACTCGCCGGAGCAGGAACGGGAGATCGCCCGCGGCGAGCTCGTCAAGATCAACCGGATCCGCCTGACCCGCCTCGTAGAAGGAGAGTGAGCCCCGCCATGAGCACCGAGACCACCGCGTCGGTGTCCACGCACATCCTGGACACCAGCATCGGCAGGCCCGCCGAGGGTGTCGCCATCGCGCTGTCGGCCCGTACGGGGCTCGACGGCGAGTGGGCGGCCCTGGGCGGATCCGCCACCGATGCGGACGGGCGCTGCAAGGACCTGCCGGCGCTGCCGGAGGGCACCACCCACGTACGTCTCGACTTCGAGACCGAGACGTACTTTTCGAAGAAGCAAGCCGAGGCGCAGCAGGACGCCCCCCGCGTAAGGGACAGCGCTACGTTCTTCCCCGAGGTCACCATCACGTTCGCGGTGAACCCGGGCGAGCACTACCACGTACCGCTGCTGCTCAACCCGTTCGGCTACTCCGTTTACCGAGGGAGCTAGCATGGCCACGATTCTGGGCCAGAACCAGTACGGCAAGGCAGAGAACCGCGTCGTCAAGATCACGCGGGACGGCGACACCCACCACATCAAGGACCTGAACGTCTCGGTCGCCCTCTCCGGCGACATGGACGACGTCCACTACTCCGGCTCGAACGCCAACGTCCTGCCGACGGACACCACCAAGAACACGGTGTACGCGTTCGCCAAGGAGTACGGCATCGAGTCCGCCGAGCAGTTCGGCATCCACCTGGCCCGCTGGTTCGTGAACAGCCAGGAGCCGATCCAGCGCGCGCGCATCCGTATCGAGGAGTACGGCTGGGACCGGATCGCCACGTCCGACGCCAACTCCAAGTTCATCGGCGCCGACGAGGTGAAGCACTCCTTCGTCCGCCAGGGCCAGGAGACCCGCGTCACCCAGATCACCTACGACGGCCAGAACTGGGAGGTCATCTCCGGCCTCAAGGACCTGGTCGTCATGAACTCCACGAACTCCGAGTTCTGGGGTTACGTGAAGGACAAGTACACGACCCTCCAGGAGGCGTACGACCGCATCCTGGCCACCCAGGTGTCGAGCCGCTGGCGCTTCAACTGGTCGGACGACGAGCAGCGGATGCCCAACTGGGAGAAGTCCTACGCCGAGACCCGCAAGCACATGCTGCAGGCCTTCGCGGAGACCTACTCCCTGTCGCTGCAGCAGACCCTGTACCAGATGGGTTCGCGCATCATCAACCACCGTTCGGAGATCGACGAGGTCCGCTTCTCGCTCCCGAACAAGCACCACTTCCTCGTCGACCTGGAGCCCTTCGGCCTCAAGAACGACAACGAGGTGTACTTCGCCGCGGACCGTCCCTACGGTCTGATCGAGGCCACGATCCTGCGGGACGGCGCCGACGCGCGCATCCCGGTGGACATGACCAACCTCTGAGCGCGGCACGCGCGGCCCGGGGCACCGCAGTGGCCCCGGGACCGTGCGACACGGCCCCACTTCCTGAATCGGCACCCGGACGCACCCCATGGGGCGGCAGTACTGTCAGCTGCCTGGACCCCGGCTCCGGCACTCAAATCCCCTGGGTCTTGCCGTGCCCGCACCGCCACTGAAAGCACGAGGAAGTCCCATGGCAGCATCGGCAGCCCCTGACAGCGCCGCCCCGCGCATCGTCATCGAGAACTGTGCGATCGCGACCGTTGACGCCCATGACACCGAGTACGCCTCGGGCCACATCGTCGTCGCGGGCAACAAGATCGAGTTCATCGGTGCGGGCAAGGCCCCCGAGAACCTCGACAACGTGGTCCGCCGGATCGACGGCACCGGGCACCTCGTGACCCCCGGTCTGGTCAACACGCACCACCACTTCTACCAGTGGATCACGCGTGGCCTGGCCACCGACCACAACCTCTTCAACTGGCTCGTCGCGCTGTACCCGACGTGGGCGCGCATCGACGAGCAGATGACGTACACGGCCGCGCAGGGATCCCTCGCCGCGATGGCCAGGGGCGGTGTGACCACCGCGATGGACCACCACTACGTCTTCCCCAAGGGCTCCGGCGACCTGTCCGGCTCGATCATCCGGGCCGCGTCCGAGATGGGCGTCCGCTTCACCCTCGCCCGCGGCTCCATGGACCGCAGCGAGAAGGACGGCGGCCTGCCCCCGGACCACGCCGTCGAGACCCTCGAAGGCGCGCTGGCCGACACCGAGGCGACCGTCAAGAAGTTCCACGACGCCTCCTTCGACTCGATGACCCAGGTCGCCGTCGCCCCCTGCTCCCCCTTCTCCGTCTCCACCGAGCTGCTGAAGCAGGGCGCCGAGCTGGCCCGCCGCCTCGGCGTGCGCATGCACACGCACGGCAGCGAGACGGTCGAGGAGGAGAAGTTCTGCCACGAGCTCTTCGGCATGGGCCCGACCGACTACTTCGAGTCGACCGGCTGGCTCGGTGAGGACGTGTGGATGGCGCACAGCGTCCACATGAACGACTCCGACATCGCCGCGTTCGCCCGTACCCGGACCGGTGTCGCGCACTGCCCGTCCTCCAACGCCCGTCTGGCCGCCGGCATCGCCCGCGTCCCGGACATGCTCGCCGCCGGCGTACCGGTCGGCCTCGGCGTGGACGGCACCGCCTCCAACGAGTCCGGTGAGCTGCACACCGAGCTGCGCAACGCGCTGCTGATCAACCGTCTGAACCCGGTGCACCGCGAGGCCGCGCTCAACGCCCGCCAGGCCCTGCGCCTCGGTACGTACGGCGGCGCCCAGGTCCTCGGCCGCGCCGACAACATCGGTTCGCTGGAGGTCGGCAAGTGCGCCGACTTGGTCCTGTGGAACCTGAACACCTTCCTGCACTCCTCGATCGCCGACCCGGTGACCGCCCTGGTCTTCGGTGCGGCCGCCCCGGTGACGGCCTCGTTCGTCAACGGCAAGCAGATCGTCGAGAACAACCGGCTGCTCTTCGCCGACGAGGACGCCATCGCGGTGTCCACGCGGGAAGAGGCCCAGCGCCTCGCGCGGATCGCGCAGGCCTGATCCCCCGGAGTCCGGCCGGGGGGGACGGCCCCCGGCCGGCGGCCGCGGACCCGAGCGGGGTCCGTGGGCAGCCGTTCCCGGGTGGCGCCCGAGGAGATCCGAAGGCGTCCCCGGGAGCGGTGACTCGTGCCACCTGCGCCACGGCGCAGCGCGGAAGCGGCGATTGGGCGAATCGTTTCTGCACCCCTTGGGACCAGTAGTCGCTCCACCCACAACTTCATACAGCGCTCGACTCGCACCGCTTTCGCACCACCTCCATGACACCCACGTCCCTGCCGACGTGTTACCCGACCGGAGGAAGCCGTGGCCAACCCGCCCAGGTTTCGCAAAGACGCAGTCGCAGTTCCGGAGGAGAAGCACCCGGTCGACGAGACCCTGCCTCCTCTGAAGATGTTCACCAGCGGCCTTCAGCACGTGGCCGCCATGTACGCGGGTGTCGTGGCCCCGCCCATGATCGTCGGCCCGGCGGTCGGCCTCTCCGCCACCGAGACCGCCTTCCTGATGGGCGCCTCGCTCTTCACCGCGGGCCTCGCCACCCTCCTGCAGACCCTCGGTTTCTGGAAGATCGGCGCCAAACTCCCCTTCGTCAACGGCGTCTCCTTCGCCGGCGTGACCCCGATGATCGCCATAGGCAAGGGGCAGGGCGCGGACGCCCTCCCCGTCATCTTCGGCGCGATCATCGTCGCCGGAGCCATCGGCCTCGTCGCCGCCCCCTACTTCGGCAAGCTCGTCCGCTTCTTCCCGCCCGTCGTCACCGGCACGGTCATCACCCTGATCGGCGTCTCGCTCCTGCCCGTCGCCTTCAACTGGTCACAGGGCGGCAACCGCACCGCCACCGACTACGGCTCGATGCAGAACATCGGCATGGCCGCCGCCACCCTGGTGATCGTCCTGCTGCTGCGCAAGTTCCTGCGCGGCTTCCTCCAGCAGATCTCCATCCTGCTCGGCCTGGTCGCCGGCACCCTGATCGCCCTTCCGCTGGGGATGACCAGCTTCGACGCCGTCGCGAACGCCTCGGTGATCGGCTTCCCCACCCCCTTCCACTTCGGCGCCCCGCAGTTCCAGGTCGCCGCGATTGTCTCGATGTGCATCGTGATGCTCGTCTGCATGACCGAGTCCACCGCCGACATCCTGGCGCTGGGCAAGATCGTCGGACGGCCGGCGGACGAGAAGGCCATCGCGGGAGGCCTGCGTGCCGACACCCTCGGCAGCGCGATCAGCCCGCTCTTCAACGGGTTCATGTGCAGCGCCTTCGCCCAGAACATCGGCCTGGTCGCCATGACCAAGGTGCGCAGCCGCTTCGTCGTCGCCGCGGGCGGCGGCATCCTGATCCTGCTGGGCCTCTGCCCGATGGCGGCCTCCGTCATCGGAGTGGTCCCGCTGCCCGTGCTCGGCGGCGCCGGCATCGTCCTGTTCGGCTCGGTGGCCGCCAGCGGCATCCAGACCCTGGCCGGCGCGGCCATGGAGAAGGGGGAGAACGCCCTGATCGTCGCCGCCTCCGTGGGCATCGGCCTGATCCCGATCGCGGCGCCGGACTTCTACCACGCCTTCCCCAAGGACCTGCTGGTCGTCCTGGACTCCGGCATCAGCACCGGCTGCGTGGTGGCCATCGTGCTGAACCTGGCCTTCAACCACCTCGGCGCCAGGAAGGGCGCGGCCTCGGGGGCCGCACCCGAACCGGTCCCGGTCCACTGACGGGAGGAACGACGGCGGTGCGCTCGCCACCCACTGCGGGTGTGGCGAGCGCACCGCCGCGTCCGGTACGGGCGAACCGCCGTGCGCCCGTACGGCTGGTGACGGCGCGTCGGGTCAGGGCCGCCAGAGCATCAGGTTGCTCATCAGCTCGGCCTGCTCGATCGCGTCGTCGAGTGCGTGGTGCGTGTGGCGCCGCCGGGACAGCAGTTCACGGGGCATCCGCCCCTTGACCGCGGCCCGCAGTGGCACCCGCGCCTTCGTCGCGTAGAGGGTCTTCATGTCGAGGCATCCGGAGTGGCCGAAGGGGCTGTCGCCGCCGAACCGCATCAGGTACCAGTACAGGAACGTCCAGTCGAAGGACGCCGGGTAGCCGCACATGACCGGCTGGGCGCCCTCGGACACCTTCCGCACCCAGGCGCGGAAGGCGGCCATCGCGGCCGCAGGATCGGTGCCCTCCCGGACCAGCCGGTCACGGTCGAGCCCGCTGACGGCCAGCGCCTCGGGCACCCACGCCTCGCTGATCGGCCGCAACTCCCGGTAGAAGGTCCGCCGTTCCGGGTCGGCGGCCGTATACGAGTCACCCTCCTGCCGGCCCGCGACGGCGGCCCCGAAGCTGATCATCGAATACGGTCCTGGAATGGGTCCGTCGGCCTCGATGTCGACGGAGATGTACAGACTGGGTCGTGCGGTGCGGGCTGCCATGCGCGAGAGCATGCCAGCCCCCACCGCTGTCGATCATCCGGTTTTCACCCCTGTGGCGCGGGCGTCAGGAACATCCCGGTGTGGTCGCCCCCCGCCGTGTTCCGGCAGCCGGAGGCGGAGTTCGCGGGCTGCGCCACGGCCAGGGCCAGGCAGCGGCCGGCGGCCAGCTGGCCGTAGTGGTTGGGGTGCATGGACTCCTGGATGAGGCCCTGTGACTCGTTGTTGTCGATCCAGCGCGCCCACTCGCTCGTCCGGCCCGATGCCGGGACCGTGGAGCTCACCTGCTTGCTCGCCTTCGCGCACACCTCGCGTCCCTGGAGCATGTCCCGCAGGTCCAGGAACTGCACGCCCTTGGCCGCGGCCACGCCCTTGAGGCGGTTCGCGATCTGCGGGACGAGCGAGTCGCGCGCCCAGTCGGAGTCCCGGTTCCAGAAGGGGCAGCCACCGGTGTTGAGCCGGCTCCAGTCGCTCTGGGTGTACCGGTTCTCCGCGCCGCGCGGGATCGGTGACGGGTAGGACTGGAGCACGATCCGGTAGGAGGAGTCGGCGTACCCGGCCGTGCGCATGACGGCCCGGATCTCGTCGACCGACTTGCCGACGTCGGCCATGACGGCGTCGATCTTCTGGTCGACGCCGTACTGCTGGTCGTCGTAGCAGTACGAGTTCCAGATGACGAAGTCGAGCGCACAGTCCTTGATGATGTCCGCGAAGCCCAGGTCGTTGCCGCCGATGGACAGCGCGATGACCTTGACGTCGTTCCTCGCGGCCACCGCGGCCAGCTGATCGGCCTGCGGAGCCTCGCCCCTGTAGGAGACCCCGCCGTTGGAGGCCCGGAACACGTTCTGCGAGACGGCCCCGGAACAGGCGAGGTTCACGGCGACGTCGGCGATCGCCCCGGCGCTGTGCACCTCGGCCGAGTCGGAGCGGTGGCAGCCGCCGGCCGTGGCCCCGTACACCTTGGCCGGGTCGTAGGTGCTGCCGCTGACCCAGCCCCGGTCGGTGCCGTTGCGGTTGCCGGTGTTGGTCAGGCTGTTGCCCTTCCAGCGCCCCGCCTCGCCGGAGATGTAGCTGTCGCCCATGGACACCACGGCCGTGGGTCCGGTCCCGGGGGCGGCCCCGGCGGTTCCGGCGCCGCCGGCCAGCAGTGCGCCGGCGGCGAGCGGCACGGTCACGGCGGCACGGGCCAGTCGTCGCACCCGACTGGGGTCCCGGTCCTTGCTGACGTTGCGGAATCCGATCACTGCGGAACTCCTGCGCTCGGCCACGCCGAAGCAGGGCGACGAACGCGTCGCCCGTGACGTGGCTGGGAAGTGGGGGTTACCGCCGGCCGGTGGCACCGGAAAGGTGACACGGGGCCGCTTGTTACCGCTAGGTACAGTCACGTTACGAACCGGTAACGACCGATCGGTCGTTCGGGTCGGCCCGTTCCGCTTCCTCCCGGCTCCTCTTCTGCGCGGACCGGCTGACGCCCTGTCCGGTGATCACACGGCTCCGCCCCCGCTGCCGTCGGCAGCGGGGGCGGAGCCTGAGGTTCGGGCCGCTGTGCGTGTCGGCCGGATCCGGGGTGTCAGCCGATGAGCTGGTCGTACGCGGGGAGCGTGAGGAAGTCCGCGTAGTCCGCGTCCAGGGAGACCTGGAGGAAGAGGTCGTGGGCCTGCTGCCACTTGCCGGCCGCGAAGGCCTCCTCGCCGACCTCGGCGCGCAGGGCGGCCAGTTCCTCCGCCGCCAGCTTGCGGGTCAGCTCGGCCGTGGCCCTCTCGCCGTTCTCGAAGACGACCCCGGCGTTGATCCACTGCCAGACCTGCGAGCGGGAGATCTCGGCGGTGGCCGCGTCCTCCATCAGGCCGAAGATCCCGACGGCGCCGAGGCCGCGCAGCCAGGCCTCGATGTAGCGGATGCCGACCTGGACCGCGTTGCGCAGGCCCTCGTACGTCGGCTTCGCGTCCAGCGAGTCGATCGCGATGAGCTCGCCCGGGGCCACCGAGACGTCCTCGCGCAGGCGGTCCTTCTGGTTGGGCTTGTCGCCGAGGACGGCGTCGAAGGAGGCCATGGCGATCGGGACCAGGTCGGGGTGGGCGACCCAGGAGCCGTCGAAGCCGTCGCCCGCCTCGCGGTCCTTGTCGGCCTTGACCTTCGCGAAGGCGATCTTGTTGATCTCGGCGTCCTTGCGGGACGGGATGAAGGCCGCCATGCCGCCGATGGCGTGTGCGCCGCGCTTGTGGCAGGTCCGGACGAGCAGTTCGGTGTAGGCCCGCATGAAGGGGGCGGTCATCGTCACCGCGTTGCGGTCCGGCAGGACGAACTTCTCGCCGCCGTCGCGGAAGTTCTTCACGATGGAGAAGAGGTAGTCCCAGCGGCCCGCGTTCAGGCCCGCCGCGTGGTCGCGCAGCTCGTAGAGGATCTCGTCCATCTCGTACGCGGCGGTGATCGTCTCGATCAGGACGGTCGCGCGGACGGTGCCCTGCGGGATGCCGACGTAGTCCTGGGAGAAGACGAAGATGTCGTTCCAGAGGCGCGCCTCCAGGTGCGACTCCGTCTTCGGCAGGTAGAAGTACGGGCCCTTGCCGAGGTCGATCAGACGCTTGGCGTTGTGGAAGAAGTACAGGCCGAAGTCCACGAGCGAGCCGGAGGCCGGGTCGCCCTCGAACTGCAGGTGGCGTTCCTGCAGGTGCCAGCCGCGCGGCCGCATGACGACGGTCGCGAGCTCGGCGGCCGGCTTGAGGGCGTAGGCCTTGCCCGTGCGGGCGTCGGTGAAGTCGATGCGGCGCTCGTAGGCGTCGATCAGGTTGAGCTGGCCGAGGACGACGTTCTCCCAGGTGGGGGCCGAGGCGTCCTCGAAGTCGGCGAGCCAGACCTTGGCGCCCGAGTTCAGGGCGTTGATGGTCATCTTGCGGTCCGTCGGACCGGTGATCTCCACACGGCGGTCGTTCAGTGCGGCCGGGGCCGGCGCCACCTTCCAGTCGCCCTCGCGGACCTGTGCGGTGTCCGGGAGGAAGTCGAGGGTGGAGGTGCGGGCGATCTCGGCGCGGCGCTCGGCGCGGCGGGCGAGGAGCTCGGCTCGGCGGGGGGCGAACCGCCGGTGGAGCTCGGCCACGAAGGCGAGGGCCGCTTCGGTGAGGACTTCGTCCTGCCGGGGCAGGGGCTCGGCGTCGACGATGGCCAGCGGGGACGGCGCTGGTGCGGACATATCTGTCACTCCTTCAGCGGCGGTGCCTGGCGGCCGCGGGGAATGCTCGCGCGAGACGGCACGCAGTGCCGTCGGGTGTGGAGAGCTCCGAAATACGGTCGCGGGCGCCGTCTGTGGGTTCAGGGCGCTTCTGACCAGTGGATAGTAATTTCCTCATGGTGGAAGTTCAATGGTTTGTTGATGTCGAGATTCTCTGAGTCGACAGATTCCACTTTCCGGTGGCCCTCAGTGCCACTGTCGTCACGCGGTGCTCAGAGGAGTCGGGCCAGGTCGGGCGGCGTGTCGATGTCGAAGGCCTCGGCGACGTCGGAGCACTCCACCAGCATGAGCTCCCCGGCGTGGCGCGCCAGGTGGACCCGGGCGCCCTTGTCACCCGTGGCCGTCGCCGCGATGTCCGCCCAGCGGTCCGCGCCGAACAGCACCGGGTGTCCGCGCTCCCCGCCGTACGCCGCCGCCGCCAGGCTCGCGGGGGACCGGTAGGCCTCCCGGACCCGCGCCACGGCCGCCGGGCCGATGCCCGGCTGGTCGACCAGCGACACCAGGGCGGCACGGGCGTCCGTACCGGCCAGGGAGGCCAGGCCCACCCGCAGCGAGGAACCCATCCCCTCCGCCCAGTCCGGGTTGTCCACGACCACGCACCCGCTCAGGTCGGCGCGCGCGCGGACCTCGGCCGCCGAGGCGCCGATGACCACGTGCACCGGACCGCAGCCCGCCTCCCGCAGGACCCGTACGGCGTTCTCGACCAGCGGTCGGCCGCGGTACGGCAGCAGGGCCTTGGGGCGGCCGCCCAGGCGGCGGCCGCCGCCTGCGGCCAGGAGCAGTCCCGCGATCACGGGCGCATCGGAGTGCGTGGTGGCTGACATGCCACCGATTCTCGCTCCTGCGTGCGGTCCCGGTCCTGCGGCCGCCGTGCGAAGGCGCGCCGTACGGAGGCCAGCACGGCCCCGATCCGCAGCGGACGGGAGAGCCGGTTCTCGGCGGCGGCCAGCAGGGCGCGTTCGTCACGGTCGGTCAGCATTGCGGCGTCTCCTTGCCAATCAGGGGCCAATACCGCGAGTGTGGACCTGGATTGGCCTGGCCGTCAGAGCCAATCGAGGGAGGTTGGCATGGCGAACGGGCGAGTGGTCCAGACAGCGGACAGAACCATCGGCAGCCGCCAGCTCGCGGCCCTGCTTCCCGCCGGGGTACTGGCCCGCCCCGGCTACCGGTCGCTCGCCGACGCCCTGCGCACCCTGATCCTCGATGGCCGCATCGCCCTCCACGTCCGGCTGCCGGCCGAACGCGAGCTCGCCGAAGCCGTCGGCGCGAGCCGGGCCACCGTCACCGGCGCCTACGACCTGCTGCGCGAGAGCGGCTACGTCCGCAGCCGGCGCGGATCCGGCACCTGGACCGAGCTCCCCGACGGCCACCGACCCGTCGGAGCCCACGCCCTCGTCGGCGCCGACGGCCACGCCGCCGACGGCGAGACCGGCATCGACCTGGCCATCGCCGCCATGGGCGCCCCCGAGGGCCTCCTCGCCGACGCCGTCGCCCGGGCCGCCCCCCGGCTGCCCGAGGCCGCCCGCACCCCCGGCTACCACCCCTTCGGCCTGCCCGACCTGCGGGAGGCCGTCGCCGAGCGCTTCACCCGACGCGGCCTGCCCACCCGCCCCGGGCAGATCCTCGTCACCTCCGGCGCCCAGCAGGCCTTCAGCCTCGTCGTCAGCCTGCTCTGCCGGGCCGGCGACCGGGTCGTCACCGAGAACCCCACCTACGCCAACGCCCTCGACGCCCTGCGCCACGCCCGCCTGCGCACCGGATCGATCGCCGTTTCCGACGCCGGCTGGGACATGGAGATCGCCGAGTCCACGCTGCGCCAGACCGTGCCCCGGCTGGCCTACGTGATCCCCGACTTCCACAACCCCACGGGCGCCCTCATGCCCGAGGAGCAGCGGCTGCGGCTGCTCGCGGCGACCCGGCGCACCGGTACCTGGCTGGTGGTCGACGAGACCATCGCCGACATCGCCCTGGACGTGCCGGCCCCCGCGCCGCTTGCCTCCCTGGCCCCGCGCGGCGGCGCGGACCACGTGGTGACCATCGGCTCGCTCAGCAAGACCCACTGGGGCGGCCTGCGCGTCGGCTGGGTCCGGGCGACCGCGAAGATGATCACCGAGCTGACGGCCGTCCGGGTCTCCGCCGACATGACCGGCTCCGTCCTCGACCAGCTCGTCGCACTCCCGCTGCTGGCCGGCATGGAACGGTCCCTGCCCGCACGGCTCGCCGAACTGCGGGGCCGACGCGCGGCCCTGGTGGACTCCCTCCAGCGGCACACCCCGGAGTGGTCCTGGCAGGTGCCGCCGGGCGGCCTCTCGCTCTGGGTCGACCTCGGCGAGCCGGTGAGTTCGGCCCTGGCCGAGCGGGCCGCGGCCGCCGGCGTCCACATCGGCCGCGGCGCCCGCTTCGGGGTCGACCCGGGCACCTTCGAACACCGCCTCCGCATCCCGTACACCCTTCCCGCCGACCGCCTGGACGAGGGCGTACGCCGCCTGGCGGCCGCCTTCCACGACGGCGTACCCCTGCCCCCGTCGGTGAACCGGCCGCACTGGGTGGCGTGACCGTGCGGCCCGCCCGGCCCGCCTGCCGGGCCCGCCTGCCCGGCCCGCCGGAACCGGGCGCTCCCGGCGCCCGCCCGCCTCCCCGCCGGTCCGCCCGGGGGACGGCCCCCGCACGCCGGCCCCTGCGGGTCCGGACTACGGGGTGCGGATCAGGCGGCGGGTGGCGGCTGCGGCGACCGCCGCCGTGCGGGATTCGACGCCGAGCTTCGCGTACACGTGGACCAGGTGGGACTTGACCGTGGCCTGGCTGAGGAAGAGCTGCTTGGAGATCTGCTGGTTCGACAGGCCGTCCGCCACCAGCTGGAGCACCTCCAGCTCCCGCTTCGTCAGCGCCTCCGCCGGCGTCCGCATCCGGTCCATCAGGCGCAGCGCGACCGCCGGGGCCAGTGCCGACTGGCCCGCGGCGGCCGTGCGTACGGCCGCCGCCAGTTCCTCCGGCGGGGCGTCCTTGAGCAGGTAGCCCGAGGCGCCCGCCTCCACCGCCGCCAGGATGTCCGCGTCCGTGTCGTACGTGGTCAGCACCAGCACCCGGGGGGCGGCCGGGCGCGCCGTGATCAGGGCCGTCGCCTCTGAGCCGTGCATGCCCGGCCCGAACTGCAGGTCCATGAGCACCACGTCCACCGGTTCGCGGGCGGCCAGCTCCACCGCCCGCTCGGCGGTCGCCGCCTCGGCCACCACCGCGAAGTCCGCCTCGGTGTCCAGCACCGCGCGCAGGCCCGCCCGGACCACGGGGTGGTCGTCGGCGAGCAGAAGACGGATGGTCACGGCGCCTCCACGGGGTCCATGGCGTCCAGTGGTTCCAGGGGCAGCGGCAGGGTGACGGCCACGGCGGTGCCCTGGCCCGGGTCGGACTCCACGGTGAACAGCCCGCCCAGGGTCTCGGCGCGCGAGCGCATGGCGGGCAGCCCGAAGCCCCCGTCGCCCGAGCCGGAGCCCTGGCCCGTCGCGGCCGAGGACGGGTCGAAGCCGTGCCCGTCGTCGACGATGTCCAGCGTGACCGAGGCGTCCATGAAGGTCAGCGTGATCTCCGCGCGCCCGGCCCGGGCGTGCCGTACCACGTTGGCCAGCGCCGACTGGGCGATCCGCAGCAGCGCCACTTCGTACGGGGTGGGCAGCACCCGCGGCCGGCCGCTCAGCGAGAACCGCACCCGCGGCCCCGGCACCCCGGCGCACAGCCGCTCCAGCGCCGCCGCCAGTGAGCCGTGCTCCAGGTCCGGCGGCGTGAGGGCGCGTACGAAGCGGCGCGCCTCGGCGAGGTTCTCCTGGGCGGCCTCCCGCGCCTGCGCGATGTGCGGCAGGGCCGGGGCCCCTTCCGGCAGCGCCCGCTCGGCGGCCCGCAGGAGCAGCTGGATGGAGGACAGGCCCTGCGCGAGGGTGTCGTGGATCTCCCGGGCCAGGCGTTCGCGCTCGGCCAGGATCCCGGCGCTGCGTTCGGCCGCGGCCAGCTCGGCCCGCGTCGTGATCAGCTCCTCGATCAGCTCCCGCCGCCGTTCGCTCTCGCGGTACAGCGCCTGGTAGCCCAGTACGGTCGCCACGGCCACGGCACCGCCCAGCAGCGGTCCGAGGAAGGCACCGGGGGTCGCCGCGCTGCTGTGTGCGAGGAAGCCGCCGATGGCGGCGCAGGCGGTCACCGCGACGGCTGCGACCCCCCAGCGCAGCCGCAGCAGGTGCAGCTCCAGGAAGTACAGCGGGAAGGCGATCCACAGCCCGTCGGGGGAGACCGCCAGCAGGCCCGCCCAGGCCGCCCCCAGCCCGGCCAGCCACACCGCGCCGGCCCGGGGCGAGCGGTGCACGGCCGGTGCCCGTACGCCCGCCGCGTAGACGGCGGCGAGCAGCGTGCAGGCGGCGATCACCCAGCCGGCCCGGGGGGCGGAGTCGGCGACGGCCCGGCCGGCGGCCAGGACGAGCAGCCCGAGGAGCAGGGCGTGAAGGCACAGCGTCAGCACCTTCGACACCGGCGTCAGGGGCCGGGTGGCGGGTGCGGTCGTGGGGGCGGTCGCGGGCGTGGCCACGGACCCGGGCGGGGGCGGGCAGGCACCGGGCGGGACGGGGGGAGCGGCAGCAGTCATGTCCGAACCAGCGTAAAGCGGTCCCGGCGGGCCCCGGTCAACCGAAAGTTCGATGTCCCGGTGCGCCCTTCGATACGAGGATCCCTACTGTGGCGCGATGCCTTGTGTCCACGCGGAAGACCAGGGTGGGGGACATGTTCGTCGCATGGAGAGATCTACGTTTCGCAAAAGGCCGCTTCGCCCTGATGGGCTCGGTCGTGCTGCTGATCACGCTGCTGGTCGGCCTGCTGTCCGGGCTCACCGCCGGCCTGGCCCGGGAGAACGTCTCGGCCGTCACCGGCCTGCCCGCCTCGCACCTGGCCTTCGCCGCGCCCGCCGGGGACCAGAAGGTGTCGTTCAGCAATTCCCAGGTGCCCGAGTCTGCCTGGCGGGCCTGGAGCGAGCAGCCCGGGGTGAGGACGGCGCAGCCCCTCGGCATCCGCACCACCAACGCCGTCTCGGGTGAGCGCACCGCCGCGGTCTCGGTCTTCGGCGTGGACCCCGATGGCGGGCTCGCGCCGCGCGGCGCGGGCCTCGCGCAGGGCCGGGTGGTCCTCGCCGAGAAGGCGGCGAAGGAGCTCGGCGGCCTCACCTCCGGCGCCAAGCTCAAGATCGGCCCGCTCGAGCTGACCGTGGCGGCCGTCGCCGGCACCGCCGCCCACAGCCACACCCCGGTCGTCTGGATGGACCTCAACGACTGGCAGCGCATCGGCAACCCCGGCACCTCCATCGACACCCTCGCCACCGTCGTCGCCGTCTCCGGCAGCGGCATGGACCTCGCCGCCGCCGACCGGGCGGCGGGCACCAGGGCACAGACCGTCGACGAGGCCCTCGGCGCCATAGGCTCCTACCAGGCAGAGAACGGCTCGCTCCAGCTGATGCGCGGCTTCCTCTTCGCCATCTCGGCCCTGGTCATAGGCGCCTTCTTCACGGTGTGGACCATCCAGCGCAGCGGCGACGTCGCCGTCCTGAAGGCCCTGGGCGCCTCCACCCCCTACCTCCTGCGGGACGCCCTCGGCCAGGCCGTGGTGATGCTCGCCCTCGGCACGGGGCTGGGCACCGCGCTCGCCGCCGGCTTCGGCGCACTCATCAGTGGCGGCGACGTGCCCTTCGTCCTCGACGCCGCCACGGTGCTCGTCCCGGCCGCGATCATGATCGCGCTCGGTGCGCTGGGCGCGGCCCTGTCCATCCGGCGGATCACCGCCGTCGACCCGCTGACCGCCCTCGGGAGCGCCCGATGACCCTCCTCGTCCACGACGTCACGCTCACCTACCCCGACGGGGAGGGCCGGCTCACCGCCCTGGACGCGGTCGGCCTGGAGGTGCCCGCCGGCACCCTCACGGCGGTGATCGGGCCCTCCGGCTCCGGCAAGTCCTCCCTCCTCGCGGTCGCCGCCACCCTCGTCACCCCGGACAGCGGCCGGGTCGTCGTCGCGGGTGAGGACACCACGCGGCTCGGCCCCGCCGAGAAGTCGGCCCTGCGGCGGGAGAAGATCGGCGTCGTCTTCCAGCAGCCGAACCTGCTGGCTTCGCTGACCGCCGCCGAGCAGCTGCAGGTCATGGCACACGTGGCGGGACGGCCCGCGAAGGCCGTCCGCAGGCGCGCGCTGGAGCTGCTGGACGCGGTGGGCCTGGCCGACAAGGCCGACAAGCGCCCCCACCAGCTCTCCGGCGGCCAGCGCCAGCGGATCAACATCGCCCGCGCGCTGATGAACGAGCCCGCCGTGCTGCTGGTCGACGAGCCGACCAGCGCCCTCGACCACGAGCGCGGCGCGGCCGTGCTGGACCTGCTGGTTACGCTGACGCGCGAGCGCTCCACCGCCACCGTGCTGGTCACGCACGACCGCGCCCACCTGGAGCGGATGGACCGTACGGCGACGATGGCGGACGGCCGGCTGACGGCCTCGGGCCCCGAGCCGCTGCGGGCGCCCTGAGCGCGGGTACGGCGAGGCCCCGGCGGCCCCTCGGAGCGAGGGACCACCGGGGCCTCTTCGTACGGTCTACGCCGGGGTCTGGTTGGACAGGGCCACCGACAGCTCGGCGGCGACGTTCTGGAGGATCGGGACGAAGGACTCGGCCACGGCCTCGGTGACGCGGCCGGCCGGGCCGGAAATGGAGATCGCGGCGGCGGTCGGCGAGTTCGGCACCGACACGGCCAGGCAGCGGACTCCTATTTCCTGCTCGTTGTCGTCGACCGCGTAGCCGGCCCTGCGGACCTGCTCCAGCGCCTCCAGGAAGCCCTCGGGCGTGGTGATGGTCTTCTCGGTCGCCGCCGGCATCCCGGTGCGGGCCAGCAGGGCCCGTACCTCGTCGGCCGGGGTGTGGGCGAGGAGTGCCTTGCCCACGCCGGTGGAGTGCGGCAGCACCCGGCGGCCGACCTCGGTGAACATGCGCATCGAGTGCTTGGACGGCACCTGGGCGACGTAGACGATCTCGTCCCCGTCGAGCAGGGCCATGTTCGCCGTCTCGCCGGTCTCCTCGACCAGACGGGCGAGGTAGGGGCGCGCCCAGGTCCCCAGCAGGCGCGACGCGGACTCGCCGAGGCGGATCAGGCGGGGGCCGAGGGAGTACCGTCGGTTGGGCTGCTGGCGTACGTACCCGCAGGCCACCAGCGTGCGCATCAGGCGGTGGATCGTGGGCAGGGGCAGGCCGCTGGCGGCGGACAGTTCGCTGAGGCCGACCTCGCCCCCGGCGTCCGCCATGCGTTCGAGCAGATCGAAGGCGCGCTCAAGGGACTGGACGCCACCGCTGGCGGCAGGGGTCTTTGAGGAAGCGTCGGTGGTGCTGGCGCTGGACGTCGGCACGGCGCGGTCCTTTCGGTGCTGGCAGGCAAGGGAGCAGCCTACCCGGCGGTCGGCGTCGGCCCCAGTGCTGGGGTCGGGGCCGTCGCCGCCGGTCAGAGGTGGTTTGTCCTGGTGGCGGACGTCCTCGGGAAGTTATCCGTCCGACTCCCGGTGGCGATAGCTACATTCTGTATAGCGAAATCTTAATTCCATGCTGTGGAAACATCCAATTGCGGTCCCGGTGCGTCAGCGGTCCGTCCGGGCGCTCTTGACTGCTCCCGGATCGCCGGGAAGACTCCGTCAACAGAACGTTGAATTTCGCTCTGTGGAAGTAGATGGGGAGGTTCCGGTGGCCGACGTGGCTGTGGAACTGGTACTGCGCTCGACGCGCGTCATCACCCCCGAGGGGACGCGCGCCGCCTCGGTCGCCGTCGCCGACGGGAAGATCACGGCCGTGCTGGCACACGACGCCGAGGTACCGGCCGGAGCCCGGCTGCAGGACTTCGGCGACGACGTCCTGCTCCCCGGCCTGGTCGACACCCACGTCCACGTGAACGACCCGGGCCGCACCGAGTGGGAGGGCTTCTGGACGGCCACCCGCGCGGCCGCCGCCGGCGGCATCACCACGATCCTCGACATGCCGCTCAACTCCCTCCCGCCGACCACCACGGTCGACAACCTGCGCGTCAAGCAGGAGGTCGCCCGCACCAAGGCGCACGTGGACGTCGGCTTCTGGGGCGGCGCCCTCCCGGACAACGTCAAGGACCTGGCTCCGCTGCACGACGCCGGCGTCTACGGCTTCAAGTGCTTCCTGTCGCCGTCGGGCGTGGAGGAGTTCCCCGAACTCGACCAGGAGCAGCTGGCCACCTCCCTCGCCGAGATCACCGGCTTCGGCGGCCTGCTGATCGTCCACGCCGAGGACCCGCACCACCTCGACGCCGCCCCCGTCGTCCCGGGCCCCAAGTACGCCGACTTCCTCGCCTCCCGGCCGCGCGACGCCGAGAACACCGCCATCGGCAACCTGATCGCCCAGGCCAAGCGGCTGAACGCGCGCGTCCACGTCCTGCACCTGTCCTCCTCCGACGCGCTGCCGCTGATCGCCGCCGCCAAGGCCGAGGGCGTCCGCATCACCGTCGAGTCCTGCCCGCACTACCTCACCCTGACGGCCGAGGAAGTGCCCGACGGCGCGAGCGAGTTCAAGTGCTGCCCGCCCATCCGCGAGGCCGCCAACCAGGACCTCCTGTGGGACGCGCTCGCCGACGGCACCATCGACTGCATCGTCTCCGACCACTCGCCCTCCACCGCGGACCTGAAGACCAGCGACTTCTCCACCGCGTGGGGAGGCATCTCCTCCCTCCAGCTCGGCCTGCCCGCCATCTGGACCGAGGCGCGCCGCCGCGGCCGGACCCTGGAGGACGTCGTCCGCTGGATGTCCGCGGCCCCGGCCGCCCTCGCCGGGCTGGCGCAGAAGGGCGCGATCGAGGCCGGCCGTGACGCCGACTTCGCCGTGCTCGCCCCCGAAGAAACGTTCACCGTGGATCCGGCCGCACTCCACCACCGCAACCAGGTCACGGCGTACGCGGGCAAGACCCTGCACGGCGTCGTGAAGTCGACCTGGCTGCGCGGCACGCAGATCGCCGACCACGGCACCCCGACCGAGCCCACGGGCCTCCTCCTCGAAAGGCAGAACTGACAGTGGCGATTCCCTCCTTCACCGGCAACGCGAACCCGTACGGAGGCGGCGACCCGTACGCGGACTACCGCACCGCGGACTTCCCCTTCACCCAGTACGCGAACCTCGCCGCCCGTGAGCTGGGCGCCGGTGTCATCGCCGCCAACGACGAGTTCTTCGCCCAGCGCGAGAACCTGCTGATCTCCGAGGCCGCCCACTTCGACCCCGAGGACTTCGGCCACAAGGGCAAGGTCATGGACGGCTGGGAGACCCGCCGCCGACGCGGCGTCTCCGCCACCCAGCCCTGGCCGACCCCCGAGGACCACGACTGGGCCCTGGTGCGCCTGGGCGCGCCGGGCGTCATCCGCGGCATCGTCGTCGACACCGCCCACTTCCGCGGCAACATGCCGCAGGCCGTCTCCATCGAGGCCACCAACTGGGAGGGCGCCCTCGCGCCGACCCCGGAGGAGCTCCAGGGCGACGACGTGAAGTGGACGACCCTCGTGCCCCGCACGGCGGTCGGCGGCCACGCCGCCAACGGCTTCGAAGTCGACACCGAGCAGCGCTTCACGCACCTGCGCGTCAACCAGCACCCCGACGGCGGCATCGCCCGCCTGCGCGTCCACGGCGAGGTCCTGCCCGACCCGAAGTGGCTCGCGGCGCTCGGCTCCTTCGACGTGGTGGCGCTGGAGAACGGCGGCTCCGTGCAGGACGCCTCCAACCGCTTCTACTCCCCGCCGACCAACACCATCAACCCGGGCCGCTCCCGCAAGATGGACGACGGCTGGGAGACCGCCCGCCGCCGCGACAACGGCAACGACTGGATCCGCTACCAGCTCGCCGCCGAGTCCGAGATCCGCGCCGTCGAGATCGACACCGCGTACCTCAAGGGCAACTCGGCCGGCTGGGCCTCGCTGTCGGTGAAGACGGGCGAGGAGGGCGAGTGGACGGAGTTCCTGCCGCGCACCCGCCTGCAGCCCGACACCAACCACCGCTTCGTCCTGGACACCCCGGCGGTGGGCACCCACGTACGGATCGACATCTTCCCGGACGGCGGCTTCTCCCGCCTGCGGCTCTTCGGCTCGCTGACGGAGGCCGGCGCGGCGGCGCTGACCGCCCGCCACCAGGAGCTGGGCGGCTGACCCGGTACCCCTGACCGCCCCGGGGGCCGACACCCCCGGGGCCCGCACGTCCCGCCGGGGCGCACCGCGTGACGGTGCGCCCCGGCGGTGGTTCGCGGCCGGTCGCGGTTCACGACCCACGACGGTGGTCCCCGGCGGCGGTGGTCCGGCGGTCGGCGCGGCCGGGCCCGCGCCCCGGCCCCTCCCGCTACGCCGTCCCGCCGGGTACGTCCCGCGGTCCCGCGTCAGTCGACGAGGGCCTGCCCGGCCGGTCCGGCCTGCAGTTCGGAACGGACGAGTTCCAGCAGGCGGCCCGTCCAGTTGCGGCCCCGGCCCCCGTTGTCCCCCCAGAAGCCCGAGTCGGCGTCGTCGTAGAGCACGGTCGCGTCACCCGTGGCGAGCAGGATGGCCGCGAGGTCGGGGTGCTGCTCGTACTTGGCGCGCAGCAGAGCGGCCATGACCGCCGTCCGGACCCGCTCCCAGCCCTCGCGCCGCGGCGCCGCGGCCGCGACCGTACGGGCCTTCGCGCCCGACTCCGCCGCCACGACCGCCATCCGGGCCGCCGGCTCGGCGACGGACCGGGCCCAGTAGGCGTGCGCCACCGACGGATAGGTGACGCCGCCGACGGTGATCGGGGCCGGGTAGTCGTTGCGCAGGGCCCGCTTGCCCGGGTCCTCGAGCGCGCGCTGCGGGTACGAGTGGTAGATCTTGACCGCGGGGGCGAAGGACGTGGCCGGTCCGTCGGCGGGCACCCGCGACGAGGCCTTCGCGCGCCACTGCTCGCGTTCCTCGAAGTAGGCGACGGCGCTGTCGTACTCCTCCTGCGTGACCGTTTCCGCGTGCTCGTCCGGGGTCCGGCCGCCGGGCCCGGCCACCAGCACCCGCAGGGGGCGGTCCTTGTGGTCCATGTCGCCGAGCGCGTAGTGCCGCACGGTCTCGGGGACGGCCAGGTAGGCGGCCCGGGCGGCGGCCCGGTTGTCCTCCGTACGGTCCGCCATGAAGACGTCCACCGCGGCGAGGCAGCGGGCGGTGGAGTCGGGGCGGCCGTTCAGCTCGTCGACGGTGTCGCGGACTTCGGCGAGCAGCAGGTCCGGCGTCATCCAGGTGTACGGATCCCCGAACGTCCACGAGGCCAGGTGGTGCGCGGAGGCGTTCCCGCCCTCCGGAAGGCTGGTGGCCACCCATCCGCAGCGGAGTTTCTGCTCGAACTCCTCGAGGGTGACCAGCTCCCAGCAGTCGACGAGGCCGTCGGCGTAGATGAAGAGGTCGGTGAGGAAGTAGGAGCCGCCGTTGCAGATGAACGCGTGCCGCCAGGTGCCGGGTATGCGGACGCCGTCCGCGGTGCGATGGGTGATCCGATTGCCGATCATGGCGCGATGATGCCGGACGGACGGGCCGGGAAGCACCCCGAGGGGTGTGCCGGGGGCGTCGTGTGATGATGTGCGTCCACTTCCGGGGAGGCGACGGTGCTGAGAAGGGGCGCACGGTGGGCGGCGGGCGCGACGGCCGCGGTCTGCATGCTGCTGCTCCTCGGCCCCGCCGCACCGAGCGGTGGCGTCCCCCTCACCGCGGAGGCCGTCCCGGACCGGGTCGCCACGTGGAACATCTGCAATCCGTGCGGCGGGAGCGGACACGACTACGGCCGCGCGACGGAGATCGCCGCGTACGCACCGCAGGTCATCGGCCTGCAGGAGGCGTGCGTGCGGGACGTCGAGCAGATCCGTGACCATCTGGAGGAGGCCTACGGGCTGGTCTACCGGGTGGAGTACGGGTCGGTCCTGCGGAACTGGAACCGCTGCGGCGGGCTGCCGTGGCGGCCGGGCGGCTACGGTCAGGCCATCCTCTCGGCAGCGCCGATGACGGACCGGGTGAGCGTGGAGTACCCCGACGGCGGCTCCGAGGACCGCGGATACCTGGCCGTCACCACACTGGTGGGCGGCCGGCCCGTCCGTGTCTTCAACACCCACCTCGCCGAGCGCCGGCAGGCGGAGGTGCGGGCGGCCCAGGTGAGGGTGCTCGCGGCGGAAGTCGCCCGTCACGACCGTGCGATCGTCCTCGGTGACTTCAACGCCGCGCCGCACGCCCCCGAACTCGCCCCGATGTGGGCCCTGGCCACGGACGCGGACCCCGGCTGCCGCCCCGCGGCCGCCTCCGCCGCCGCCGACGCCTGTGCGGTGACCACCGACTGGAACAGCACCTTCGACTACGTCTTCCTGCGCGGCATCACCCCGCGCAGCCACCACGTCCGCCCCAGCCCGCACTCGGACCACCACCTGCTGCACGCCGACCTGAACCGGACCCGGTAACGGCCGCCGACCCCGGGCCCCGGCGGGCCGGTTCGGCCCGGCCGGGGGCCCTGGGGTCCGCCGTCCGGCCCGCCGGGCCCGGGGGAGTAGCCCGGGCCGACCCCCAACCCGGGCCCTCTGCCCGGGCCCGCCCGGCCTGGGGGCCCGCCCTGCCCGGGCCCGGACGCCTGGGGCCGGTCTGGGCAGGGCCGGTCCGGACCGGTTCCGGCCGGGCGGAGCCGGGCGGGGGACAGAGGGGCACCCGGTTCGAACCGTCCGCACGCCCGGCGAGGGCTACGCGGCGTGGCCGCCGTCGACCGCGAACTCCGCCCCCGTGACGTAGCCCGCGCCCGGTCCGGCGAGGAAGGCCACCACGTCCGCGACCTCCTCCGCCCTCCCGAACCGGCCCAGCGCCGTCATGGCCGCCTGCGGGCCCGCGTACGGTCCGTCGGCCGGGTTCATGTCGGTGTCGACCGGCCCCGGATGCACGAGGTTCGCGGTGATCCCGCGCCCACCGAGCTCCCGCGCCAGGGCCTTCGTCAGCCCGATCGTCGCGGCCTTGCTCATCGCGTACAGCACCCCGCCCGGCCCGGGCACCCGCTGCGCCATGCAACTGCCGATGGTGATGATCCGCCCGCCCTCCCGCATCCGCCCCGCGGCCGCCCGGGCCGCGAGGAACGCCCCCCGCACGTTGACGCCGAGCACCCGGTCGACCTCGGCCGGCCCGACCTCCTCCAGGGGTCCGACCGCCCCCACCCCGGCGTTGTTGACGAGCACGTCGAGCCGCCCGAACCGCCGTACGGTCTCCCCGACGGCGTTCGCGACCTCCGCCGCGTCCCCCGCGTCCGCCCGCAGCGCGACGGCCCGCCGCCCCAGTGCCTCCACCGCCTTGACCACACCGGCCGCGGCCTCGGCATCGCTGACGTACGTGATCGCCACGTCCGCACCGTCCTCGGCGAGCCGCACCGCGACCGCCGCCCCGATCCCCCGGCTCCCCCCGGTCACGAGCGCCACCACGTTCCTGTCCATGGTCTCTTCCTCCCGCATCGCTTGGTTGCGGGTTCAATCAAATGGCCCTCGAGGCCCCACCGCTGGCAGGAATCCGACCCCGCGTTCCGGGGGCGCCGGCCAACGGCAGGGCCCCGCCGGATGCGATATCCGGCGGGGCCCTGGCTGTGCGAGGTGGCTGCTATCCGATGGTGAGGTACGTGTTCCAGGCGTCCTCGTCCACACCGGTCGGGCCGCCGACCGCGGTGGTCCCGCCCGAGTAGAGCCGCTGCTTGCCGGCACTGTCCACGGCCCAGATGTCCGGGATGCCGTCACCGTTGGCGTCGGGCGTGCCGAGGATCTTCGGCACGGCGGACTTGCCCCAACCCGTGGTGGCGTAGCCGTAGTCCTGGCCGCCCAGGGCACTCGCCCCGTCCTTGAGGGAGACGAGGTCGACGCCGCCGTTCGCACCCGGCTTGCCCTTGCGGAGCACCAGACCGCGGTTGGGGTTGAGGTCGTCGCGGTAGAGCAGGTCGGGGATCTTGTCCCCGGAGACGTCCCGGACGCCGACGATGTCACGGGAGGCCCAGACCGTAGTGGCCACCTGCTTGAACGAGGTGAAGCTGGCGCCGGAGTATCCCGAGAACAGCCACAGCACGTCACCGGCGATGGCGAACATGTCGGCGGAGCCGTCGCCGTCGATGTCCTCGGTGACGACGATCTGCCGGAGGGTCGCCGGGTCGGGCGCGCCCGCGGGGAGCAGGATCTCCATGCGGCGGCCGACATCGAACTGGCCCGTGCCGATGCCCGGGTAGACGTACAGCTTGCCGTCGGGCATCCGCGCGATGACGTCGGTCAGGCCGTCGCCGGGGAACCAGTCGGTGGAGTGGCCGATCAGCGCCGCCGTGCCGGTCTGCGCGTCCTTCCAATGGCCGCTGACGCGCTCGCCGTTGTTCAGCGTGGCGAGGATGTGGGCATCGGTGTCACCGGAGGAGTCGCCGGCGTAGGTGAGCAGGTCTCCGTTCCCGTTGACGGCCAGGAGGTCGGGGTGGCCGTCGCCCGTGACGTCGCCGGGCTTGTCCAGCCCGGGCCTCGCCTTGACGAGGAACTCGTACGCGGTGTGGCCGGACACGTTGCCGGAAAGGCTGACCGTGCGGACGTAGAGGACGTTGGGACCGGTGGTGTCGACCTGCATCTTGATGGTCGCCTTGTCACCGCCGGCCTCCGGCGTGACCTTCTTGTCGAAGAGCGGACGGTTCAGGCTCCACTGGTACTCCCGGACGTCACCGGCCTTGGCGCCGTTGCCGGAGATGTGCAGTGCCTGGTCCGGGGTGCCGGCCTCCTTGAGGCTCCAATCGGTGCCGTTACCGCTCGGCGGGAAGTCCGTCGAGTTGACGGCCGGGTTGGGCGGCACGGTGTGGCTGACCGTGAAGGTGCACCAGCCCCCGCCTCCGGAATCGAGCGGCCCGCTGCCGGGCGACCACTTGCCGTCCTTGTCCTTGGCGCGGGAGAGCCAGTAGTACTTCCTGCCGTCGGTGAAGTCACCGAAGGGCACTTCCGCGGTGACGAAGCCATCACTGTTGACGCGCAGCCACTTGTTGTAGATCTGCTTGGAGGGGAAGTCGGCCTCCCACACCTCGATCTGCAGCTCGTGGAGGTTCTGCTGGTCGGACTGGTCGGACTGGTCGGACTGGTCGTCGCGGTCGGTGCCCTGGACCTGGAAGGTGACGTTCGTCTTGCCGATGGCGGTGCCGGCACCACTGGTCAGGCACGGGCCGCCGGGGAAGGTCTTCATGTTCGCCGCGACGGGAATGTTCGGGGGAGTGTTGAACACGACCTCGATGTACGGGGCGGTCTCGCCGTTGGCGATGAACTTCTTCCAGTAGTACGGGTCCGACTCGTTCGGGGCGGCGAAACCGAGGGACATGGCTCCCCAGCCGCTTGCCGCGGCGTGCGCCACGAGGCCCTTGATATCGGGGGCCACCCAGTTGTCCGGGCACGAGCTGTTGCTAACAACATCCGCCAGAACACGTGGAACACCTTCCAGCGGACTCGTGCCAATTACCTGTCCGGCAAGAAGGACTTCCTGCGGAACTACAAGAGCACTACGGGTAAGGAGCGAGCCCGCATACAGCGCCTGTACGATCCGAGCAATGGTTCCGTCACTTCGCAGATCTCGTACAAAATGTGGACCCTCGGGGCTTCGGAAGAGGAGCTCGAGTACTTCAACGGCCACTACTGCGATTTCTTGACATGCAACGGACCGCTGGAAGCCCTGGAAACGGGCGAGCTGGTTTCTTCTGACATATATGAAAAGCCCGACACTCAGGTGATCGGTGAAATATTTGCAGCAGGAGCGGCGTCGCGTACGGGGGCGCTGAAGAAATCGACTTCGGTAAAGCCCAGGTCGTGCAACAGCTTTGTCACTGGAACACGCGTACTGATGGCTGACGGTACGAGTAAGCCGATTGAAGATTTGTCGGAAGGGGATGAAGTTCTCGCCACTGACCCCGAGACTGGTGAGACACCGGGCAAGACCATCACTGCAACGATTTACACGGAGGCTGACAAGGCTTACGTCGATCTGACCGTCCAGACATCTGATGGGGTCAAATCCATCACGGCGACGGGACATCACCCGTTCTGGTCAGAGTCGGACCGGGTTTGGAAGGACGCCGAGGAGCTGAAGGCGGGCGAGACCCTTCGTGCCGACGATGGTTCATCGGTGGTGATAGCCGCAGTCCGTGCCTATGAAGCCTTCAACGAGACCTACAATCTCACCGTCGCCGACCTCCACACGTACTATGTGCTCGCCGGCGTAACGCCGGTGCTGGTACACAACGACAACAATGTTCCTGGGTGGGCTGCAGACGAGCTTGCCAGGATTAAGGCCGGGCAGGGGACCCCACGCACGGTAAGCGCCACGGATCCTACTCAAAAGATCTATCAAGGGCGCGAATCGGCGAGGCACGCGGCCAAGTGGGGTCCTCACGCGCAGTCGGGTTTCCAGGGCTCGCTCGAATGGGAGGTTCCCGGGAGGGGCAATACATACAGGATCGTCGGCCCGAACCGCTTTGGGGAGTACGGCTACACGGACCCGATAGTCAAGTACGCGAAGATCAGCGTTTTTCCTCCCTGTTGATTCGACGTGTTCCCGGTGGAAGGTGGGCGACGTTGTTGGTGAAATATTCTGTCCGGTTCGAGGAAAGTGACGCATCCGTACTCGCCTGCGATCTGGAAGGGTTTTTTGTCGGACGCTACAGCGACGACGACTTCGGCGCGTTCCTTGAAGCCGAGAACGCCCGAGTCACCTTCAGGCTTGTGCGGCCGACCCTAGGCGCGCCGATCGAAACGCTTAGTGGCGACATCGAGGTAATTGTCCTCGACACTGAAGGTCGGCCCATGGGGCGCTACCCGCTGTGGGGCGCGAAGCTAGTAGCCGGAGATACGCCGGAATATCTAGTCGTCACGGCACAAACGGGGTTGCCTCCGCATGCCGAGGCCCGCAGGTTGTGGGACAGGTTCCGCGTTTCCCCACCGCGGCGTGGTGAATGGTGCACGCTTCAGGTCGGATCCCGCGAAGCGTGGCTAGAAGTAGCTGGGCTCAGGTACGCCGAATCTGCTTCTAAGGAGGAGTGTTCGGTTCCCCCTCGAGAGATCGTTATGGGAGGTGATGAAATCAAGGATGTCGCGAGCTTCTTCTGTGCGATTGGCGAGGCTTTCCGCGGCCCAGGAGGGTATATGGGGCAGAGCTTTACCGAATTGGAAGAGTCTCTCGAGGATTATCTCCAAGGCGCTCCGGTCCGGCTGATTTGGCGGAACATCCCTGTCGCGCGTTCTTCCTTGTCTGCGCTAATGGATATTGCTGACGGGCCAACTTCCAAATTCGATTTGCTTCTTGGGATTCTGTCGCAGAATAATGTTGACGTCGTTCCTGGATAGTGTGCGCGCCTCCTCGGTGCTTGAGGCCGGCGAATTCCGGCAACCTATGCTTCCTTGTGTCGCTGCCGATCTCGTGGCCGCGTGGGATTAGAGATTAATTCGTGACGGATCAACGAATCCCCGAAAGGGCTATGCCCTTTCGGGGATTCGTTGATCCCGATGTCCGGACCCATTCTACCGAGTTCCCTATTTGACCTGTTCCTGGGCTGGTTGATTGTTCTGGGAATATCTCCGGACGGGAGGCTTTCGCTATCGGGGAATGGGTTGGAATTAATGCCCCGCTGGAGTCTCTGGGTGCCTCGACGGCAACGTCAGCGGACGGCTGCCATGGCGGGTGGGTCTTCGGGCTCTTCCTCGGTCGGGCCGAGGGCGTTGCCCAGGCTGTGGATGGCTTGGCGCTGGAGGTGGAGGCGTACGTGGGCGTAGACGCCAGCGGTGACGCCGATGTGGGCGTGGCCGAGGAGTTCCTTGATCACGACGAGTTCGAGGCCTGTTTAAGGAGCAGCGTGGCCGCGCCGGAGGTCGGGGAAGCGGATGTGCGGCAGAGGACGGCCTTGCGGAGAAGCGTGGTGAAGGTGCGGGTGAGGTTGGTCGGGTCGATCGGTCTGTCCTGCGTGGTGGTGAACACGTGCCCGTCGTGCTGCCACGTGGTGCCCGTGGCCTCACGCTCGCGCTTCTGCTGCTCCTAGTAGAGCTTCAGCAACTGGACGCAGCGGACGCGAAGGGCGATGCGGCGCTCGGAGGCTCGCGTTTTGGTGGACTGCTGGTGAGCCCGCGTTCGTTGGTGTGTTGCAGGGTTCGGCGGATTGCGGCGTGCCCGCGTCGAGGTTTCAGCGCAGGCCGGGGAGTTCGTCCTTGCGGAGTCCGGCGTGAAGGGCGAGTTCGAACAGCGCGTGCAACCAGTGTCCGCGCGTGGCCCCGAAGGATTGGTGGGCTTCGTCGGCGCTGAGGGGTTCGAAGCGGTTGGGGGCGGGGTGCGCCGGTGCGGACGTTGCGGGCGACGTTGCGCGGGATCGCACCTCGCGGACGGTGTTCGTCGGGTCCTCAGCACTGAGCCGATCGAGCCGTTGGGAGCGTGGCGGCGCGATGAGTTCTGGCGGGGGCGGGAGGCTGAACCCGTAGAGACCATCGAGCGAGGAGCGCAGGGACATGGCCGAGCTGACACTGACCACCTTCGTCACGCTGGACGGCGTGATGCAGGCGCCCGGCGGGCCCGACGAGGACCGCAGCGACGGGTTCGAGTACGGGGGGTGGGCCGCGCCGTACGTCGACGAGGGGATGGGGGAGTTCATCACCGAGGTGTTCGGGCGGGCCGGGGCCTTCTTGCTCGGGCGGAAGACGTACGAGATCTTCGCAGGCTACTGGCCGGAGCACGACGACCCCGCCGACCCCGTGGCGGGCGGGCTGAACCGGCTGCCCAAGTACGTGGCCTCGACCACCCTGAAGGAGCCGGCCTGGGGACCGGCGGCCGTGCTCGACGGGGAGAACCTGCAGAGCGAGATCGTCCGGGTCAAGGATGCCCTGGACGGGGACGGGGAGCTCCAGGTGCACGGCAGCGGGCAGCTCGCGCAGTGGCTGCTCGCCCGCGACCTCGTCGACGAGATCAATCTTCTGGTCTTCCCCGTGGTGCTGGGCGGCGGCAGGAGGCTGTTCCCCACCGGCGGGCTGCCGACGGCCTACGAGCTGACGGCCTCCCGTACGACGCCGGTCGGGACGGCCATCCACACCTACCGGCCCACAGGACGGGCCTCCTTCGGCACAGTCGGCGCCTGACCGGCCTCACCCGGCCGGGTGCCACCGGAACCAGTGGTCGAGCCCGTCGATCCGGTAGCGGGCACCGCCGTCGTATCCCAGCTCACCGATCAGCCGCCGTGCACCGGCGGGCGGCCGGCGGTGCGGGGCGAGGAGCCCGGTCAGCTCGTCGTAGCGGGCGTCGATGCCGCCGTGGCCCGGATGGCTCTCCGCACCGGCCTCCCCGGCTTCGTAGCGCTGGTTCCATTCGGCGAAGATCGCCCACTGCTCGCGTTCCAGGGCTGCCGTCTCCTCGCTCGCGGGCCACACGAGGTACTCCTCGGCGTGGTCGTAGTCGTGGCCCTGGAAGTAGTGCGGGCTGCCGTCCACGTCGGCCAGGCCCGCGCGCGGCCCGTCGTACCGCTCCAGTTCGGCGTACACGCGCCGGAAGCCCCGCGCGATCAGCTGCTCCTCGTCCCGGATCTCAGCCATGTCCATGTCGCTACCGCCGGTCCAGGGCCAGTTGGACCACGCGGCCCTCGCGCAGGACCAGGAGGTCCGGGGACTCGTGGGCGTGGTGGCGGATGCGGCCGACCGGGCCCGGCGGGCGGATGTGCGGGGTGAGGAGGAGCAGCAGGTCCTCCAGGGCCGGGAGCTGGTCCTCGGGTATCTCCTGGCGGGCCGTCAGGGCCCAGCCGTCGCGTTCCGCCGGGCCGAACTCGCCCACGAGCATCCCGCCGATGTGCCAGGCCGGGCCGCGGGGCGAGAGCAGGCCGTCCCCCGTCAGGTGGCGGCGCACCTCCGCGAGTACGGCGTCGGGCGTGGTGTCGAGCAGGTCGAACGCCAGGTCCACGGCGTAAAGATCAGCCATGCGCCCGACTCTACGGGGCAGAGGTGCGACGCCCGGAAACGGGTCGCCCCGCATGATCGGCTCCGGTACGGTGTGCCCCGCAACCGTGCGAGCCGCCGATGTCTCCACCTCCCGAGTGACGTTGGAGACCTCCGTGGCCGTCGCCTCGCCCACCCTGCACGCCGCACCCCGCCGGGCCTGGCTCGCCGATCTGCCCGTGCTGGCCGTCGCCGTCGTGTGGGGCGGGAGCTATCTCGCCGCCAAGGGCATCACCACCGCGCACACCGTGATCGCCGTGCTCGTGCTGCGGTTCGCACTCGTGCTGCCCGTGCTGGTCGTCGCCGGGTGGGCGCGGCTGCGCGCGCTCACCCCCGCCCAGCTGCGCGGCGCCGGGCTGCTGGGGCTCGTACTCGGCGGGATCTTCCTGCTGGAGACCTACGGGGTCGTCCACACCTCCGCCACCAACGCCGGGCTGATCATCAGCCTGACCATGATCTTCACTCCGCTCGCCGACGCCGCCGTGAAGCGGAAGGCACCCTCCGCCTCCTTCCTCGGGGCCGCCGCAGCCTCCGTCCTCGGCGTCGTGCTGCTCACCCAGGGCGCCGGCTTCACCGCGCCCGGCCTCGGCGACCTGCTGATCCTCGGCGCCGCTCTCGCCCGGACCCTGCACGTGCTGCTGATGGCCCGGTCCGAGGGCGTCCGCGGTGCCGATCCGCTGTCGCTGACCACCGTGCAGCTCGGCGGGGCCGTACTCGTCTTCGCCCTGCTGGCCGCCGTACCCGGGACCGGCGCGAGCCCCTGGGCCGCCGCGGCCGATTTCGGGCCCGCCCAGTGGGCGGGCCTGGCGTTCCTCTCCGTCTTCTGCACCCTCTTCGCCTTCTTCGTGCAGATGTGGGCCGTGCGCCGCACCTCGCCCTCCCGGGTCGGCCTGCTGCTCGGCACCGAGCCCCTGTGGGCGGCCGTCGCGGGCATCGCCGTGGGCGGCGAGCACCTGGGGCCCCTCGGCTACGGCGGCGTCGTACTGGTCCTGGCCGGCACCGCCTGGGGGCGGCGCGCGCTCACCGCCGACCCCGCCTGAGCGTGCCGCGAGCATGACCCGAGCGTGTCCGGAAAGCGCCGCAGTCAGCCGGGGATCACCGCCGTAGGGTGGCCGGATGCCCTGCTCACCGAACCGGTCACCCAACCGGCTGCCGATCCGGTCACCGATCCGGTCACCGATCCGGCAGGTCCGGGAGCTCCTCCAGCCGGACCCGGCGCCGCTCCCGCCGCGACAGCTCGCAGGCCTCCGCCACCCGCAGCGCGGCCAGGGCCTCCCGCCCGTCGCAGGGGTTCTCGCCCTCGCCGCGCACCAGGTGCACGAAGGCGTTCAGTTCGGCCTCGTACGCGGGGCCGAAGCGTTCCAGGAAGCCGGTCCACGGCTTGCTCGCGGGCGGCGGCCCGTTCGGTTCGGTCGAGGCGATCGGCGTCCGGTCGTCCAGTCCCGCGGAGACCTGGTCCCGCTCCCCGGCCAGCTCCATCCGCACGTCGTAGCCGGCGCCGTTGCACCGGGTCCCGGTGGACGTGACCAGCGTCCCGTCGTCCAGGGTGAGGACCGCGGCCGCCGTGTCGACGTCCCCCGTCTGCCGGAACTGCGGCGGACCGGCGTCCGACCCGGCCGCGTACACCTCCACCACCTCGTGCCCGGTCACCCACCGCACCATGTCGAAGTCGTGGACCATGCAGTCCCGGTAGAGGCCGCCCGAGGTCGCCAGGTAGTCGGCGGCCGGCGGCGCCGGATCGGCCGTCATCGTCCGTACGGTGTGCAGCCGGCCCAGGGCGCCGGAGCGGACCAGCTCACGGGCCGTGAGGTAGCCCGCGTCGAAGCGGCGCATGTAGCCCACCTGGAGCAGCCCGCCCAGGGCCGACACCTCACGCAGCACGGACAGGGTGCGGTTCAGGTCGGGGGCGACCGGCTTCTCGCAGAACACCGGCAGGCCGCCGCGGATCGCCCGTACGACCAGCTCCGCGTGCCCGTCGGTGGAGGACGCCACGACCACCGCGTCCACGCCCCAGGTGAAGACCTGCTCCACGGAGGGCGCGGCCGTGGCCCCGAGCCGGTCGGCGAGGCGTGCCGCCCGCGCGGGATCGGAGTCGGCGAGCAGGAGCGAGCCCGCCTCCGGGTGGCGGGCGAGCGCCGCCGCGTGGAACGAGCCGATCCGGCCAGTTCCGATGAGCCCGATGCGCATGGACTCAACCTGGCCCCGTCGGGGGAACCTGTCAATCCGCTCGCATCGATCTTGAGGATTTCCCGTGCTGATCTGCGATCCCGCCGTGTCGATCTGCGGGTGCATGCCCCGATGGCCCTTCATGGTCCACTGTGGCGGATACTGGGCGGCTGAAACCGGAATGACCGAATGGTGACGGACGGCATGACAGCCGGGACGACGGACGAGACGGACGAGGGAAGGGCGCGGCGACGTGGCTAGGGTTCGGACAGGGGTACGCGTCGTGGGCGCCGTGCTCGCGGCGGTACTGGGGGCCTCGCTCGCAGGGTGCAGCAGCACCGGCGGCAAGCGCGCCGAGGAGCGGGCGAAGGCCGCCGAGGCGGGCCGCCCCGCCGTCTCCACCCCGCGCTGGACCTTCGCGATGGTGACCCACGCGGGCGACGGCGACACCTTCTGGGACATCGTGCAGAAGGGCGCCAAGGAGGCCGCGGCGAAGGACAACATCAACTTCGTCTACGCCCACGACGACCAGGCACAGCAGCAGGCGCAGTTCGTGCAGAACGCCATCGACCAGAAGGTCGACGGGATCATCGTCAGCCTCGCCAAGCCGGAAGCCCTCAAGGACGTCGTCGCCAAGGCCGTCAAGGCCGGCATCCCGGTGATCACGGTCAACTCCGGGTCCGCCCAGTCCGCCGCGTACGGGGCGCTCACCCACATCGGCCAGGACGAGACGATCGCCGGCGAGGCGGTCGGCACGGAGCTGGGCAAGCGCGGCCGCAAGAAGACCGTCTGCGTCCTGCACGAGCAGGGCAACGTCGGCCACGAGCAGCGCTGCGCCGGCGCGAAGAAGACCTTCTCCGGAACGATGGAGAACCTGTACGTCGAGGGCACCAACATGCCCTCCGTGCAGGCGGCCATCCAGGCCAAGCTCCAGGCGGACCCGTCCATCGACGCGATCCTCACCCTCGGAGCACCCTTCGCCCCCACCGCGGTCAAGGCCAAGGAGGCCGCCGGGAGCAAGGCCGAGGTCGACACCTTCGACCTCAACGACTCGGTGGCCCGCGACCTCAAGTCCGGCGCCCTCGGCTTCGCCGTGGACCAGCAGCCCTACCTGCAGGGGTACGAGGCCGTCGACCTGCTCTGGCTCTACCGCTACAACGCGGACGTGCTCGGCGGCGGCCGCCCGGTGCTCACCGGACCGCAGATCGTCACCGCCGCCGAGGCCGCCGAGCTGGAGGAGTACATCGAGCGGGGCAGCCGATGAGCGCCGCCACCGCCGTGGACGAACGGCTCGCGCCGACCTCCCTCGTCCGCCGCCTGCTGGGGCGGCCCGAGCTGGGCGCGGTGGTCGGGGCCGTCGCCGTCTTCGTCTTCTTCTCCATCGCCGCCCCCACCTTCCTCCAGGCCTCCAGCCTCAGCACGATCCTGTACTCGGCCTCCACCATCGGGATCATGGCGGCCCCCGTGGCGATGCTGATGATCGGCGGCGAGTTCGACCTCTCCGCGGGTGTCATGGTCACGACCTCGGCTCTGGTGAGCTCGATGTTCAGCTACCAGATGACCGCCAACGTCTGGGTCGGCGTCGGAGTGTCCCTGCTGGTCACCCTGGCCATCGGCTTCTTCAACGGCTTCATGCTGACCCGCACCCAGCTGCCCAGCTTCATCATCACGCTCGGCACCTTCCTGATGCTCACCGGACTGAACCTCGGCTTCACCAAGCTGATCAGCGGCACGGTCTCCACCAAGTCCATCGCCGACATGGAGGGCTTCCCCTCCGCCCGCGCCGTCTTCGCCTCGAAGTGGGAGATCGGCCCGGTCACCCTGCAGGTCACCGTCCTGTGGTGGCTGGCTCTGGTCGCCGTGGCCACGTGGATCCTGCTGCGCACCCGCGCCGGCAACTGGATCTTCGCCGTGGGCGGCGGCGCGGACGCGGCCCGCGCGGTCGGCGTGCCCGTCGTGAAGACCCGTATCGGCCTGTACATGGGCGTCGCCCTGTGCGCCTGGATCTCCGGCCAGCACATCCTCTTCTCGTTCGACGTGGTCCAGTCGGGCGAGGGCGTGGGCAACGAGTTCCTCTACATCATCGCGGCGGTCATCGGCGGCTGTCTGATGACCGGCGGCTACGGCTCCGCCATCGGCTCGGCGGTCGGCGCCTTCATCTTCGGCATGACCAGCAACGGCATCGTGTACGCCCAGTGGAACCCGGACTGGTTCAAGTTCTTCCTCGGCGCGATGCTCCTGCTGGCCACGCTGCTCAACGCATGGGTCCGCAAGCGGGCGGAGGCGAGCAAGTGACCACCGACAGCACCACCACCGCGGCCCCGGACGCGACGACCGCCCTGGTCAGGCTGACCGCCGTCAGCAAGTTCTACGGCAACATCCGCGCCCTCCAGGACGTCTCCCTGGAGGTCTCGGGGGGCGAGATCACCTGCGTCCTCGGCGACAACGGCGCCGGCAAGTCCACCCTCATCAAGATCATCGCGGGGTTGCACCGGCACGACGCCGGCACGTTCGAGATCGAGGGCGAGGAGACCGTGCTCGCCAACCCGCGCGCGGCCCTCGACCTCGGCATCGCGACCGTCTACCAGGACCTGGCCGTGGTCCCGCTCATGCCGGTCTGGCGCAACTTCTTCCTCGGCTCCGAGCCGACGAAGGGCCGCGGCCCCCTGCGCCGCCTCGACGTGGAGTTCATGCGCCGCACCACCCGCGACGAACTGCTGCGCATGGGCATCGACCTGCGCGACGTGGACCAGCCCATCGGCACCCTGTCCGGCGGGGAGCGGCAGTGCGTGGCCATCGCCCGCGCCGTCTACTTCGGGGCGAAGGTCCTCGTCCTCGACGAGCCGACCGCGGCCCTCGGGGTCAAGCAGTCCGGCGTGGTCCTCAAGTACGTCGCCGCGGCCCGCGACGCCGGTCTCGGTGTGGTCCTGATCACCCACAACCCGCACCACGCGTACCTGGTCGGGGACCGCTTCGTGCTGCTCAAGCGCGGCGCCATGGCGGGCAGTCACACCCGTGACTCGATCACCCTGGACGAGCTCACCCGCCAGATGGCGGGCGGCTCCGAGCTCGACGAACTGAGCCACGAACTGGAGCGAGTGGCAGAATCGGGACCGGGCGTCACGGACGCCACGGCCCGCGGAGCCGGCCGCACCGGACCGGCGGGCCCGGCCGACCGGGCTTCCCGCACCACCGCACCCGAGAGGGACGACACGACTCGATGAGCACGTACCGGGACTTCACGCTCACCCACCGGGGGTCGGCGCGAGGCACCGTCCTGCGCACCATCGGGACCCGTGAGCGGCGGTCGCACCTGACCGCGCCACGCGTCCCGACCGTCGGCATCGACATCGGCGGCACCAAGGTGATGGCCGGGGTCGTCGACGCCGACGGCGTCATCCTCGAGAAGATCCGCACCGAGACCCCGGACAAGTCCAAGAGCCCCAAGGTCGTCGAGGACACCATCGTCGAGCTCGTGCTGGACCTCTCCGACCGGCACGACGTGCACGCGGTCGGCATCGGCGCGGCCGGCTGGGTCGACGCCGACCGCTCCCGGGTCCTCTTCGCACCGCACCTGGCCTGGCGCGACGAGCCCCTGCGCGACGCCCTGCAGTCCCGTCTCGCGGTCCCCGTCATGGTCGACAACGACGCCAACACCGCCGCCTGGGCGGAATGGCGCTTCGGCGCCGGCCGGGGCGAGGACCACCTCGTCATGATCACGCTCGGCACCGGCATCGGCGGTGCCATCCTCGAAGGCGGCCAGGTCAAGCGCGGCCGGTACGGGGTCGCCGGCGAGTTCGGCCACATGCAGGTCGTCCCCGGCGGCCACCGCTGCCCCTGCGGCAACCGCGGCTGCTGGGAGCAGTACAGCTCCGGCAACGCCCTGGTGCGCGAGGCCCGCGAACTGGCCGCCGCGGACTCCCCGGTCGCGTACAACATCATCGCCAGGGTCGGCGGGAACGTCTCCGAGATCACCGGGCCGCTGATCACCGAGCTGGCCCGCGAGGGCGACGCCATGTGCGTCGAGCTGTTCCAGGACATCGGCCAGTGGCTCGGCGTCGGCATCGCCAACCTCGCCGCCGCCCTGGACCCGTCCTGCTTCGTCATCGGCGGCGGCGTCAGCGCCGCCGACGACCTGCTGATCGGCCCCGCCCGGGACGCCTTCCGCCGCCACCTCACCGGTCGCGGCTACCGCCCCGAGGCCCGTATCGCCAAGGCCCAGCTCGGCCCCGAGGCGGGCATGGTCGGCGCCGCCGACCTCGCCCGGCTCGTCGCCCGGCGCTTCCGCCGCGCCACCCGCCGACGGGTCGAGCGCTACGAGCGCTACGCGCAGCTGGGCCGCAGGCGCGAGACCGCCGCACCCGAGGACCAGGACCAGTCGTGAACCCGCCCACCCTGCCCCACCAGGCCTCCGCCCCCGACGAGGGCGGCACGCCGCAGCCCACCCCCGAGGACCGCAGACACGTCGTCAAGCGCCGCTGGATCACCGCCATCATCATCGTCCTGCTGATCGGCGTACCCGCGGGCTACCTCGCGATCTCCACCCAGCAGAGCCGGGAGAGCGGACGCGACAAGGCCGCCAAGGTCGGCGCGTCCACGGTGCGCCCGGGCTGGCCCTCCAGGGTGCAGCGCAGCATCTACGAGGTGCCGATCCCGGCGAAGGCGTGGAAGGTCGGCTTCCTGGAGACCAACAACTGGCGCACCAGCCGGCTCTTCACCCAGTTCGCGGTGACCCCGGCCGACCTGGACGCCTTCCTCGCCTCCGTCGGCACCAGCCGCGCCCAGCTGGTCGCCGGGGACGTCACGATCTCCCCCCACGACTCCGAGGTCGCGGGCTGGAGCTGGAGCCCCCGCGCCACCTGGTACGGGACCAGCCTGGAGCAGGACGACCCGCGCCCCAGCCGGGACATCACGGTGGACCTCACGGACCCCGAGCACCCCAAGGTCTACGTGGTCTCCACGACCACCCCGTGACCCGGCGGGCGCGGCGCCAGGGGGCCCCGATCAGAAATGCCGGGCTCGCGAGGCCCGGCACCGCGCCTCGCCGCGTCCTCCCCGGTCGGTGGCGCTCCGCGTCGCCTCCCTCGTCCGCCCTGCGGTCCGCGGCACCGGACCCCGCTCCCCGATCCGGCCTGATCGACGAGCACCCCCTAGCCTGGGATCATGAAGCTCACCAAGCGGCTGCACTCCTGCGTCCAGCTGGAGAAGGACGGGCGCACGCTCGTCATCGACCCGGGCGCCTTCAGCGAACCGGACGCGGGCCTGGGTGCGGACGCCCTGCTGGTCACGCACGAACACCCCGACCACTTCGAGGAGGGGCGGCTGCGGGCCGCCCTCGACGCGAACCCGGCGGCCGGGCTGTGGACCCTGCGCAGCGTCGCCGAACGGCTCGCCCCCGCCTACCCGGGCCGGGTGCACACCGTCGGCCACGGCGACACCTTCACCGCGGCCGGGTTCGAGGTGCAGGTGCACGGCGAGCTGCACGCCGTGATCCACCCGGACATCCCCCGGGTCACCAACGTCGGCTACCTCGTCGACGGGTCTCTCTTCCACCCCGGCGACGCGCTCACCGTGCCCGGGGTCCCGGTGGAGACCCTGATGGTGCCGGTGCACGCCCCCTGGAACAAGGTCTCCGAGGTGATCGACTACCTCCGCGAGGTCGAGCCGCGCCGGGCCCTCGACATCCACGACGCCTACCTCGCCGACATCGCCCGGCCGATCTACGACTTCGCCCTGGACAAGCTGGGCGGCACCGACCACGGGCGGCTCACCGCCGGGGACAGCGCCGAGCTGTAACGGTCGCTGTCGGTGCCGGGCGGTAGGTTGGCGGGTATGCGTATCGCCACCTACAACGTCAACTCCATCACCGCCCGGCTGCCGCGCCTGCTGGCCTGGCTGGAGAGCTCCGGCACCGATGTCGTGTGCATCCAGGAGACCAAGTGCTCGGCGGAGCAGTTCCCGCACGAGCAGCTGCGCGAGCTGGGCTACGAGGCCGCGGTCAACGCCACCGGCCGCTGGAACGGCGTGGCCCTCCTCTCCAAGGTGGGCCTGGACGACGTGGTCACCGGCCTGCCCGGCGGCCCCGACTACGAGGGCGTCCAGGAGCCCCGGGCGATCTCCGCCACCTGCGGCGGGGTCCGGGTCTGGTCGGTGTACGTGCCCAACGGCCGCGAGGTCGAGCACGACCACTACGGCTACAAGCTGGACTGGTTCCGCTCCCTGGCCACGGCCGTCGCCGAGGACGCGGCCGGCCCGCGCCCCTTCGCCGTGCTCGGCGACTTCAACGTGGCCCCGACCGACGAGGACGTGTACGACCCGGCCGTCTTCGCGGGACTCACCCACGTCACCCCGGCCGAGCGGGCCGCCCTGGAGGCGCTGCGCGCCGCCGGCCTCTCGGACGTCGTCCCGCGCGCCCTGAAGTACGACCGCCCGTACACGTTCTGGGACTACCGGATGCTCGCCTTCCCCAAGAACAAGGGCATGCGCATCGACCTGGTCTACGGCAACGAGCCCTTCACCAAGGCCGTCACCGACGCCTACGTCGACCGCGAGGAGCGCAAGGGCAAGGGCGCCTCCGACCACGCACCGGTCGTCGTCGACCTCGATCTCGACCGGTAGGCCGACGGGGCCGCCGAAACGGCCCAGGCGCGCCCTGTGGCCACCGGCGGATCCTGGTGCGACGCTGGGCGGTATGAACATCCCCTTCCTGGACAACTGGCTGAACCGGCGTGAAACGGAACAGGGTGCGGGGCTCGCGGCCGCCCTCGTGGACGATCCCGAGGGCGTCGCCGAGTTGTTCGCGGAGTGCGAGATGCTGCGGGTCCACGCACGGGCGGCCGGGCTCGAACTCGACGGGAGTCCGGCCTCGTTGGAGGCCCTCGACCAGCTCATGCCCCGCTGGCGGCGGGACCCCGAAGTGGTGCCCTGGCTGGGCAACGACGCGGGCTTCTACCTCGGCACCGTGATCGTCCGGACCGTCCCGGGATCCGCCTGGCAGGTGTGGCCCAACGGCCAGCCGGCGATCCGCCTGGCCTCCGGCCGGGAGCTGAACGTGATCGAGTCGGGGGTGTCCTGGGCGATGACCGGTTCCCCCGAGCTCAGCCAGGCGTACGCGGAGGCCTCGGAGGGCTGACAGCACCGGCGCCCGCGGCGGCGGGCGGCGTGTCGCGGCGAAGTGCCCTTCGCCGCTGGATAGTTTGCGCTGACCGGCATCCGACACCGAGTGGGCAGGGCAGCGCATGGCCGTCGATCCGTTGATCGAGCTGCGGGACGTCAACAAGCACTTCGGACCGCTGCACGTGCTGCGGGACATCAGCCTCACCGTCGGCCGCGGGGAGGTGGTGGTGGTCATCGGACCCTCCGGCTCCGGGAAGTCCACCCTGTGCCGGGCGATCAACCGGCTGGAGGCCGTCGAGTCCGGCACGATCCTGATCGACGGGGAGCCGCTGCCCGCCGAGGGGAAGGAGCTGGCCCGGCTGCGCGCCGAGGTGGGGATGGTCTTCCAGTCCTTCAACCTCTTCGCGCACAAGACCGTCCTGGCCAACGTCTCCCTCGCGCAGGTCAAGGTCCGCGGGCGGGGGAAGCGCGAGGCGGACCGGCGCTCCCGGGAGCTCCTGGAACGGGTCGGCCTCGCCGACCAGGCCGACAAGTTCCCCGCCCAGCTCTCCGGCGGACAGCAGCAGCGCGTGGCCATCGCCCGCGCCCTCGCCATGGACCCCAAGGCCCTGCTCTTCGACGAGCCCACCTCCGCACTGGACCCGGAGATGATCAACGAGGTGCTGGAGGTCATGCGGCAGCTCGCCCAGGAGGGCATGACCATGGTCGTGGTCACCCACGAGATGGGCTTCGCACGCTCCGCGGCCAATCGCGTGGTGTTCATGGCGGACGGCCGGATCGTCGAGGACCGGAGCCCCGAGGAGTTCTTCACCGCCCCGGAGAGCGACCGGGCCAAGGACTTCCTCTCCAAGATCCTCAAGCACTGAGGGACCCGGGAGCGGGCCGTCCCGGCCCGGCCGCCGCCGTGGGTCACTGCTCGCGCAGCGGCACCGAGACGTAGCTGGGGTCGCCCGGGGGCGAGGAGAAGGTCAGCTGCACGCCGGTGGGGTTGTGCTCGATGTAGAGCGGGTCGACGGTGTCGACGACGAGGGCGAGCCGGTGGCCCGCGGGCACGTCGTAGGCGGTGGAGAAGAGCTCCAGGTCCACGCCGAAGGCCCGGCCCGGGGTCCTGCCGTGGAAGGTGTACGGGGCGTTGCTGACCAGCTTGCCGATGCCGAGCGGGCCGACGTCGTAGAGGTACGCGACGAAGGTGCCGTCGCCCTTGGTGGGCGTGACGGTGGTGTGCAGCCTGACGGTGCCGCGGATACGGCGTGCCTCGTCGTGGCGCCCCGACTGCCAGACGGCGGCGAAGGAGCGGGGGAGCAGCGGGATCGAGGCGACGGGAGGCGCCTTGAAGAACTGGTCGAGGACGCTGGAGAGGATCACGACGCCGCCGTTGGCCCCGGAGTCGACGTTCGCGAAGAGGTGCTCGCTGTCGGTGAGCGCGAACCTCTCGGTGCCGCCGGAGCCCACCGACGCCCAGTCGGCGTAGCCCTCATAGCCGCCGTCGCCACGGGACTTGATCTGCACCGGGGCCTCGGTGTCGACGCCGTTGCGTTCGCCCTTGAGGTAGCGGTCGAACCAGCGGTGGGCGTTGGTCCAGGTGTCGTTGGGCAGGCCGAGCAGGCCGGTGCCCTCGGCGGTGGCGTGGTCGCCCGGGCGGAACTCCAGCCGCTTGGGGCCGGTCAGCCGCTCGTAGAACTTCGCGTACTGGTTGGGCGGGAAGACCGTGTCGCCCCAGGCGTTGCCGAGCATGATCGCGGCGCCGTTGGCGTTGATCCGGTCCACCTGTTCGGCGGCCGACCGCTTCCTGCCCCACTCGATCATCTGCGCTTCGCGGTCCAGCCGGGAACCGAGGAAGTCGCCGAGGACCGACTGGAGTTCGGGTCCGGGGCGGCCGGTGAGGTAGCCGGCGGCGCCGAGCAGCCCGGCGGCCTGGCGGTGCTGGGTGCGGCCCGAGTAGATGGACTCGATGAGGTCGGCCCAGCCGCTCATCGCCACCACGGCCTTGACGCGCGGGTCGTGCGCGGAGGCCAGCAGGGTGATGCCGGCGCCGTACGAGACCCCGCCGAGGCCGATGCGGTCCGCGTCGGCGGGGGTGTGGGCGAGGGCCCAGTCGATGACGGCCGAGACGTCGGCGATGTCCGGCGGACCGGCCACCTCGATCTGCCCGCCGGAGAGCCAGAAGCCGCGGGAGGTGTAACTGACCACGACGTAGCCGGAGTCGGCGAGCTTCTTGGCCTGGGCGACGTATTCGATCTGGGGCATGCCCCAGCTGGTGGGCAGCACGATCAGCGGATGCTTCCGGCCGGCCGGGGCGCCGTCGGGTGTGAAGACGTTGCCCTTGAGGGTGATGCCGCCGGAGCCGGGGATGTCGTGGAAGCGCAGGTCCGCGGCGGCGGTCTGCGCGGTGGTGGCAGCGGTCGCCGCGGCGGGCGCGGGAGCCGCCTGGGCCTGGTGGGGGGCCAGGCCCAGGGCGGTCGCCGCCAGGAGTGCCGCCACGGCTGCGGCGGTGGTGGTGCGTTCCATGGGTCGCTCCTCGCGTGCACCGGGAGTCCTGAAAGTGACCCGACGGTAACGGGAGCGACTTACCGAAGGTAACCCGTCGGTAAGTTACGTGGTGGTAACAATTGAATGAGAGTCAGCGAGGAAGGTCCGCAGGTCAGCCGTTCTGCGGGGCGGCGGACTGGGCGCTCTTGGCCTTCCACTCGTCCCAGGAGAGGTTCCACTCGCCGTAGCCGTTGCCGATGTCGGCGTTGCCCTTGGAACCCGCGCCGACCACCTCGAAGGCGTCGCCGATCTGGGACTGGGCGAAGAACTCCTTGGCGTTGGCGTCGCTCATCCCCACACAGCCGGAACTGCTGTTGGTCCGGCCGAAGTTGGCCTCGTTCCACGGTGCGGCGTGCGCGTACATGCCGGACCAGGTGAGCCGCATCGAGTAATCGACCATCTTGTCGTAGGCGTTGTCCAGGCCCACCGTCTGGGAGTCCATCCGGATGGTGCCCTCCTTCGACATGATCACCATCTTTCCGGACCAGGACGCCTTCTTGCCGCCCGGGGTGCCGGCCGAGATCGGGATCGTCTTCTGCGTCTGGCCGTCCTCGGTCACCGTCAGCTTCTTGGTGTCGAGGCTGACCTGGACCCGGCGGTCCTTGCCTATCTTGAACTCGGTGGTGTAGTCCCGGGCGAACATCCCCCCGCCCTTGCCGGAGTCCACGCCGTTCAGGTTCATCTCGACCTTCACGTCGGTGCCGGACTTCCAGTAGTCCTTGGGGCGCCAGTCGACGCGGTCGTTGCCGGAGTGGTCCTTGATCCAGCCCCAGGAGCCCTCGGTGTTGTTCGAGGTGGTGACCTTGAGCTGCTTCTCCACCTCGGCCTTGTTCGTCACCGGGTTGTCGAAGACGAGCGACACGGGCATCGCCACGCCCACCGTGCTGCCCTTGGGGATGTTGATCGAGACCTTGTTCACCTTGTCGGCGGCACTGGTCCTGAACTGCGTGGTCGCGCTCTGGCTCTCGGTGTTCTGCGCCTCGACCTTGTACTCCGCGCCCGCGGGCGCGTTGCGCTCCGAGGTCCAGGTCCTCCCGTCGTCGGCTATCTTGCCGGGCAGCTCCGCACCCTTGGCGTCGGTCACCTTCACCTGGGCCAGCTTGCCCTCGGCCACGGTCACCGTCACCGGCTGGCCCGCCTTGACCTGGTCACCCGTGAGGTTCACCGAGACCGCCATGGGCGCCTTCGGCTTCGACTCGGCCTTGCCCTTGTCGTCGCTGCCACCGTCACTCCCGCCCGAGCAGGCGGTCAGCGCGGCGGCCAGGAGTGCGGTGCCTGCAATGGCGGTGCGGCGTGTGCGGCTCAACGAAGGGCCCCTTCGAGTCGTGGTGGTGATGGACGTTCGCAAAAGAGGATGGGAACGGGACGACTTTAGGTTGCACAAACCACGGAAAAGTTCGCCCTTTCCCTTGTGACGCGGACCGCAGCGAAACGGTCATCATCCGGTCACATTCGCCGCGCACTTCGGTCACGGGTGGCTGTGAGAGTCCTGTGAACGACCGCTCAGGACGATCAGGAAGGCCGTCAGCCGTGTGCGCACTGCTCGTTACCCCCGCCCGGCAGGACCAGGACCACGAGCTCCAGGTGCGCGCCCTGTCCGTCCCCGAATACCAGTCCTTCCTCTCCAGGACCCCGGCGGCCAGCTTTCTCCAGCACCCGTCATGGGGCCGGGTGAAGGACCTTTGGCGCTCGGAAATGGTCGGATGGCACTGTCCGGGCGGCGAGATCGAAGGTGCCGGACTCGTTCTCTATCGGCAATTCCCCGGCACCCGCAAATACTTCGCCTACCTGCCCGAAGGACCCGTCGCCGACTGGTCCGACCCGCGCATCGACCGCTGGCTGGACCCGCTCATGCGCCACCTGCGCGCCGCCGGCGCCTTCGCCGTCCGCATCGGCCCCAGCCCCGCCTACCGCCGCTGGGACGCGGCCACCGTCAAAGCCGGTACCGCAACGGGCCGTCAGATATCCGACGTCCTCGCCACCGAGGTCGACCCGGTGGGTGCAGCCCTGGCCGACCGGCTGCGCACCCGCGGCTGGAAGCGCTGCGGAGGCGAGGACGACGGCGACGCCCAGCCCCGCCACGTCTTCCGCGTGCCGCTCGCCGGACGCAGCCTCGACGACCTGTGGTCCGGCCTCAACCAGGAATGGCGGCGCAACGTGCGCAAGGCCGGCAAGGCCGGCGTGGAGACCGTCCTCGGCACCGCCGCCGACCTGCCCGAGTTCTACCGGCTGCTGCGGATCACCGAGGAGCGCGACGGCTTCCGGCTCGGCCGCTCCCTCGCGTACTACGAGCAGCAGTACCGCGTCCTGAACGAGGAGCAGCCCGGCCGGATGCGGCTCTACCTGGCCGTCCACGGCGGCGAGATCCTCGCCGCCCACACCATGATCAGCACCGGCGGCAGGGTCTGGTACCAGACCGGCGCCTCCGCCGACCACCGGCGTGAAGTACGGCCCAGCAACGCCCTGCAGTGGCGCATGATGCGCGACGCACACGCCCTCGGCGCCGACGAGTACGACATGCGCGGGGTACCCTCCACCCTTGACCCCGACGAACGTTCTTTCGGGCTGCTGCGCTGGAAGCTCGGCACCGGCGGACAGGTCGTCGAAACGCTCGGTGAATGGGAGATCCCGATGGACGGAGTCGCCAACGCGACCCTCTACAAGGCGTTCCAGGCCTACCTGGCCCGCCGGTGACGGCCACCGACACCAGACAGGCAGGCCCCGGCCCCGGCACCGACGGCGCAGCACCGCGCAAGACCTCGGTGCTGCGCAGCGGCGCGCTCATGGCGGCCGGCTCGATCGTCTCCCGCGCCACCGGCTTCATCCGCTCCGCCGTCGTCGTCGCGGCCCTGGGCACCGGACTGCTCGGCGACGGCTACGCCGTCGCCAACACCGTCCCGAACATCATCTACATCCTCCTCGTCGGCGGCGCGCTCAACGCCGTCTTCGTACCGGAGCTGGTCCGGGCCGCCAAGGAACACGCCGACGGCGGCGCCGCCTACACCGACCGGCTGCTCACCGCCTGCACCGCGGCCCTCGTCGTCCTCACCGCCGCCGCCGTGATCGCCGCCCCGCTGATCGTCTCGGCGTACACCGGATACAGCGGCGCCCAGGCCGACACCACCGTGGCCCTGGCCCGGTACTGCCTGCCCCAGATCTTCTTCTACGGGCTCTTCACCCTCCTCGGGCAGGTCCTGAACTCCCGCGGCCGGTTCGGCGCGATGATGTGGACCCCGGTCCTCAACAACGTCGTCATCATCGCCGTCTTCGGGCTGTTCCTGTACGTTTCCCACGACGGCGCCACCGGCCTCACCGCCGCCGAGACCCGGCTCCTGGGCCTCGGCACCACCGCGGGCATCGTCGTCCAGGCCCTCGCCCTGATCCCCTCGCTGCGCGCGGCCCGGTTCCGCTGGCGCCCCCGCTTCGACTGGCGCGGCAGCGGCCTCGGCCGCCCCCTGCGCAACGCCGGCTGGACCGTCCTGCTCGTCCTCACCAACCAGATCGCCTACTGGGTCGTCACCCGGCTCTCCACCACCACCGGCCAGCGCGCCGTCGACGCCGGCCTCGCGGGCGGCGCCGGCTACACCGCCTACAGCAACGCCTACCAGCTGTGGATCGTCCCGCAGGGCATCATCACCGTCTCCCTCGTGACGGCCCTGATGCCCCGGATGAGTTCCGCCGCCACCGACGGCGACCTCGGCGCCGTCCGCCGCGACGTCTCCTACGCCCTGCGCTCCAGCGCCGCCCTCGTCGTCCCCGCCGCCACCGTCATGGCCGCCCTCGCCCCCTGGGTGATGGGCAGCGTCTTCGGCTACGGACGCACCGGCGCCGCCGACATCGAGGTCATGGCCGGCATGCTCGCGGCCTTCGCCCCCGGACTGGTCGCCTTCTCCGCGCAGTACGTCCTCTCGCGCGGCTTCTACGCCCTCTCCGACACCCGGACCCCCTTCTTCCTCAACCTCGTCATCGTCACCCTGAACGCCGGACTGTCGGCCGCCGCCTACCTCCTGCTCTCCCCGCGCTGGGCGGTCACCGGCATGGCCGCCGCCTCCTCCGTCGCCTTCCTCGCGGGCGCCGCCGCGACCGGGTACGCCCTCTCCCGCAGGCTCGGCCCGCGCACGGGCAGCCGAAGCGAACGCCGCGCCAGCGCCGTACGCACCCACCTGCGGCTGCTGACGGCCTGCGCACCCGCGGCCGCGGCGGCGTACGCGGCGGCCCGTGCCGCCGAACGCTTCGGCGACTTCGCCGCGGTCGGAGCGGGAACCGCGGCCCTCGCCCTGGTCGTCGTCCTCCTTGCCCGGCCCCTGCGCCTGGCCGAGATCACCGACCTGCTGGACTCCCTGCGGCGCAAGGCCGGCCGGTAGCGGAGGAGAAGCCGAAGATCGCCCTGGGATACTGACCGGATGCCACGCGTACTGCTGATCGAGGACGACCCTTCCATCCGCGAAGGGGTGGGCCTCGGCCTGCGCCGCCGCGGCCACGAGGTGCGGGCGGCCGAGACCGGGGAGGAGGGACTCGCCCTGATGGCGACCTTCCACCCCGAACTCGTCCTGCTCGACCTGATGCTGCCCGGCATCAACGGCGTACAGGTCTGCCACCGCATCCGCCAGACCAGCGAAGTGCCGATCATCATGCTCACCGCACGCGGCGACGACTTCGACATCGTCATCGGCCTGGAGGCGGGCGCCGACGACTACATCGTCAAACCCGCCCGCACCGAGGTCATCGAAGCCCGCATCAAGGCCGTGCTGCGCCGGCTCAGCGACCCGGTGGGAACCCGCCCCGGCATCGAGACGCACGGCGAACTCTCCATCGACCGCGCCGGGCTGACCATCGCCAAGAACGGCGAACGCGTCGCCCTCGCACCCAGCGAGATCAAACTCCTGCTGCACCTGTCGGCCTCGCCCGAGCAGGTCTTCTCCCGCCAGCAGCTCCTGGAGTACGTCTGGGACCACAGCTACCACGCCGACGCCCGGCTCGTGGACGCCTGCGTCCGCCGGCTGCGCCACAAGATCGAGGACCCCGCCCGCAGCCCCCGCTACATACAGACCGTGCGCGGCTTCGGCTACCGCTTCGGCCCCCTGTAGGCCGCGGTGCGACGCATAGCACCCCTCGGGCTGCGCACCCGGCTGATAGCGGCCTTCCTCCTGGTCGCCGCCATCAGCGCGGGAACCACCGCGGCCCTGACCTACCAGCAGGCCCGCAACGCCATCCTCAAACAGACCCAGGACACCGCCGTCAGCACCCTGCGCGACCAGGTCGAGCAGCAGGAGATCCGCCTCCCCCTGGAACAGCAGGAGCTCCAGCGCATCGTCATCGAGCTCGGCAAACGCGGCAAACCCCACCCCTGGATCATCTTCGGCGAGTACGGCGGCGTACGCGTCTCCACCAACCCCGGCACGCCCACGTCCACCGTGATCACCGACAGCCTGCGCGACCGGGTCCGCAGCAACCAATACGCCGCCTTCCAGCGCGTCGAGGACCAGCGCGGCAACCCCTGGCTCACCATCGGCGTCCCCGCCGTCTTCGAACACAACGGATACACCGAATCCACCGGGGTCGTCTTCTACGCCAGCGTCCCGCTCGCCACCGAGAAGCAGACCGTCGAGGCCATGGTCGAGGCCGCCCAGCAGGGCGCCGTCCCGGGCCTGGCCATCGCGGTCGTCCCCGCACTGCTGGCCGCCCGCAGCGTGCTGCGACCGGTCCGCGACATGCGCCGCGCCGCCCAGAAACTCGGCCGCGGCCGCCTCGACACCCGCATCGAGGTCCGGGGCGCCGACGAACTCGCCGGACTGGCCCGCACCTTCAACGAGACCGCCCGCGCCCTGGAACAGTCCGTGCGCGAACTCCAGGAGGCCGAGACCCGCGCCCGCCGCTTCGCCTCCGACGTCTCCCACGAACTGCGCACCCCGCTCGCCGGGATGCTCGCCGTGACCGAGGTCCTCGACGAGGACGCCGCGCGCCTCGACGCCGACACCGCCAAGGCCCTGCACCTGGTCAGCGCCGAGACCGGCAAACTCGCCGTCCTCGTCGAGGACCTGATGGAGATCTCCCGCTTCGACGCCCGGGCAGCCGAGCTCAACCTCGACGACGTGGACATCGCCGAAGCCGTCCGCAAGACCCTCGAACGACGCCACTGGGACGACGAACGCGTCGTCACCGAACTGCCCGACGGGGTGCGCGCCCGGCTCGACCCGCGCCGCTTCGACGTGGTCCTCGCCAACCTCGTGGGCAACGCCCTGCGGCACGGCGGCGCCCCCGTACGCGTGACCGTACGGACCGCACCCGGCACGGTGGGCGAGCGGCTCCTCATCGACGTCGCCGACAGCGGGCCCGGCATCGCCCCCGAGGTGCTGCCGCACATCTTCGACCGCTTCTTCAAGGCCGACGCGGCCCGCACCCGCTCCGCGGGCAGCGGCCTCGGACTCGCCATCACCCTGGAGAACGTCCGCCTGCACGGCGGCACCCTCCGGGCGGCCAACCGGCCGGCGGGCGGCGCCCTCTTCACCCTCGACATGCCGCTGGAGGCCCGCGCATGACGGGGCGCACGACGAGATCCCGCGCGGCGGCTGCGGCCGCCACCCTGACGGGCTGCGCCCTGCTGCTCGCCGGATGCGGGATCAAACGCACCGGGGTGATCGAGAGCGGCCACGCCGCCACCGTCAAGGTGCCCGGCAGCAAGAACGCCGCCACCCTCTACTACGTCTCCAAGGAGGGCGACCGGGTCGTCCCGGTCCCCTTCTCGATCGGCACCGACTACATGCTCGCGCCCGTGCCGCTCCTGCGGATCCTGCTGGACGGCCCCACCGGTGCGGCCTCGGCGGCCGGCCTCACCACGGCCCTGCCCCAGGTGCCCGCGTCCGGCGCCGACTCGGAGAGGGTGGCGGTGAGCACGTACCAGCCGGACAAGGGGATCACGCTCAGTGTGCCGTTCCCCGTCGCCGGCCTGTCCGACCTGGCCCGCAAGCAGCTGGTGTGCACCTTCGGCGTCTCCGCCGTGCCCGACACCCTCACCCCGGTCGCCATCCAGGGCACCGACACCACCCTCCCCGCCGCCGACTGCAACCCGCGGCGCTGACGCGGCGCGCATCCGCCCGCGGCCTCACCCTTGCGGGCGGGGCCGCCCACCCGTCACGGTGGCCGCATGGACCACGCCGCGGACATCCCCGACGTCTTCGACCCCCGCGTCTACGCCGTCGGCGTCCCCCACGAGCGCTACCGGCTGCTGCGCGACCGGCACCCCGTCGCCTGGCAGCCGGAGCCCGAGATCGCCGGCTGGCCCGCCGGCCCCGGCTTCTGGGCCGTCACCCGGCACGCCGACGTCGTCCACGTCCTGCGCGACCACCGCACGTACTCCTCCTGGCTGGGCGCCACCCAGATCCGCGACCCCGACCCGGCCGACCTGCCCTTCCTGCGCCGGACCATGCTCAACCAGGATCCCCCCGGGCACGGCCGGCTGCGCCGGCTCGTCGCCCGGGCCTTCACCCCCGCCCGCGTCGACGCCTTCGCCGCACGGGTCCGCGAACGCGCCCGTACGCTGCTCGCCGCCGCCCGGGACGCGGCCGACGACGGCGCCGCCGACCTCGTCCGCACCGTCACCGACGAGTACGCCCTGCTCAACCTCACCGACCTGCTCGGCGTCCCGCCCGCCGACCGGGCCCTGCTCCTCGAATGGACCGTACGGGTCATCGGCTACCAGGACCCCGACGACGCCCCCGCACCACTCCTCGGCCCCGACGGCACCCCCCTCAACCCGCGCTCCCCGGCCCTGCTCGGCGAGATGTTCGCCTACGCCCGCGAACTCGCCGCACACAAACGCGACCACCCCGGCGACGACGTGATGACCGCCCTCGCCACCGCCGGGCTGGATCCCGCCGAACTCGAGATGTTCTTCTTCCTGCTCACCGTCGCGGGCAACGACACCGTCCGCAGCGCCGCCCCCGGCGGTCTGCTCGCCCTCGCCGGCGCCCCCGACGCATACCGCCGGCTCGCGACGGGCGACGTCCCCGTGGACCGCGCCGTCGACGAACTCCTGCGCGTCCACCCCCCGGTCCTCAGCTTCCGGCGCACCGCCGCCGTCGACCACGAACTGGCCGGGCAGCCGGTCCGGGCCGGCGACAAGGTCGTCGTCCTCCACGCCTCCGCCAACCACGACGAGCGCGTCTTCACCGACCCCGGCCGCCTGGACCTCGGCCGCACACCCAACCCGCACGTGTCCTTCGGGGACGGCCCGCACGTCTGCCTGGGCGCGCACTTCGCCCGCCTCCAGCTGCGCACCCTCTACGAGGAGTGGTGCGCGGCCATGCCCGTACCGGAACTCGCGGGCCCGCCGAGGCGGCTGGTGTCCAACTTCATCAACGGCATCACGCGGCTGCCGATGCGGGTGTCCGGGCCGGCCGGGTGACGTCAGCGACCAGCTCGGTCACGTCCGGCCCGTAGGCGTCGGAGTTGACGACCTTCAGCACCAGGCAGAAGGACTCCACCCCGTACTTGCGCGCCAGCTGCGTGTGGTGCCGGTTCAGGTACCGGGCGGCCGCCTGGTTGCTGACCGCGGTCTGCCCGGACAGCAGGAACACCGGCCGGCCACCCTCCCCGCCCGCCAGCCGGGCCAGTACCACGTGCTCCTCCAGCCCCTTGCGCCACCGGTAGGTCTCGCCGCCCACCTGGATCGCTCCCCGGTCCTCGTGCTGCTCGGAGTCGATGTTGACGGTGATGCCCGGCAGCATGGAGGCGAGGTGCGCCGTGGTGCGGGCGTTGGACGTGGGCCCGCCGACGCAGAACTCGGCCCGGTCGCCGAAGCCCTGACGGGCGGTGTCGTGCGTGACGATCTGGATGTTCGCCCCGCAGTCCTTGATCAGGGCGGAGATCTCCAGCAGGGCGAAGGCGTCGTTGCGGTGCAGTGAGGAATCCTTTCCACCCATCTGCCGGTTGACCACGAACAGGCAGTCGGAGCCCGTCGGCAGCCCGAAGAACGCCTGCTTGCGGCGGAGCGCGCGCCGCCAGAGATAGGTCCGGGAGAACCAGCCGAACCCGCCGCTGACGGCGGTGGCTATCACCCCGAGCACGATGTTGCGCACGTCGTCGTTCATGCGCGGGATGCTAGCGGTGCCGGCGGCGGGGTTCACCGGCCCGGTGCCCCTTGCGCCCTCCGGTGCCCCTGCCGCCCGTCCGGCGGCGCGCCCCGCCGGACGGGGCACCGCTCGACGGCGCGCCCCGGCAGACGCCCTGACGGGGCGACGGGCCCGGCGCTAGGCTCGGCCCACGCTGCCAATGGAGGTCCGGATGCACCGTCCCGCCGTCGCCCGCACGTTACCGCTGCTGACCGTCGCCGCCGCACTCGTGACGACCGGCGTCGCCCCGCCCGCCGCGGCGGCCCCCGCCCCGCCGGCGAAGGTGCCGGTCGCCGCCGGCTACGGCGGCGCCGTCGCCAGCGTCGACGCGGACGCCTCGGCCGCCGGGATCGCCGTGCTGCGCTCCGGTGGCAACGCCGTGGACGCGGCCGTCGCCACCGCCGCGGCCCTCGGGGTCACCGAGCCCTACTCGGCGGGCATCGGAGGCGGCGGCTACTTCGTCTACTACGACGCCCGCTCGCACCGGGTGCACACCATCGACGGCCGGGAGACCGCACCGGCCACGGCCACCGAGACCCTGTTCCAGGAGAACGGGCAGCCGATCCCCTTCGCGGAGGGCCAGACCAGCGGCCTCGGCGTCGGCGTCCCCGGCACCCCCGCCACCTGGAAGAGCGCCCTCGACGCCTGGGGCAGCCGCCCGCTGCGCCAACTCCTGCGGCCCGCCGAGAAGCTGGCCCGCGACGGTTTCACGGTCGACGCCACCTTCCGGGCCCAGACCGAGCTCAACGAGGCCCGCTTCAGGGACTTCCCCGACACCTCGAAGCTGTTCCTGCCCGGCGGTTCCCTGCCGGTCGTCGGCTCCACCTTCAAGAACCCCGACCTCGCGGACACCTACGCCGAACTCGCCCGCAAGGGAACCGGCGCCCTCTACCGGGGCCCCATCGCCGAGGACATCGTCCGCACGGTCCGCACGCCCCCGGTGGACCCCGCCGCCACCCGCCGGGTCCGGCCCGGCGACCTGACCGCCGGTGACCTGCGCGCGTACGGCACCAAGCGGCAGGAACCCACCCGGGTGGGCTACCGCGGCCTGGACGTCTACAGCATGGCGCCCTCCTCGTCCGGCGGCACCACGGTCGGCGAGGCCCTGAACATCCTGGAACGGACCGACCTCTCGAAGCTGTCCGAGACGCAGTACCTGCACCACTTCATCGAGGCCTCCCGGATCTCGTTCGCCGACCGCGGCCGCTGGGTCGGCGACCCGGCCGCCGTGGACGTACCGACGCGAGCACTGCTCTCCCAGCGGTTCGCCGACTCCCGCGCCTGCCTGATCGAGCCGGACCGGGCCCTGACCAGCCCGCTGGCCCCCGGCGACCCGCGCCACCCGGTCCCCTGCGCCACCACCGGACAGGCCGCGCCGACCACGTACGAGGGGGAGAACACCACGCATCTGACGGTCGCCGACCGCTGGGGCAACGTCGTCTCCTACACCCTCACCATCGAGTCCACCGGCGGCAGCGCCATCACCGTCCCCGGCCGCGGCTTCCTCCTCAACAACGAGCTCACCGACTTCTCCTTCGCCCCGGCGGCGCCGGGGGTCCCGGACCCGAACCTGCCGGGCCCCGGCAAGCGCCCGCGCTCGTCCATGTCCCCGACGATCGTGCTCGACGACGGCCGGCCGGTGCTCGCGGTCGGCTCGCCCGGCGGAGCCACCATCATCACCACCGTCCTGCAGACCCTCACCGGCCACCTGGACCGGGGCCTGCCGCTGGTCGACGCGATCGCCGCGCCGCGGGCCAGCCAGCGCAACCAGACCACCACCGAGCTGGAACCGGGCCTGTGGAACAGCCCGCTGCGCGCCCGGCTGGAGGCCCTGGGCCACGGCTTCCGGCAGAACCCGGAGATCGGCGCCGCCACCGGCGTCCAGCGGCTGCCCGACGGCCGGTGGCTGGCGGCGGCCGAGACCTCCCGGCGCGGCGGCGGTTCGGCGATGGTCGTCCACCCGCACGGCAGGCCGTAGGGGGCGGGTCGTCGGTCCTGCCGGGCTCGCGGGGTCCGACCGGCGCACCCCCCCCCGGCGGAACTCAGGACGCGGTGAGGACCCGCGGACCGCGGGCGGTCACCGCGACCGTGTGCTCCGAGTGGGCGGCGCGGGTGCCGTCGACGGTGCGCAGGGTCCAGCCGTCGCCGTCGCACCGGTAGTCGTCCGTACCGCCCGCGATCAGCATCGGCTCGATGGCGAGGACCATGCCGGGGCGCAGCTTCATGCCGCGCCCCGGCGGGCCCTCGTTCGGCACGCCGGGGTCCTCGTGCATGCTGCGGCCGATCCCGTGGCCGCCGAAGCCGTCGGGCACGCCGTACCCGGCCGCGCGGCAGACCGTGCCGACGGCGTGGGCGATGTCCCCGATCCGGTTGCCCGGCACGGCGGCGGCGATGCCTGCCGCGAGGGCCGCCTCGGACGTCTCGATCAGCCGCAGGTCCTCGGGACGGGCACGGCCGACGGTGAAGCTGACCGCGGCGTCCCCGACCCAGCCGCCGAGCTTCGCCCCGCAGTCGATGCTGACGAGGTCGCCGTCGTGCAGCCGGTAGCCGTCGGGGATGCCGTGCACGATCGCGTCGTTGACGGAGGCGCACACCACTGCGGGGAAGGGCACCGGCGCGAACCGCGGCCGGTAGCCGAGGAAGGGTGAGGTCGCGCCGGCGCCGCGGAGCACCTCGCGGGCCACCCCGTCCAGCTCCGACAGCGCCGTGCCGACGTGTGCGGCCCTCCGTACGGCGGCCAGGGTGCGGGCGACGATCCGGCCCGCGGCGCGCATCTTCTCGATCTCGGGTGCTGTCTTCAGTTCCACCATGCCAATAACTATACCGGTATAACTGTAACGGGATTACTTTACCGGGATAACTATTGGCCGTCCGGGTAGGATGGGCCCATGGTCCGTACCCCTCTCACCCCCGAAGAGCGCGAGCGCGGCGAGCGCCTCGGCGCCCTGCTGCGCGAGGCCCGCGGCGCCCGCAGCATGGTCGAGGTCGCGGCCGGGGCCGGGCTCTCCGCCGAGACCCTGCGCAAGATCGAGACCGGCCGGGCGCCCACGCCCGCCTTCTTCACGGTCGCCGCCCTCGCCGAGGCGCTCGGGCTCTCGCTGGACGAGCTGCTCAGGCGCTGCGCGGCCGTGCCGGCCTGAGGCCCCGCTGCCGACGGCGGGGCGGCCCGTCGTGCCGTTCGGGCGGGAGTCGAGGCCGAACGGACCAATCGGCGGTGGGACTTGCCGCGTGCGGGGCAGGCGTGAAGGCGTGTCAGCCACGGACGCAGCCAAACGACTCGGATTCGCAGCCGCCGGCGCCCTCCTCGCGGGAGGCCTGCTGCTGGCGGCCTGCACCCTGCCCGACGACCGGCCCGGTCCCCTCCGCGAAGCGGACGGACGGGCCCGCCAGGGAGCCGTTGACCCGGACGGCGCGGACGCCGCCCCGTCACGCTAGGGTCCGGGTATGGGTCTCCAGGAGCTCGGCAGCGCGCGGTACGTCAGCCTCACCACCTTCCGCAAGGACGGCACGGCCGTGGCGACCCCGGTGTGGGCGGTCGCCGACGGGGGTGAGCTGTACGTCTGGACGCGCAGCGACTCCTGGAAGGTCAAGCGCATCCGCAACGACGGGCGGGTCACCGTCGCCCCGTGCGACGTGCGGGGGCGCGTCGAGGAAGGGGCGCCCGTGGTCGAGGGGCGGGCCCGGCTGCTCGACGAGGAGGGCCTGCGCCGGGTGCGCAGGCTGATGTCGCGCAAGTACACCTGGCAGTTCTGGATGGTGGACGTGCCCGCCGCTCTGGTGCGGCGCGGGAAGCGGCCGCACACCGCGATCGCCGTCAAGCTTTGAGATTCCCGTAGCCCGCCCGTAACACGGGTGGGGTCCAATGCGGTCATGGAGACCGCGACTTCACTGGCGATCAGTCAACTCTCCGGATATTTGCGGGGATTGACGCAGAGGCTGGATGCCGGGGCAGGCTGGTACGGGGAGTTCCTGCGCCGGGACCCGGAGGGCATGCGGGCCTGCCTGAACGGGGCGGCGATACCTCCGTGGGACGTGGTGGAATCCCTGCTGAGGGACCTGGCGGGGTCGGGCGGCGCGGAGCTCGCGGCGCGGGAGACCGGATACGCGGCGAGGCTGCGGGCGGCGGCCGTGGCCGTGTGGGACCGGCTCCCGGGGGGTGCGGACGAACTGCGGACCCTGCTGGCGGCTGCGGCCGCACAGCGGGCCGAGTCGGAGGAGGCCCTGCGCCGCCTGACCGCCCGGCTCGGCGGGACCGCCGACCGGGCCGAGACCGAAGCCCTGACCAGGGAGTTGTCCTGGGCCCAGGACGACATGGCCCGCGCCGCGGCCCGCCACGAAGACCTGGCGGCCCGCCTCACCGCCCTGCACTCCACCCCTCACCCCGGCCCACCTGCGCGGCCGGCGACCGAAGCGGGGCCCCGGTCGACGGCCCCGACGCAGGCGGTCCAGCCCCCGGAGGCCCAGCCCCGCCCCGGCGCACCCGCGCAGGCGGCGGCCGAGGTGGCGGCGCAGAGCGCGGCCCGGGCCTGGGCGGACCCGCGCACGGAGGCCCGGCCCCGGCCCGGCGCACCCGCGCAGCCGGATGCTGGGCCGGGGCCTGTGTCGTGGGGTGGCCCCTGGGCCGGGAGCCCGGCCGACGGCGGCGCTCCGCGTGTGCCCGGGCAGGCGCCGGGGGAGGGCGGGGGCCAGGCTCGCGCTGCGGAACCGCCCTCCGCGGACGATGACGGCGCCCCGGGCCGGGAGGCGGGTGTGCTGCAGCCCGTCGGGCGGGCCGAGGGGCGGTGGTTGCGCGGGACGCGGCGGGCCGGGGGCGCCCGGTACGCCGGGTCGGCGGCTCCCGAGGCCCCGGCCTTCACACCGCCCCCGGGCCACCCGGACGCCGAGGCTCCCGGCGGGCCCGGGAGCCCGGAAGCCCTTGGCGCCCCGCGTGGCGCCCGGTTCGGCCGGCCGCGGCCCGAGCGGGCGACCGTACCCGCACCGACGCCCGTACCCGTACCCGCGCCCGCGCCCGCGTTGCCGACCGGCTCGCCGCGGGCCGTCGCCGCCGAGCTGATCGCGCTGCGCGCGCAGGGCCGCAGCGGGGAGGCACACGCCCTGCTCTGCCAGGCCGCGGCCTGGCCCGCCGGGCAGCTGCCCCACCTGGCCGCCGAGCTGACCCGCGCCGGCCTGGCCGCCGACTGGACGACGCTGCTGTGGGAGGCGGCCTCCCTGCCACCCGACCGGCTCGCTGCGGCCGCCGCCGCCCTCGGTGACGCCGGCCGGGAGGCCGATCGCGACGCCCTGTTGCGGCAGGGCGTGGCCCGCCCCGCCGCCGAGGTCGCCGACGCGGCCCTCGCCCTCGGCACGGCCGGCCGCACCCGTGAGGCCGAAGCCCTGCTCGGAGCCTTCGTACGGGTCCGTACCGCCGAGGAGGCCGCCGCCCTGGCCCGGCACGACCCCCAGTGGCTCGCCCCGCTGCTGCTCCGCGTGGCCGGCTTACTCCCCGGGGCCCGCCACCGGGACCTCGTCCACGCCCTCCGCGTGGCCGGCATCGTCACCCCCTGAGGGGGCGCGGATGCTCCCGGGTTCATGTCGTCAAAGTCCCGTCTGCTGACCGCAAACGACCGCCCAGCGACGTAACGTGACCGACTACTCCAACTGTGCAAGGCGGTCTTGCCCCGCGCAGTGACGAGGCCTACGTTCTACTCCCTACGCACTCCGTCTACGTGCGTAGAACCGGCGTTCCCGTCGCAAGGAGCAGCTCATGGCCCAAGTCGTCCGCGCCGCGCTGGTCCAGGCCACCTGGACCGGAGACACCGAATCGATGATCGCCAAGCACGAGGAGTACGCCCGCCGGGCCGCCGCCGAGGGCGCGAAGGTCATCGGCTTCCAGGAGGTGTTCAACGCCCCCTACTTCTGCCAGGTCCAGGAGCCCGAGCACTACCGCTGGGCCGAGGCCGTCCCCGACGGCCCGACCGTCCGCCGCATGCAGGACCTCGCCCGCGAGACCGGCATGGTGATCGTCGTCCCGGTCTTCGAGCTGGAGAGCGCGGGCTTCTACTACAACACGGCCGCCGTCATCGACGCCGACGGCACCTACCTCGGCAAGTACCGCAAGCACCACATCCCGCAGGTCAAGGGCTTCTGGGAGAAGTACTACTTCCGCCCGGGCAACCTCGGCTGGCCCGTCTTCGACACCGCCGTCGGCCGGATCGGCGTCTACATCTGCTACGACCGCCACTTCCCCGAGGGCTGGCGCCAACTCGGCCTGGCCGGCGCCCAGCTGGTCTACAACCCCTCCGCCACCCACCGCGGCCTCTCCGCCCACCTCTGGCAGCTGGAACAGCCCGCCGCGGCCGTCGCCAACGAGTACTTCGTCGCCGCGATCAACCGCATCGGCCAGGAGGAGTACGGCGACAACGACTTCTACGGCACCAGCTACTTCGTCGACCCGCGCGGCCAGTTCGTCGGGGACGTCGCCAGCGACAAGGACGAGGAACTCCTCGTCCGCGACCTCGACTTCGACCTCATCAAGGAGGTCCGCGACCAGTGGGCCTTCTACCGCGACCGCCGCCCCGACGCCTACGGAGGGCTCGTACAGCCGTGACCGACCCCACCCCGCTCCGCAACCGCCACCGCACCGTCCTGCCCGACTGGCTCGCGCTCTACTACCAGAACCCCATCGAGCTCACCCACGGCGAAGGACGCCACGTCTGGGACGCCGACGGCAACCGCTACCTCGACTTCTTCGGCGGCATCCTCACCACCATGACCGCCCACGCCCTGCCCGAGGTCACCAAGGCCGTCTCCGAGCAGGCCGGACGGATCATCCACTCCTCCACCCTGTACCTCAACCGGCCGATGATCGAGCTGGCCGAGCGGGTGGCCGCCCTGTCCGGCATCCCCGACGCCCGCGTCTTCTTCACCACCTCCGGCACCGAGGCCAACGACACCGCCCTGCTGCTCGCGACGACGTACCGCCGCTCCAACCAGATCCTGGCGATGCGCAACAGCTACCACGGCCGGTCCTTCTCCACCGTCTCCGTCACCGGCAACCGGGGCTGGTCCCCGACCAGCCTGTCCCCGCTGCAGACGTACTACGTCCACGGCGCGGTCCGCACCCGGGGCCCCTTCGCCCACCTCGACGACACCGCCTTCACCGCCGCGGCCGTCGCGGACCTCGAGGACGTACTGGGCCAGGCCCGCGGGGGAGTGGCCGCCCTGATCGCGGAGCCGATCCAGGGCGTCGGCGGCTTCACCTCCCCGCCCGACGGCCTGTACGGCGCCTTCCGCGAGGTCCTCGACCGCCACGGCATCCTGTGGATCAGCGACGAGGTGCAGACCGGCTGGGGCCGCACCGGCGACCACTTCTGGGGCTGGCAGGCCCACGCCCAGAACGGCCCGCCGGACATCCTCACCTTCGCCAAGGGCATCGGCAACGGCATGTCCATCGGCGGCGTCGTCGCCCGCGCCGAGGTGATGAACTGCCTCGACTCCAACTCCATCTCCACCTTCGGCGGTTCCCCGGTCACCATGGCGGCCGGCGCCGCCAACCTCGGCTACCTCCTGGAGCACGACCTCCAGGGCAACGCCCGCCGCGTCGGCGGCCTGCTCCTGGAGCGGCTGCGCGGTATCGCCGCCACCGTCCCCGCCGTCCGGGAGGTCCGCGGCCGGGGCCTGATGGCCGGCATCGAACTGACCAGGCCCGGCACCGACCAGGCCGACCCGGACGCCGCCTCCGCCGTCCTGGAGGCCGCCCGCGAAGGCGGCCTGCTGCTCGGCAAGGGCGGCGGTCACAACACCAGCGTGCTGCGCATCGCGCCGCCGCTCTCCCTCACCGTCGCCGAGGCGGAAGAGGGCGCCTCGATCCTCGAACAGGCCCTGCGCAGCGTGGAGTAGGGGGAACCTCCCATGAGCAACCGCACTCTGATCAGCGGCGGTCTGGTCGTCACCGCCGCCGACGAACTGCACGCGGACGTCCTGATCGAGGACGGCCGCGTGGCCGCGCTCGCCGCGCACGGCTCCGCGGCCGCCGGCGCCTGGACGGCCGACCGCACGATCGACGCCTCCGGGAAGTACGTCATCCCGGGCGGCGTCGACGCGCACACCCACATGGAGCTGCCCTTCGGCGGGACCTCCGCCTCGGACACCTTCGAGACGGGCACCCGAGCCGCCGCCTGGGGCGGCACGACCACCATCGTCGACTTCGCGGTGCAGAGCGTGGGCCACTCCCTGCGCGAAGGACTCGACACCTGGTACGCCAAGGCCGACGGCAACTGCGCCGTCGACTACGCCTTCCACATGATCCTCTCGGACGTCAACGAGGGCACCCTGAAGGAGATGGACCTCCTCGTGGGGGAGGGCGTCACCTCCTTCAAGCTGTTCATGGCCTACCCGGGCGTCTTCTACAGCGACGACGGCCAGATCCTGCGCGCGATGCAGCGCGGCGCCTCCAACGGCGGGCTGATCATGATGCACGCCGAGAACGGCATCGCGATCGACGTCCTCGTCGAACAGGCCCTGGCGCGCGGGGAGACCGACCCGCGCCACCACGGCGAGGTCCGCAAGGTGCTCCTGGAGGCGGAGGCCACCCACCGCGCCATCCAGCTCGCCCGGGTCGCCGGCTCCCCGCTGTACGTGGTCCACGTCTCGGCGGAGGAGGCGGTCGCAGAACTCGCGGCCGCCCGTGACAAGGGGCTCCCCGTCTTCGGGGAGACCTGCCCGCAGTACCTGTTCCTGTCCACCGACAACCTGGAGGAGCCGGACTTCCAGGGCGCCAAGTACGTCTGCTCCACCCCGCTGCGGCCCCGCGAGCACCAGGCCGCACTGTGGCGGGGGCTGCGGACCAACGACCTCCAGGTGGTCTCCACCGACCACTGCCCCTTCTGCTTCCGGGGCCAGAAGGAACTCGGCCGCGGGGACTTCTCGAAGATCCCCAACGGGCTGCCGGGCGTGGAGCACCGCATGGACCTCCTGCACCAGGCCGTGGTGGACGGCCACATCAGCCGCCGCCGCTGGATCGAGATCGCCTGCGCGACCCCGGCCCGGATGTTCGGCCTCTACCCGAAGAAGGGCACCATCGCCCCCGGTTCCGATGCCGACATCGTCCTCTACGATCCGCACGCCGAGCAGGTCATCTCCGCCGAGACGCACCACATGAACGTGGACTACTCGGCGTACGAGGGCAAGCGGATCACCGGACGCGTCGACACCGTGCTCTCGCGCGGCGAACTCGTCATCGACCGGCGCGAGTACACCGGCCGGGCCGGCCACGGGGCCTTCGTCCACCGCTCCACCTGCCAGTACCTGTAAAGAGCGTCAAGGAGCCGCCCCATGGACTTCGGCCTCGTCCTGCAGACCGACCCGCCCGCCTCCCAGGTCATCAGCCTCATGAAGCGCGCCGAGCGCAACGGCTTCCGCTACGGCTGGACCTTCGACTCCGCCGTGCTGTGGCAGGAGCCGTTCGTCATCTACAGCCAGATCCTGGCCAACACGCAGAAACTGCACGTCGGCCCGATGGTCACCAACCCGGGCACCCGCACCTGGGAGGTCACCGCCTCCACCTTCGCCACCCTCAACGACATGTACGGCAACCGCACCGTCTGCGGGATCGGGCGCGGCGACTCCGCGATGCGCGTCGCGGGCCGCGCACCCAACACCCTGGCCCGGCTCGGCGAGGCGATGGACGTCATCCGCGACCTCGCCGAGGGCCGCGAGGCGTCCGTCGAGGGCAACCCCATCCGCATCCCCTGGATCAAGGACGGGAAGCTGCCCGTCTGGATGGCCGCGTACGGCCCGAAGGCCCTCGCCCTGGCGGGGCAGAAGGCCGACGGCTTCATCCTCCAGCTCGCCGACCCCTACCTCACCGAATGGATGATCCACGCGGTCCGCGAGGCGGCCACCGAGGCCGGCCGCGACCCGGACGCGATCACCCTCTGCGTGGCCGCCCCGGCGTACGTCACGGCGGACGACTCCCCGCAGGCCCTGGCCCACGCCCGCGATCAGTGCCGCTGGTTCGGCGGGATGGTCGGCAACCACGTCGCTGACCTGGTATCCCGCTACGGTGAGCACTCCTCGATGGTCCCGGAGGAGCTCACCGAGTACGTCAAGGCCCGCCAGGGCTACGACTACAGCCACCACGGCCGCGCCGGGAACCCCTCCACCGACTTCGTCCCCGACGAGATCGTCGACCGCTTCTGTCTGCTGGGCCCGGCCGAGGCGCACGTCGACAAGCTCCGCGCCCTGCGGGACCTGGGCGTCGACCAGTTCGCCGTCTACGACATGCACGACGCGAAGGAGGCGACGATCGACGCGTACGGCCGGCACATCATCCCGGCGCTGTGCGACTGACTGCCGCGCCCGCGCCCGTCCCGTACGCATGGCCGTCTCCCGCCCGGGGCTTCACTCGGTGCGGGAGGCCGAACGGGCCGCCCGGCGAGGCAGTGCCGTCGGGGAGCGTGCGTGGCAGCGGGTCCACGGCTGCCGCAGCGGCGGTACCCCCGGTCCTCCGTCAGGCGGTCAGGGCGAGGACGGGGCGCGGCCGGACACGGACGAGTGCCCCGGGGGCCGAGGGGGCACCGGTGGTCACACCCATCCCTCGCGGGCGGCGAGCACGCCGGCCTCGAACCGGCTGTGGGCGTTCAGGCGGGTCATCAGGTCGGCGGCGAGCCGACGGACCGTGCGCACCGAGACGGCGAGGTGGCGGGCGGCGACCTCGTCGGTGCAGCCCTCGGCGAGCAGCCGCAGCAGTTCGCGCTCCTGGGGGCCGAGGCCGCGGTGGTCCTTCGGCAGCGGAACGCCCCACGGGGTGCCGTTCTTCCACACCTCTTCGAAGAGCATCACGAGGGCCGTGACGGCACCCGGGCTGTGCAGGACCAGGGCCCCCTTGAGGGGGCTGCCCGGCTCCAGCGGGACGACGGCGACCTTCCGGTCCACGATGATCATGCGCATGGGCAGTACGGGGACGGTACGGGTCTCACTGCCGAGCGATGTCAGCCACCGTACGTAGCCGGTGGTCGCCGCGTCGTTGCGCAGACTGTCCTGGTAGATGGAGCGCACGGAGACGCCGCGCTCCAAGGCCAGTTCGTCGGGCCCCTTGGCGGCGGACATGTCCTCGGGGCGCTGGGCGCCGCCGATGACGAAGGAGAGGCATTCCTTCGCGGTGTTCTCCGCCAGTTCTGCCAGCCGGTCGCGGACCGCGTCGATGCCGTCGAGGCATTCGGCCACCTCGGGCAGGTATTCGCGGCGTGAGCTGCCGTACTCGGCGGCCAGTGCGGCGATGGATTCCTTGGCCTCTTCGAGTTGTTTCTGGTGCCGGGTCAGGGTCGCGGTCTGGCGGGCATGCAGGGCGCTGAGGCTCACCCCCGGGTCGACCGGGCGCAGGCCCTCCGCCCCAGGCCCGGCGGGCCGCAGGAGATGCAGGCGGGCAAGCTGGTCCAGGGTCGTCCGGACGGCCTTCTCGGTGAGTCCCGAACGTTCGCAGAGCTCTTCGACCCCCAGCTCGGGGGAGTCCAGGAGCGAGCGGTATACGACTTCTGCGGCGGGCTCCAGGCCGAGTGCTTCGAGCATGCCTTCACCTCTTTCGTGCGGGTGCGGTGACGACGGGGATCGGGGGTATGCGATGTTCCGCGATTCCACGTGGCCGCAGCAGGCCGGCAAGAGGCGAGCCGGCGGTAAAGGGTGTGCGGACGCCTACAGATGGCCTGTCCGCGAACGTCCCCCCTGTTTTTCTGCACGCTACACACATCGTCCTGCACTCCCCCGAGGTCAGTCGGACACCGAAGGTCCGGTCGGTGTCGGGGGTGAGCATAACTTGATTTCCTATTGAGGGGCACGATTGGAGTCGTGCTCGCCGCGTGTACTCCTTGACGAAGTGGCAGTCGAACCCTCCGTATAGGGGGCTCGGAAGATATGGGTTCGCGAACCCTGGAGCGGTATGCCCCCGCGCCTTCAGCCGGTTTTGCTGACATCTGGTGTATGTCCGGAATGGTGACATGTCCTCCGGCCGGCTGCGGAGTGGCATCTCGCGGCCAGGCACGACGCTGCCAAGTGGGAGAACGCCGAGGTCAGTCCCTTTCGGTGGGCTTTCGGGTTTGCACCATGGTGACAGCGCGGATCATGCCAGCCCCAGGTCCTTACGGCGAGGGGGTGCGGGCGGACAAGCTCTGGTCATCGCCCGGTCGACGGCGCCCAACGGGGCCCGGACGGGCGGGAATCAGCCACCCCCCTTCCGAGGAGCAGCACCATGTCTGGGAACAGCCGTTTTGTCGTCTTCGCTCTCTGTGCCCTGGCTATGCTGGCCGGAGTCTTCGCCGCCGCCCCGAGCTCCGCAACCCGTCCCGCCACGGCTTCCGCGGTGACCGTGACCGGCCCGTCCGACACCTTCAGCTGGGGTCCGTGACCCCGAGGAGCCACGCCGTGCTTGCTGTACTCATCCGCATGACTCCGGCCCCCGGCGGCGGGAAGCCTCCTGCAGAGGTGGTTGTGGAGGAGGTCCTGTGGGCGGCGGCCGAACCGCAGGACCGCCTGGAGCACCTCACGGTCGTCGACGACGAGGCCGGCCGTTTCGGCCTGATGGCCTTCGTCCTGGCACACGACCAGCAGAGGGCGGCCGCCCAGACCAGGCGATTGCTCGACCGCGCCGTGAAGCGCGCGGGCGCCCTGCACGGCTGGAGCGTCGTCGAGTGCTCCGCTCTGGACTTGACTCCAGAGCCCCACAGGGAGGCCTAGTTGACGTTCCCGCAGGAGACCGGACCCCCGCCCCGCAGGCTGTGGCCCCTCCCCATGCCCCCCTTGTCAGAACCCTTCGCTGCGGCTGTGCGCCGCTCGGCCAGGTGGTCGTCGACCACCGCCGGCCGGGCGGCGCACAGCCGTTTTCCGCGGTTCGCCGCCCGGCCGATCACGGTCCCCCGCCCCGGCGTCCCGGAGCGGCGCAACCTCCCGCTCCGGCAGGCCCGGAACGCCGCCGCCGTCCTCCTCCGGCGCGGGCGGAAGGACCCGGGGCCCCACCGCTCAGCCACGCGGCTCCACACGCGGGCCACCTGAGTGCCCCATCGGACAGGCCGGCGTGGCGGCGCCGATCCGCCGGGTGCGGAACCGTTCGAGGATCTCCACCGCGGGCACCTTGGAGCCGGGCGTACGGAGACTCGACTCGCGGTCACCGCCGAACCTGGAGCAGACGTCGATGTGCGCGTCGTACGCCGTCGACATCGCGTCGAGCAGGATCCGGTAGGACTTGTCCACTGCCGGATCGGGCTCCACGAGCAGCGGCTTCAGCCGGTTGATCAGCTTGAGCAGGACCCGGTGGTCGCGCACCTGAAGACCGCTGAACTTGGCGTTGATGTACGGGGGCATCATCGCGGGCCGCACCGCGTCCGCGTAGTGGGAGCGGGTGAAGTCGCCCGCGTACCGCATGGAGGCGCCGGACCCCACCATCAGGATGGTGGCGTCCTCCAGCAGCCGGCAGGCGCCCTCCACGTCGTCCGGGTCGTCCTCCAAGGACTCCCTGAGGCAGCCGACTGTCACGATCAGGGCCTGGATGAGCGCGAAGAACACCTGGTGGCCCAGGCACCAGCGGACCAGGGGATCGCCTTCCGCCTCCTCGGGCCCGGCGCCCGGGCCCGGCGTCAGGACCCGCGCCGCGTGCTCGAACGGCGTGCCGACCACTCCTGTCCGCCACAGCGCGCCGAAGGTGGTCCAGAACGCCTCGCGCAGTTCGGCCCGTTCTCCGCCGTTGAGGCTGATCCCGACGGACAGGGCGTCGCCGAGCTGGCTGCGGAGGGCTTCGAGCACGGTGTAGGTGAAGGTCTCCACCGGGTTCCCGGTGACCCGGACCGCGCCGAAGAACCGGTCGTGTTCCTCGTACAGGTCTTCCGGCAGGGACTTCCGCTCCTCGTCGGTGTAGCCGGAGGCACCGACCGGCACGGACAGGCGGCCCAGGGCGGAGTCGACGGCGGCCAGCGCCTGCCGGTCGGAGTCCTGCGGGGATATGCCGATGACCGTCCGCAGGGCGTCCGCGACGCGCTGGTTCATCATGCCGCTGATGGTGCTCCGCGAGACGGGGAGGTGCTCCGCCTTCAGCAGGTGCAGGGGCGGGACGGTCGCACGGCCGGTCTGGATGTCGGTCCCGGTCACTTCGCGGACTCCTTCGTGCCAGGTACGAGCGTGACCGGCAGGCTGCTGAACCCGCGGAGGAAGGTCGAGCGGAGCGGGGTGGGTTCGTCCGCGAGCTCGATCCGTTCCGCCCGGTCGCAAAGGGACTTCAGTACGGCGGTGATCTCGGCGCGCGCGAGGTAGGAGCCGAAGCAGAAGTGCCGCCCGGCCCCGAAGGCCAGGTGCTTGTTGGGCGTGCGTGCCAAGTCGAGGACCTGCGGGTCCCGGAAGGCGCGCTCGTCGCGGTTGGCGGAGGAGTTCCACGCGATGACGTGGTCACCTGCCCGGATCCTCCGGCCGTGCAGGGTGACGTCGGCCGTTGCGGTCCGGCCGGTGTGCATGGGCGGCGTGGTCCAGCGCAGGACCTCTTCCACCGCCCCGGCGACCGGGATGCGGCCTTCCTTCAGCGCCCGCCACTGCTCGGGGTACCGGGCGAAGGCGTGCACGGCGCCGGCCATGGCCAGACGGCTGGTGTGGTCGCCCGCCAGGATGAACCCGTAGCAGTTGACGACCACCTCGTCGTCGGTCATCGGCTCCCCGTCGATCCGGCAGGTGGCCATCGCGCTGATCAGGTCGTCCTGCGGGTCCTCACGGCGGGCCTCGATGATCTCCTGGCAGTAGACCAGCAGTTCGTTGCGGGACAGCCAGACGTCCTCCTCGCTCAGCCCGTCCTCGTCCGTGCTGAGCGCCTTGACGCTCAGGTCGAGCAGGTACGGGTGGTCCTCGGCGGGGAAGCCGAGGAGGTCGCAGATCATTCCCATGGGGATCCGCTCCGCGACGTCCCTGGCGAAGTCGAAGGTGCCCGTGCCGGACTCGATGGCACGACCGATGAGGTCGTCGACCCGCTGCTGCAGTTTGTCCGTCACGGCCTTGCGGGTACGGGGGCTGAACGCCCTGAGCAGGATCGTGCGCATGGCGTTGTGGCGGGGCGCGTCGGTCAGCGCCAGGATCTTGCCGGCCGCCGGATCCCCGCCGGCCTTGTGCAGGGACGACATCATGTTCCCGGGCTTCGAGCTGAATCGCTCGGAGTCCTGCAGGACGGCCATCACGTCCGCGTAGCGGGACACGACCCAGAATTCCGTTCCGCGCTCCGTGGCGGGATGCAGGTACAGGGGCTGCTCTTCCCGGGCCCGCCGCCAGAATTCCTCGATGTCGGTGCGCAGGAACGTGTTCGGGTCCGTGAGGTCCACGGTATTGAGATCGTCGGCGAATGCGCCGCTACGAGACATGAAAAGCTCCTGGATTTTCGGAATGCGCTATCAGAGCGCGGATGTTTCGGCGGGCATTTCCGTGCCGGAAAGATCGGCGATGAGCATCGCGAGACGATCCAGCCCTGCTTCGATCTCCTCCGGGGACACCACACTCACGGACAGGCGCAGCTGGTTCTCCCCGCCCCGGCCGCCGTAGAAGTGGCTCATCGGTGTCCACAGGACCCCGTACTTGTCGGCCCCGTATTCCAGCGCGGCGTCGTCGGCGGCGAACGGCACGGTGACGACCACGAAGAATCCGCCGGAGGGCGTGTTCCAGGAGACGCCGTGGTCCTCGCCGTGCGGAAACCTGCGGGCCAGCCCGTCCAGCACGAGGTGCAGGTTCCGGCGGTAGAGCAGGATCTCGCGGGCGTTGGCCTCGACCAGACTGCAGTCGTGCTCCAGCAGCTTTCCTCCCGCGATGGCCTGGGCCACCGGCGGGGTGTTCACGGTGAGCATGCTCTTGATCTTGGACAGTTCGTCCGCGAGGAGCGTGATGCCCCCGTCCGGCGCGAGGACGCGCTGGTCCGCGACGACGAAGCCGATCCTGGCGCCGGGAAAGCACGTCTTGGAGAGCGAGCCGAGGTAGAGGACCCGCCGTCCGGTGTCAAGGGCCTTCAGCGTCGGCAGGCGTTCTCCGTCCACGGCCTGGAACAGGCCGTACGGGTTGTCCTCCAGGATGAGCAGGTCGTACTGGGCCGCGATGGCGAGCAGTTCGTGCCGGGCCGCCAGGTCCAGGCGCGCCCCGGAGGGGTTGGCGAAGTCGGGGACGAGGTAGAAGGCACGCGGCCGCTTGCCCGCGGCGCGCACCGCCTCCAGCTGGTCGACCAGGTCGCCGAGGTCGATTCCGCCTTCGTCCTCCCGGACGGGCCACACGGGCATGTCCACCATCCGTGCGGCGCCGGTCAGCCCGACGTAGCCCGGTGACACCGTCAGGACGACATCGTGCTCGTCGGTGCGGAGGGCCCGGAGCGCCACCACCATGGCCTCCTGGCAGCCGACCGTGACGACGACCGACTCGGGGTCGACGTCGAGGCCCTCGTCGCGGGCGAGGTGCCGGGCGAGCAGATCGTTGATGAGGCCTTTGGCCCGGCCGTACTGGAACAGGGTGCGGCGCACGGAGGCCGCGTCCGCACCCTTCTCGGCCGCCAGGTGGTCGCAGAACCTCCGCAGATATCGGTGCAGGTCCTCGACGTCGTAGTAGTCCTCACTGGGGCGGCCGGGGGCGAGCGATATCGCTTCCGGGAACCGGCCGGCCACCTCGTTCAGGAAGTTCATGGAGGCGAGCGCCGGATCCCCGAGCGCCGCGTGCAGTCGATCCGTGCTCAGATCGGCGGCCATGAGTTCCACTCCGCTGGTGTTCATACATCCTCGTTCGGCTGGGGGACCGGCGATCCCGTGACTACTTCGACTCGCCCTGCACCGACGGGGTGTCGGTGGGCTCTTCCGCCGGCTTCGCCCCGGCGGTGGCTTCGGCGGTCGCCCTCTCGATGGAGCGGTTGCTGAGCGCGGGCATGGTGACCAGGGCCACCAGGACCATCAGGAGGCCGCCTACGACGAACGGCGCCCGCACACCCGCCTCGCTGGCGAGGTAGCCGCCGAGAACACCGCCGAAGGGGGCGCCCACGAGGGAGATCAGGCGGCTGGCGGAGAGCACCCGGCCACGGATCGCCGCCGGCGCGAGACGCTGCCGCAGAGATCCGACGACGACGATCTGGACGCTCATCGAGAAGCCGATGACCGCCATCATCGCCCCGGCGATCCAGGGGCTCCCCGTGAGGCCCTGCCCGACGATTGCCAGTCCTTCGAGGGTCATGCCGACCCCGCGCATGGTGCCCACGGGGACCTTCTTGGCGATCGGGGAAGCCACCAGGCTGCCGATCAGGGCGCCCACCGCGGTGGAGCTCAGGAGCAGGCCGTAGCCGATCTCACCGAGGCCGAGCTGCTCCTTGGCCAGCAGGACCAGCAGCGACATCTGGGCGGTGAAGACGAAGTTGCCGACGGCGGCGGTGGCGGACAGGGTGCGCAGGACCCGGTGCCCGAGCAGCCAGCGCAGCCCCTCCGCGACCTCGGCGCGGAGGTTCCGGCGGGCCGGCTGCTCGGTCGGGGCGTTCGCGAAGTCACCCTTCAGCGAACCCACGCAGACGGCGCTGACCAGGAAGGAGAGGGCGTTCCCGAGGAAGGGCAGGGAGTTCGACAGGGAGAAGAGCACACCGCCGAGCGAGGGACCCGCGAGCTGTTCGCCGTTGATCTCGGCCGCTGACATGCGGCTGTTGGCCCGGATGAGTTCCTGTTCCCCGGGGGCGACCACCGGCAGGACGGCCTGTGCGGCGATGTCGAAGAAGATGTCGCCGCAGCCAAGGGCGAAGCCCGCCACGATCAGCAGGGGGATGTTCGCGTGATCGGTCAGTACGGCGACCGTGAGGAGGGAGATGACGGCGAGCCGGAACAGGTCCGCACGCAGCATCACCGTCTTGCGGTTCCACCGGTCCACCAGGGCTCCGGCCGGCAGCCCCAGCAGGAACCACGGCAGGGTGCCCACGGCGCCGACGGCACCGATGAGCAGGGGGTCACTGGTCAGTTGAATCGCCAGAAGGGGCAGTGCGGCCAGCTGGATGCCGTCGCCGAGCGACGAGGCGATCTTGCCCACCCACACCTTGTTGAAGTTGCTGCTCATGGGCGCCTGTGGCGCCTTCTCAGCTGTGGTGATCGTCAACGGTTTTCTCCTAAGAAGGGTTTTCCTATGGACGGCTGTGCGGGACGGCAGCCGCCTTCGCGGCCAATATCCGTCCTATTTCGGACAGTGGGCCGGGCTCGGTCATGGCCCCGTGCGCACAGTCGATGGCGTGCACTTCGACCCGGCCGCTCGTATGCGGGGACCAGACATCGGGAGTGGGGTCACCGACCGCCTTGTCGGCGGTCGCCGCGAAGAAGAGGATGTCGCCCTTGAACGTGCCGGCGTTGATGCGGTCGCTCAGGTGGGCGATGTCCACGAAGACCTTGACCAGCGCGTGGAGTCCGTCCGGGCCGAGCCCGGCCAGTGGGCTCTCGGGCGAGGCCGGGTCGTGGCCGACGGACTCGGCGATGGCTGTCAGGACCTCCGGAGCGTCGTACGACAGCCGCTCGCTCTCCCAGCCGTCGGCCGGCAGGTAGCTGTCCATCATGGCGAGCAGGGACACTTCCTCGCCCTGCTCCTGCAGACGGACCGCGACGGCGTGCGCCACGATGCCGCCGAAGGACCAGCCGAGGAGGGAGTACGGGCCGGAAGGCCGGACGCCACGGATCTCTCGCAGGTAGTCCTCGACCATCTCCTCGAGCCCGGGTGCCGAAGCATCCGGCTCGCTGAACCCGCGGGCCTGCAGACCGTAGACGGGCCGGCGGGGATCCAGGTGGCGCAGCAGGCCGGAGTACGCCCAGCTCAGCCCGATGGCCGGGTGGATGCAGAACAGCGGGTCCAGCTCCCCTTCGGCGCGCAGCGGGAGCAGCACGCCCAGGGAGTCCCCGGGGGTACCACCGGGCGCCCGGTCCAGCTGGCCGACGAGGGTGGCGACGGTGGGGGCTTCGAAGAGGGTGCGGAGGGGGAGTTCGGCTTTGAGGGTGGTGCGGATGCGGCTGATGAGGCGGGTGGCGAGGAGGGAG
>NZ_JOBX01000020.1:0-109225 GCF_000720645.1 Streptomyces sp. NRRL S-378
GGGCCTGGCCCTGGCCGTACTGCTGCGGCTGCGCTCGACGGACGCACTGGCGCCGGCGCTGACCGCGGTGGCACGCCTGCTGCCCCGCCCGCCGGAACCGGCGACGGCCGGCGCGGGTTCGTCTGCGGGCGGCGCCGGACCGCAGAAACGGGCGGCGGCGAGGACGTCGGCCGGAGCCACCGCGCTAGCGGCATCGGCGGGCGGACAGACCGGCCCCGTACCGGCCCGGTCCGCAGCGGCCCGGTCCGCGACGACCGGGCCCGCGCCGGCCGCACCCGGGACCTCCGGGGCCCCGGCGGGCGCCTTGCCGGCCGGCCCGCACCGGATGACCGCGGGAGTCGCCGACCCCGTCCGCGGGCTCGCCGACCTGCCCGCCGCCTGGGAGCAGGCCGTCGCCGCGGCCCGCGCGGCCGTCGCCGATCCCCGGCTCGGCCCGGTCGCCCAGTGGTCGCGGATCGGGCCGTACCGGCTGCTGGCGAGCCTGGGCGCCGACCCGGTGGACGATCCGGCGGCCCGGCCCCTGCTCGCGCCCGCCCACCGCGAACTCGCCCGTACCGCCGAGGTGTTCCTGGACTGCGCCGGCCAGGCGGGCCGCGCCGCCGCAGCCCTCGGCATCCACCGCCAGACCCTCTACTACCGCCTCGGCCGCGTGGAGCAGCTGACCGGCCTCGACCTCGACTCGGGCGAGGACCGCCTGCTGCTGCACATGGCCCTGAAGGCTTCCCGCCTGGTCTGAGGGTCATCTCCGGGACCGCCCGGGGCCGTCCCCGATGCCCCGGTGGCCGCCGGGACCCTAGCGTCGCGGACAGCGCCGGCCGCCCTTCTCGCGGAGCCCTCCGCTCCGGCCGGCGCGGCCACGGAGGCCCCATGAAGGCGATCGTCCAGGACCGGTACGGCTCCCCCGGCGTACTGCAGTTGAGGGAGGTCGAGCGTCCTGCCGTCGGCGACCGGGACGTGCTCGTACGGGTCCGCGCGGCCTCGGTCAACGCCCGCGACTGGCACCTCGTGCGGGGCGACCCCTACCTGGCCCGCCTGGTGCTGGGCCTGCGCGGCCCGAAGGTGCGGATCCGGGGCACCGACTTCGCGGGCCGGGTGGAGGCGGTCGGCAAGGAGGTGACCCGGCTGCGCCCGGGCGACGAGGTGTTCGGCGAGGCCGAGGGGGCCTTCGCCGAGTACGTGTGCGCCCCTGCCGACGCGGTGGAGCCGAAGCCGGCGAACCTGACGTTCGAACAGGCGGCCGCGGTCCCGCTGGCGGGGAACACCGCGCTCATGGGCCTGCGCGACCTGGGGCGCCTGCGGCCGGGGCAGCGGGTCCTGGTCAACGGCGCGTCAGGCGGGGTGGGGACCTTCGCCATTCAGCTCGCCAAGGCGTTCGGCGCCGAGGTGACCGGCGTGTGCGGCACCAGGAACGCGGAGCTGGTGCGCTCGCTCGGCGCCGACCACGTCGTCGACTACTCCCGGGAGGACTTCACCCGCACCGGCCGGCGCCACGACCTCGTCCTCGACCTGGTGGGCAACCGGACGCTCGCCGCGTACCTGCGCGCGCTGACACCCGGGGGCACGCTGGTGCTCTCGGGGGGCGGGACGTCCGAAGGGGGGAGCCCGGTCGGGCCGATGGCCCTGCTGATGAAGGGCCGGGCGCTCGCCCCCTTCGTCCGCCGGCGGCTGCTCGTCCTCACCGCGACGCCGGACCGGCGCAACCTCGCGGTGCTGCGGGAGTTCATCGAATCGGGCCGGGTCACCCCGGCCGTCGACCGCACCTACCCGCTGCGCAAGACTCCCGAGGCCATCCGGTACCTCGAAGTGGAACACGCCCGCGCGAAGGTGGTCATCACGGTGTGAGCACCTCGGGCTACGCCTGCGGCCGGGTCGCCGCCTCGGCGGCCCGGCGCATGCCTTCGGTGAACTCCTCGGCCGTGGCGGCCGACTCCGGGTCGACGAGCCACTGGATCATCAGGCCGTCGAGCAGGGCCTGGTAGAAGGAGCCCAGGGTGCGCACGTCCCGTTCGTCGAGCTCGTCCTCCGGGGTGCCGGTGAGCATGGAGACCAGCCCGCGGCGCCCCTCGGCCTGCGAGGCCGCGAGCACGGCCCGCAGCTCCGGCCGCTGGTCCCGGCCGAGCGCCACCTCCAGGCTCGCCGCCCAGACGGGCGCGGATTCTGCCTGCTGGCCGAGGACTCCTTCCCAGAGCGCCCGGAAGCGTTCCAGCGAGCCGCCCTCACCGGCCGGGTCGTCCTGGAAGACCGCCCCCCACTCCTCCATCAGACCGATGAACGCCTGGGTGAGCAGGGCGTCCTTCGAGCCGTAGTGGTAGCCGATGGAGGCCAGGTTCGTCCCCGACGCGCTGACGATGTCGCGCGCGGTGGTGCGTGCGAACCCTTTCTCCACCAGGCACTTCTTGGCGCCTTCGAGCAGATCGTCACGGTGTCCCATGGCCCGACCGTAGCAAGACAAGTGTCCTGTACGACGGTCCCATACGGCTGTCCTGCACCAGCGTCCTACACGAGCGTCTATGAGGTGTGTGCGTTGCTCGCGCCCAGCCGGGCGCAGCCCGCCGAGCAGGCCGGTTCCGCCGCCTGTCTGCCGGCGACGGGTACGGCACGCGGAAGGGCCCGGGGTCTCCCCCGGGCCCTTCCTCAGGTCACTGCCGTGGCGGCGTCAGGCGAGGCTGACGGTGCGCGCCGAGGCGGCGCCGATCTCGGCGGCGATGTCCGCGAGGACGTTCGCCGGAACCTCGGCGTCGACGGTGAGGACCGCGAGGGCCTCGCCGTGCTCCTCCGCACGGGCGACCTGCATGCCCGCGATGTTCAGGCCGCCCTCGCCGAGGACGCGGCCGACGGTGCCGACCACGCCGGGGCGGTCGGTGTAGCGCAGGACGACCATGTAGTCGGCGAGTGCCAGGTCCACGTCGTACTCGCCGATGCCCACGATCTTCTGCAGGTGCTTCGGGCCCGCGAGCGTGCCGGAGACCGAGACCTCCTGACCGTCCGACAGGGTGCCGCGCACGGTCACCACGTTGCGGTGGTCCGGGGACTCCGAGCTGGTGGTCAGGCGCACCTCGACGCCGCGCTCCTGCGCGAACAGCGGGGCGTTGACGTAGGAGACCGTCTCGTCGACGACGTCCTCGAAGACACCCTTGAGCGCGGAGAGTTCGAGCACCTTGACGTCGTGCTGGGTGATCTCGCCGCAGACCTCGACGTCGAGGCGGACCGCGACCTCGCCGGCGAGGGCGGTGAAGATGCGGCCGAGCTTCTCGGCGAGCGGCAGGCCCGGACGGACGTCCTCGGCGATGACGCCGCCCTGGACGTTGACCGCGTCCGGTACGAGCTCACCCGCGAGGGCCAGGCGCACCGACCTGGCGACGGAGACACCGGCCTTCTCCTGGGCCTCGTCCGTGGACGCGCCGAGGTGCGGGGTGCAGACGACCTGGTCGAGCTCGAAGAGCGGGGAGTCCGTGCAGGGCTCCTTCGCGTACACGTCGAGGCCGGCGCCTGCGACGCGGCCCTCCTTGATGGCCGAGTACAGCGCGGCCTCGTCCACGATGCCGCCGCGCGCGGCGTTGACGATGCGGACGGACGGCTTGACCTTGTGCAGGGCCTCGTCCCCGATGAGACCGAGGGTCTCGGGGGTCTTGGGCAGGTGCACCGTGATGAAGTCGGCGACCTCGAGGAGCTCGTCCAGCGTCAGCATCTTGACGCCCATCTGGGCGGCGCGCGCGGGCTGCACGTAGGGGTCGTACGCGACGATCTTCATGCCGAAGGCCGACATGCGCTGGGCGACGAGGACGCCGATGCGGCCGAGGCCGACGACGCCCAGGGTCTTCTCGCTGAGCTCGACGCCCGTGTACTTGTTCCGCTTCCACTCGCCGTTCTTCAGGGCGGTATTGGCCTGCGGGATGTTGCGGGCGGTGGCGACCAGCAGGCCGCAGGCGAGCTCGGCCGCGGTCACGATGTTCGAGGTCGGGGCGTTGACGACCATCACACCGGCCTTGGTGGCGGCGGAGACGTCGACGTTGTCCAGACCGACGCCGGCACGGGCGACGACCTTCAGCTTCTTCGCCGCGGCGATGGCCTCGGCGTCGACCTTCGTCGCGGAGCGGACGAGGATCGCGTCGACGTCGACGATGGCGGGCAGCAGCTCCCCGCGGTCGGCTCCGTTGACGTGCCGGATCTCGAAGTCCGGACCGAGCGCGTCCACCGTGGCGGGCGACAGCTCTTCGGCGATGAGTACGACAGGTTTCGAGCTCACGTGGGTCATCCTCACAAGTCCAGTGCGGACGGCCGTCCCGACGGCCGCAGGCGGTGGAGGGGGTAGCCGCGTGGAAGACGCACGACACTGTGGGCCTGACGCGTATGTGTTGAGCAGTGTAGTGGCGCGGGCGGACCGGTTTTCCGCCTGTACGGAAGGATCACTCTTCCGTGGTTGGCCGAGGTGGACAAGCCACGCCCGCGAGGGCCCCGGTCCGGCGCTCCGGTCACCGGTGCGGCCGGTGCCGTTGCGCCGGGTGATGTACGGCGGGGCCGGGACACGATCGTCGTCCCGGCCCCGCCGCCACCAGATCAGCTCTCGTCGCTGTCGACCCAGCTCATCAGCTTGCGCAGCTTCTTGCCGGTGGTCTCCAGCAGGTGCTCCGAATCGGCCTTCTTGTACTCGTTGTACTTCGGCAGACCGGCCTTGTACTCGGCCATCCACTCCTCGGCGAACTTGCCGCTCTGGATCTCCTCCAGGACCTTCTTCATCTCGGCCTTGGTGGCGTCGGTGATGACGCGCGGGCCGGTGATGTAGTCGCCCCACTCGGCGGTCTCGGAGACCGACCAGCGCATCTTCTCCAGGCCGCCCTCGTACATGAGGTCGACGATGAGCTTCAGCTCGTGCAGGCACTCGAAGTAGGCGATCTCCGGCTGGTAGCCGGCCTCGGTCAGGGTCTCGAAACCGGCCTTGACCAGCGCGGACGCACCACCGCAGAGGACGGCCTGCTCACCGAACAGGTCGGTCTCGGTCTCCTCGGTGAAGGTGGTCTTGATGACGCCGGCGCGGGTGCCGCCGATGCCGGCCGCGTAGGAGAGCGCCAGGTCGAAGGCCTTGCCGGTGGCGTCCTGCTCGACAGCGGCGATGCAGGGAACGCCGCGGCCCTCCTCGTACTGGCGGCGGACCAGGTGGCCGGGGCCCTTCGGGGCGACCAGCGCGACGTCCACGTTGGCGGGGGGCTTGATGAAGCCGTAGCGGACGTTGAAGCCGTGGCCGAAGAAGAGCGCGTCGCCCTCCTTGAGGTGGTCCTTGATGGACTCCTCGTAGATTTCGGCCTGCAGCGGGTCCGGGGTGAGGATCATGATGACGTTCGCCCACTCGGCGGCCTCGGCCACGGGGACGACCTTCAGGCCCTGCTCCTCGGCCTTGGCCTTGGACTTCGAGCCCTCCTTCAGGCCGACGACGACGTCGACGCCGGAGTCACGGAGCGACAGCGCGTGGGCGTGGCCCTGGCTGCCGTAACCGATGACCGCGACCTTGCGGCCCTGGATGATGGACAGGTCGGCGTCGTTCTCGTAGAACAGCTCGGCCACTGGGATATCTCCTTGGTGCGCTGGTGTTGCTCCCACCGTACGGCGGGGAACGGAATCTGAGTCTGTCGGTCTCGCTATGCGGGCCGAGCGTGTCTGCCGCGGCCCGGGAGGGCGTCGTACCGCGGGCGACGGGCCTCGGCCGCCGCGCCGGTACGGGTCAGGCGCTGCGGTCGAGCGCGCGCAGGCTGCGGTCCGTGATGGACCGTCCGCCACGCCCTATGGCGATCGTGCCGGACTGCACGAGCTCCTTGATGCCGAACGGCTCCAGCATCTTGAGCATGGCGCCGAGCTTGTCGGAGCCGCCGGTCGCCTCGATGGTGACCGCCTCCGGGGAGACGTCGACCGTTTTGGCGCGGAACAGCTGGACGATCTCGACGATCTGCGAACGGGTCTCGTTGTCGGCGCGGACCTTCACCAGGACGAGTTCGCGCTCGATGGCGTTGTGCGGCTCCAGCTCGACGATCTTGAGCACGTTGACCAGCTTGTTCAGCTGCTTGGTCACCTGCTCCAGCGGGAGGTCCTCGACGTTGACGACGATGGTGATGCGGGAGATGTCGGGGTGCTCGGTGACGCCGACCGCGAGGGAGTCGATGTTGAACCCGCGGCGGGAGAACAGGGCGGCGATCCGGGCGAGGATGCCGGGCGTGTTCTCGACCAGGACGGAGAGCGTGTGCTTGGACATGTGGGGCGTTCTCTCTCTCGGCTCTCTCGGCTCAGTCGTCTTCGTTGTCGCCGAAGTCGGGACGGACGCCCCGGGCTGCCATGACCTCGTCGTTGGAGGTGCCGGCGGCGACCATCGGCCACACCATGGCGTCCTCGTGGACGATGAAGTCGATGACGACGGTACGGTCGTTGATGGCGTTGGCCTCGGCGATGACCTTGTCCAGGTCGGCCGGGTCCTCACAGCGCAGCGCCACGCAGCCCATGGCCTCGGAGAGCTTGACGAAGTCCGGGACGCGCGTGCCCTTGCGGGGCGCGGTGGACTCGCCGAGCTGGGAGCCGACCGTGTCGTGACCGGTCTCGTCGGCGTGCAGGACGGTGTTGGAGTACCGCTGGTTGTAGAACAGCGTCTGCCACTGGCGGACCATGCCCAGCGCACCGTTGTTGATGATCGCGACCTTGATCGGGATGTTGTTCAGGGCGCAGGTGACCAGTTCCTGATTGGTCATCTGGAAGCAGCCGTCGCCGTCGATCGCCCAGACGGTGCGCTCGGGCATGCCGACCTTGGCGCCCATCGCGGCCGGGACCGCGTAGCCCATGGTTCCGGCGCCGCCGGAGTTCAGCCAGGTGCGGGGCTCCTCGTACTTGACGAAGTGCGAGGCCCACATCTGGTGCTGGCCGACACCGGCCGCGAAGACCGTGCCCTTCGGCGCGAGCGCGCCGATCCGCTCGATGACCTGCTGCGGCGAGAGGCTGCCGTCCTCGGGCAGGTCGTAGCCCAGCGGGTACGTCTCGCGCCAGCGGTTGAGGTCGTTCCACCAGGCGGTGTAGTCGCCGGCGCTGCCCTCGGTGTGCTCGGCCTGGACCGCCTGGATCAGGTCGGCGATGACCTCGCGGGCGTCACCGACGATCGGGACGTCGACGGCGCGGTTCTTGCCGATCTCGGCCGGGTCGATGTCCGCGTGGATGATCTTGGCGAAGGGGGCGAAGCTGTCCAGCTTGCCGGTGACGCGGTCGTCGAAGCGGGTGCCGAGCGCGATCAGCAGGTCCGACTTCTGGAGCGCGGTGACACCGGTGACGCTGCCGTGCATGCCGGGCATGCCCACGTGCAGCGGGTGGCTGTCGGGGAAGGAGCCCAGCGCCATCAGGGTGGTGCAGACCGGGACGCCGGTCAGCTCGGCGAGGACCTTCAGCTCCGCGGTGGCGCCGGACTTCATGACGCCGCCGCCGACGTACAGCACCGGGCGCTTGGCCTGGCAGATGAGCTTGGCGGCCTCGCGGATCTGCTTGGCGTGCGGCTTGGTGACCGGCCGGTAGCCGGGGAGGTCCTGGGAGGGCGGCCACGCGAAGGTGGTCTTCGCCTGCAGGGCGTCCTTGGCGATGTCGACGAGGACCGGCCCGGGACGGCCGGTGGCGGCGATGTGGAACGCCTCGGCGATCGTCTTGGGGATGTCCTCGGCCTTGGTGACCAGGAAGTTGTGCTTCGTGATCGGCATGGTGATGCCGACGATGTCCGCCTCCTGGAAGGCGTCGGTGCCGATCGCCTTGGAGGAGACCTGGCCGGTGATCGCGACGAGCGGGACGGAGTCCATGTGCGCGTCGGCGATCGGGGTGACCAGGTTGGTGGCGCCCGGGCCGGACGTGGCCATACAGACGCCGACCTTGCCGGTGGCCTGGGCGTAGCCGGTGGCGGCGTGGCCGGCCCCCTGCTCGTGGCGGACCAGGATGTGACGGACCTTCTTGGAGTCCATCATCGGGTCGTACGCGGGGAGGATGGCGCCTCCCGGAATCCCGAAGACGGTGTCGCACCCCACCTCTTCGAGAGAGCGGATGAGGGACTGCGCACCCGTGACGTGCTCAACTGCGGCGGACTGCTGTCCGCCGGAACGGGGCCGCGGCTGCGGATGGTGGGCCCCGGTGGCCTGCTCGGTCATCGGCATTCTCTTCTCGAAGCTGAGGGTTTTACGCGGATTCGACTCTGTGCCAGTGCAACAAAAAACCCCTCGTGCCAGGAGGCAAGCGAGGGGAGCGCGTCGGGTGTGTTGAGCGGGGACATGCAGGCCCCAGCTTCAGCCGACGCGCTTTCCAAGTACGAGAATTCGGGTGCGCATGGCATTGACCCTCCCTCTGGCGGGAGGGTGATGTCAAGTAGGTGGGACGGGCGTCTCATTATGTGAGCCTCTGCGGATGACCATGGAGCCCCCGGAGGAGCCGCCCGCCAGTGCGTGCTGGGCCGCTCCGCCCGGTACTGGGAACGTACCGCGCACCAGCGCGCGCCGCAGCCTGTACTCGTCGAGGGGGCCGGAAAAGGCCATCCCCTGGCCGTGCGTGCACCCCATGGCGCGCAGCGCGGCCACCTGCTCCGGCAGGTCCACGCCGTCGGCCACCGACCGCATGCCGAGGTCGTTTGCGATGCGCAAGAGACCGGCTGTGATCTTGTGCAGGCGGGCCGACTCGACCACCCCCTCCACCAGCCCCCGGTCCAGCTTCAGCATGTCCACGGGGAGCCGGCGCAGGGCGCTGATGGCGGCGTAACCGCTGCCGAAACCGTCCAGGGCGATCCCCACCCCGAGCCGGTGCAGGGCGGCCAGGCGGCGCTCCAGGTCGTCGAAGGGGACCCTCGGGTCGGACACCGCGAGCTCCAGCACCAGGGCCCCGGAGGGCAGGCCGTGCCGGGTCAGGAGCGCTTCCACGGAGCCGAGCGGCATGGCGCTGTCCAGGAGCCGCTGGGCGGTCATCCGCACGGCCACCGGCACGTCGTGTCCGGCACGGTGCCGGTCGGCGGCCTGCTCGACGGCCTCCTCCAGCAGCCAGCGCCCCAGCTCGGCGGTGCGCGAGACGTCCGGGCCCGTGCCGGCCGCGCCGCCCGCCACGCCCTCGCTGTACTCGGCCACCCGGAGGAACTCCGCCGGGGTGAAGAGGATCCCCTGGGCCGACCGCCACCGCGCCTGCGCGGCGACGGCCGCGATCTCGCCGGTGGCCAGCGAGACCACCGGCTGGTGGAGCAGGGCGAACTCGCCCTCGTGCAGTGCGGTGCGCAGCCGGCCCGCCAGCTCGGCCTTGCGTACCACCTCGGCCTGCATCTGGGGGGCGTACACCTCGACCCGGTCCTTGCCTCCGGCCTTGGCCCGGTACATCGCGAGGTCCGCGTTGCGCATCAGGTCCGAAGGGGTGATCCCGGGGTCGGCGAAGGCCACGCCGATGCTGGCGGCCACGCGTACCTCGTTGCCGCCGATCCGGTACGGCTGGGAGAGCCGGGTGCGCAGCCGGTCGGCGATCTCGCGGGCCTGGTACTCGCGGGCACTGCGGTCGCGGCTGCCGTCGCCGAGGATCAGCGCGGCGAACTCGTCGCCGCCGAGCCGGGCGGCGGTGTCCCCGGCCCGGACCGAGTCCTGGAGCCTGCGGGCGGCCTCGACGAGCAGTTCGTCGCCGGCCTGGTGGCCGATGGTGTCGTTGACCGCTTTGAAGCCGTCGAGGTCGATGAAGAGGACGGCGGTGCTGTGGTCGCCGGCGCGGCGGCCCGTCAGGGCCTGGCGCACGCGCCGGGTGAAGAGGGCCCGGTTGGGCAGGTCGGTCAGGGGGTCGTGCTCGGCGCTGTGCTGGAGCTGGGCCTGGAGCCGGACGCGCTCGGTGACGTCCCGGCTGTTGAGGATGAGGCCGCCCTGGTGGCGGTTGACGGTGGACTCCACGTTCAGCCACTCGCCGCCGCCCGACTTGAAGCGGCATTCGATGCGGGTGGTGGGTTCCTCGGTGGGCGGTGCGGCGAGGAAGCGGCGTACCTCGTGAACCACCCTGCCGAGGTCGTCGGGGTGGATCAGGGTGGCCAGTTCGGTACCGACCAGCTCCTCCGCCTCGCGGCCGTAGACCCCGGCGGCGGCCGGGCTGACGTAGCGGAGGGTCCCGGTGGGTGCGGCGATCATGATCACGTCGCTGGAACCCTGGACGAGGGAGCGGAAGTGGTTCTCCTTCTGGGCCAGTTCCTGGGTCAGCGCGATGTTGTCGAGGAGCATGATGCCCTGCCGGATGACGAGGGCGAGCACGACCGTGCAGCCGGTGAAGACGACCATCCGGTCGACCTTCCGGCCGTCCACGACGTTGTAGAGGATGCCGAGGGTGCACACGGCGGCCGCGAGGTACGGCGTGAGGGCGGGCAGCGACCCGGTGATCGGGCGGCTGTGCGGGCGGTCCCTGCGCGGGGGGCCGGCCGGCACCGGGCCCTGGTGGATGCCCCGGGCGCCCCAGGGCGCGTACGCGAGCAGCAGCGAGCCGGCGAACCAGCCGGCGTCGAGGAGCTGTCCGGACTGGTACTCGGCGCTCAGCAGGGGCGAGGTGAACAGGGCGTCGCTGAGGACGGTCAGGGCCAGCGCCGCGATGGCGGTGTTCACGGCGGAGCGGTTGGTCTCGCTCCGCCGGAAGTGCAGGACGAGGACCATCGAGACGAGCGCGATGTCCAGCAGGGGGTAGGCGAGGGAGAGCGCGGCGCGCGGGACGCTGCCCGGGGCCCCGGACTGCGCGGTGCGCGCGGCGTGGGCCAGCGCGAGGCTCCAGGACAGGGTGAGCAGCGAGCCGCCGATCAGCCAGGAGTCGAGTCCGAGACAGACCCAGCCGGCGCGGGTGACCGGGCGTTTGGCGAGGACGAGCAGGCCCACGATGGCGGGCGGGGCGAAGCAGAGGAAGGCGAAGTCGGCGAGCGAGGGCTTCGGCACGTCCTGGCCGAGGACCACCTCGTACCAGCCCCAGACGGCGTTGCCGCAGGCGCCCATGAGGGAGGAGAAGGCGAAGAGCAGCCAGGCGGGGCGTTCCCGGCTGTCGATCGTCCGGGAGTAGGTGTAGCAGGAGACGGCGGCCAGCAGTCCGGCCGCGCTCAGTCCGAAGTCGCCCATGATCTCGGCGACTTCCTCCGACCCCCAGCTGAGGGCGGCGCCGACGGCGTACCCGCCGCTGACGACCGCGAGGACCAGCTGCATCGCCAGGCACCTGCCTCCGCCCGATACGGACGGCCGGTCCAGGAGCGCCGCCCCCGGGGTGCTCACCGGTCCCCCTCGCCGGCTGGTTCCGGCGCGGCCCAGTCCCGGCAGCGTCGCCTTCTGCGGCTGTGCCGCGTCGGGTCCTTCGTCCATTGGCCGTGCATCGCCCGTCGCCCCCCAAAGTGTCCGATCACTCCCCAGCGCCAGACGTTCCCGGCGCAGCCCCTTCTTCCGGACGATACACCACTTTCGTCACTCAGGGACATAGTTGCTCTACGCTCCGTTACCGACCGGGGAGTTGAAGCGACGGCGCGCATTCGAACGACTGCGGAGCGTAAACGTCGCGCAGGTCGTTCCGCGGGGGTCATTCGGTGATCAGCACGGTGTGCTCCACGGGCTCTCCGGCGGCGAAGCGGGTGAGCTGGCGTGCCAGGAGGCGCTTGGCCCGCGGCTCGAACGCCGAGCTGCTGCCGCCGACATGCGGCGTGATCAGGACGTTGGGAGCGTGCCAGAGCGGGTGGCCGGCGGGCAGCGGTTCCGGGTCGGTGACGTCGAGCGCCGCGCGCAGCCGGCCCGACTCCACCTCCGCCAGCAGGGACTTGGTGTCGACGACCGGGCCGCGCGAGACGTTCACGAGCAGGGCGCCGTCCTGCATCCGGGCGAGGAACCCGGCGCCCACGAGCCCCCGGGTGGCGTCGGTCAGGGGCGTCACGAGGATCACCACGTCGGCCTGCGGCAGGAGCCGGGGCAGGTCGGCGATGGCGTGCACCGGCCCCCGTGCGGTGGTCCGCGCCGAGCGGGCCACCCGTTCGATCCGTGCGCACTCGAACGGCACGAGGCGGTCCTCGATGGCCGAGCCGATGGATCCGTAGCCGATGATCAGAACTGACTTGTCGGCGAGGGCGTCGTAGAAGCCGGAGCGCCATTCCTCGCGGTCCTGCCCGCGGACCATGCCGGGGATGCCGCGCAGGGAGGCGAGGGTCAGCGCGAGGGCCAGCTCGGCGGTGCTGGCCGTGTGGACCCCCACGGCGTTGCACAGCCGTACCCCCGGGCGCAGGTCTCCGAGGCGGCCCAGTACGTCGTCGATGCCGGCCGTCAGGGTCTGGACGACCCGGACGGCCGGCATCGCGGCGAGCGGGCGCACGGTGACCTCGGCGGACTTCATGTAGGGGGCCGCGTAGAAGACGCAGTCGGCCGGATCGGCCGGGAAGGCGTCCTCGCCGTCCCACTGGCGGTACCGGAAGGAGTCGGGGAGGCCTGCGACCTCTTCAGCGGGGAAGGGGAGCCAGACGTCCCCGGGCGTTGCAGTCATGATCACGAGGCTATGCCAAGCCGTCTTGATCAAGCCGTTAGTTTGGTTGCCGGAGCGGAGGGGGACGCAGGGGTGGAGCGCAGGTCGATCGGGGCGGGGGCGCTGAGCGTGGGCGCCGTCGGCCTCGGCTGTATGCCGATGAGCTGGGCGTACACGCCTTCGCGGCGACGGGGGCACGAGTCGCTGGCCGCCGTGCACGCGGCGCTGGACCTGGGGTCGAACCTGCTGGACACGGCCGATGTGTACGGGCCGTTCACCAACGAGCTGCTGCTGGGGCGGGTGCTGCGGGAGCGGCGGTCCGACGCGTTCGTGTCGGCCAAGGTCGGGCTGCGGGCGGGCGACCAGCACGTGGTAGCGGACGGACGGCCCGGCTACCTGCGGCGGGCCTGCGACGCCTCGCTGCGGCGGCTGCGCACCGACGTCATAGACCTCTACCAGCTGCACCGGGTGGACCCGGAGGTCCCGGTGGAGGAGACCTGGGGGGCCATGGCGGAGCTGGTGGGCGCCGGGAAGGTGCGGGCGCTCGGCTTCTGTGCGCTGGGTGCCGGGGCCGGCCCGGGGGCGGGGCGGCGCGGTGACCGCGGGTACCGGACGACGCTGCGGCACCTGGAGCGGATGCAGCAGGTCTTCCCGGTGAGCGCGGTGCAGGCGGAGCTGTCGGTGTGGTCGCCGGAGGCTGCGCGGCAGCTGCTGCCGTGGTGCGCGGCGCGCGGGGTGGGGTTCCTGGCGGCGATGCCGCTGGGCAGCGGGTTCCTGACCGGGACCCTCAGGCCGGGCGAGGGCTTCGAGCCGGAGGACGTCCGGGCCCGGCACCCGCGGTTCACGGCGGAGGCGATGGCCTCGAACCAGGTGCTGGTGGCGGGGCTGCGGCGGGTGGCGCTGCGGCACGGGCCCGAGGTCACGGTCGCGCAGGTGGCCCTGGCCTGGGTGCTGGCGCAGGGCCCGCAGGTGGTGCCGGTGGCCGGCGCGGACCGTGCGCACTGGGCGGTGGAGAACGCGCAGGCGGCGCAGCTGCGGCTCACGGCCGCGGACCTGACCGAGATCGCGGACCTTCCGGTCGACGTGGGAGCCTGGGACTGACCGCCCACAACCACTCGATCGGGTGTACGAGTGGTGGAACTTCAGGAACTGCCCCGGCTGTTGAGACGGGTGAAGGGCAGGATCGGAGGACCGGAAGGGAGCAGGGCGATGCGATTCGGAAGTTCTCCCGGGCAGGCGGGGTACGAGGGGCAGGCGGGGTACGAGGGGCAGGGCGGGCGGCACCGGAGCGTGCTGGCAGCGGTCGCGCTGGCCGGGTGCGGTGCGCTGCTGGTGACGGGATGCTCCCCGGAGGGCGCCCCGGACGCCGGGCGGGGCGGTTCCCCACCGGGAGCGACATCGGCGGCGACGGGGTCACCGGGCCCCTCCGGGAGCGGCGCCGCCTCGCCGTCGGCGTCCGGGCCGCCCGCGAAGGGGGCGGTGACGGTCACCGGCGAGGTCGCCAAGGGCCTGGAGTCGCCTTGGGGCGTGGCCCCTCTCCCCGGGGGTGACCTGCTGGTCGCCTCCCGGGACAAGGGGACGATCAGCCGGGTCGCCGCGGGGTCGGGCACGGTGACGCAGATCGGCGAGGTGCCGGGCGTGGAGCCGGGCGGCGAGGGCGGGCTGCTGGGCCTCGCGCTGTCGCCGGACTTCGCCTCGGACCGTCTGGTGTACGTCTACTTCACGACCGCGTCCGACAACCGGATAGCGCGACTGCGCTATGACGAGCAGAGACCTCCCGGGCAGCAACTGGGCGCGCCGGACACCGTGTTCCGGGGGATCCCCAAGGGCCTGATCCACAACGGCGGACGGATCGCCTTCGGCCCGGACAGGATGCTGTATGCGGGAACGGGAGAGACCGGCGTCACCGGGCTCGCGCAGGACAGGAAGTCGCTCGGCGGCAAGATCCTGCGGATGACTCCGGACGGGGATCCGGTGCACGGCAATCCGGAGGCGGATTCGGTCGTCTATTCCTACGGGCACCGCAATGTGCAGGGCCTCGCCTGGGACAAGGACAAACGGCTGTGGGCGGCCGAGTTCGGCCAGAACACCTGGGACGAGCTGAATCTGATCGAGCCCGGTGCGAACTACGGCTGGCCCGAGGCCGAGGGGAAGGCCGGCAGGCCGGGCATGCGGGATCCGGTGGCGGTGTGGAAGACGGACGAGGCCTCGCCGAGCGGTATCGCCTGGGCGGAGGGGTCGATATGGATGGCCGGGCTGAAGGGCGCGCGGCTGTGGCGGATCCCGCTGTCGGGGACGGCGCCGGTGGCCGAGCCGGAGGCCTTCCTGGCGGACAAGTACGGCCGGCTGCGGTCCGTGATCGCTCTCGGGGGTGACCGGCTGCTGCTGGTCACGAGCGAAACGGACGGGCGCGGGTCGCCGGAGGCGGGCGACGACAGGATCCTGACACTGACGGTGCGGTGACCGGCGTGCCCCCGGGCGGGGGCGAAGGGTGCGTGGACACGGTGTTCAACATGATCGAGGAGCTGTTCAACCCGGGACGCAAGCACACGAACGACGAGAAGAAGCGGCTGGAGCTGTCCCGGACCGATGTGGGCGACAACGATCCGGGACGGGGACCGATAGACCTCGACTCCGGCAGGGTGCTCATACGCCTGGACGAGGAGCCCGCCGAGGGGCACTGACCGGCCCCGGACCGGGTGGGGAGGCCGGACCGGGTGGGGGGAAGAGCCTGAGCCGGTGGGCGAGTGCGGCCGCCTCCCCGCGGCCGGCGACACCCAGCTTGGCCAGGATGTTCGAGACGTGCACGCTCGCCGTCTTCGGGGAGATGAAGAGCTCCTCGGCGATCTTGCGGTTGGTGCTGCCCGCAGCCACCAGGCGCAGGACGTCCCGCTCGCGGCTGGTCAGGCCGAACGCCTCGGCCGGGTCCGGCTGCGCCTCGGGGGCTTCCGCAGGTGTGGCGTCGGCCGTCAGCGGGATCCGTGCGCGCCGGGCGAGCAGGGCCAGGTCCTCACGCAGCCGGCGTGAGCCGATCCGGTCGGCGGTGGCGTGGGCCTCGCGCAGCAGTACGGCAGCGGGCTCCCGGTCACCGACGGCCAGCAGGGCCTCGGCGAGCCGGTGGCGGGCCCGGGCCAGGAGGTACGGGCGCTGCAGCGGGCGGACGGCCTCTTCCACGGCGGTCCAGTCGGTGACGGTGTCCCGGGCCTCGGCCCGCAGTAGTTCGGCCCGCAGGTATTCGGCGTGCGCGGTCCACACCGGGACCGGGGTGGCGAGGGTGCGGGCGGCGGTGCGCAGCACGTCCAGGGCGGCGGCGCGGCCGGCTTCGGCGGCGGGGAGCCCGCGGGCGTCCGCCTCGGCTGAGGCGGAGGCGAGCAGCAGGGGCCAGGCGTAGCGGTGCTGGCCGAGCGGGAAGCCGCGGGCCACGGCGGCGGCCGTCTCGGTGCGGACGTCGGCGATCCGGCCCTCCCCCGCGGCCACCCCGATCGCCAGGCGGTGCAGCGGGATCCGGTGCTGCGGCTGGATCTCGTGCGTGCCGAAGTGGCTGTGGGCGGCGGCGAGCCGGTGGGCCGCCTCCGCCGACTCGCCCCGGGCCAGGGCCAGGTGGGCGAGCCGTGCGGAGGCGGAGCCGCGCGGGGCCGCGCTCCGGCCGACCAGCAGGGTGCGGCGGGCCGCTTCGGCGGCCTCGTCCCAGCGGCCGAGGCTGTAGAGGCTCTCGGCCATGTTTCCGCAGATCCAGGCCTCGGTGTCCAGCAGCCGGGACCGCCGGGCCAGTTCGGTCCCTTGTTCGCACAGTTCCACGGCCTCGTGGGACCGTCCCAGGCTTTCCAGCTGAGAGGAGAGGTTGATATGCGCACGACCTGCCAGCAGCGCCATCCCGAGTTCCATGGCCCGTTCCCTGACCGCGTACATCTCGGCGATGCCGCCCGGGCCGTCGCCCGCGTCGGTGAGCAGCGCTCCGACCGTGATCCGGGCGTTGAGCTCGGTCTCGGCCGCGCCGACCATCCGGGCGTATTCGACGGCGCGTTCGGCGGCGGCGAGGTTGCCCGGTCCGGGCTTGTGGAGCATGCCCCAGCTCGCGGCCCGGACCAGGACCTCGGCGTGCACCTGGGACGGGGGCAGCCCCCGGACGAGGTCCTGCGCCCTGGCTATCTCCTCCCAGCCGTCGCCGCGGCCGAGGGAGGCGACCAGGCGGGAGCGCTCGGTCCAGAACCACGCGGCCCGCAGCGGGTCGCCGTTCTCCTCCAGCAGGTGCAGCGCCGTCTTCGTGATCTTCAGGGCACGTTCGCGTTCCCCTCCGTAACGCGCAGCGACGGTCGCCTCGGCCAGCAGGTCGAGGCGCTGGAGCGGGGTGGTGGCGGGATCGCAGCCGCAGGGCGGGTACACGTCGGTGTAGTCGGCCGGGCGAAGCGCCTCGCGGACCTCCTCCGGGGCGCTGTCCCACAGGTCCAGCGCCCGCTCCAGCAGGTTCAGCTGCTCGGAGTAGGCGTGGCGGCGGCGGGCGGCGACGGAGGCGGCCAGTACGGCGGGCAGCGCCTTGGCGGGGTCGTTCGCGTGGTACCAGTGGCTGGCCAGCCGGATGACCCGCTCCTCCGCGCGGATCAGGTGGGCGTCGGCCTCCACCGCCTCGGCGTAGCGGCGGTTGACGCGGGCGCGCTCGCCGGGCAGCAGGTCGTCGCCGACGGCCTCGCGGACCAGCGAGTGCCGGAAGCGGTAGCCGTCGCCGTCGGGGGTGGCGAGCAGGATGTTGGCTCCGACCGCGGCTCTGAGCGCCTCGATCAGTTCGTCCTCGGCGAGCCCGGCGACGGCGCGCAGCAGCGGGTACTCCACGGTGGAGCCGCCCTCGGCGACGATGCGCACCAGGCGCTGGGTGTCGTCGGGCAGGACCTCGACGCGGACGAGGAGGAGGTCGCGCAGGGATTCCGTGAGGCCGGTGCGGCAGCCGCTCTCCCGGGAGGCGACGAGTTCCTCGACGAAGAAGGCGTTGCCGTCGGACCGGTCGAAGACGGTGTCCACGAAGTCCTCGTCGGGCTGTGCCGCGAGGATGCCGGCGAGCTGGCGGCGTACCTCCGCGCGGTTGAAGCGGGAGAGCTCGATCTTCCCGACGGTGCGGAGCCGGTCGAGTTCGGCGAGGAGCGGGCGCAGCGGGTGGCGGCGGTGGACGTCGTCCGAGCGGTAGGTGGCGACGACGACGAGACGGCCTGCGGCGAGGGTGCGGAAGAGGTAGGAGAGCAGGTGCCGGGTGGAGGCGTCCGCCCAGTGCAGGTCCTCCAGGACGAGGACGACGGTGCGGTCGGCGGCGAGTCGCTCCAGCATCCGGCCCGTGAGTTCGAAGAGCCGGGCGGTGCTCTCCTCGTCGTGCGGTCCCCTGGGGGTGTCGCCGAGTTCGGGGAGGATCCGGGCGAGTTCGTCCTCCTGGCCCGCGGTCGCAGCGGCCAACTCCTCGGGGAGCAGGCGGTGCAGGGTGCGCAGTGCCGTCGAGAAGGGGGCGAAGGGAAGACCCTCCGCCCCTATCTCCACACAGCCGCCGACGGCGACGACGGCGCCCCGCCGGTCCGCTTCGGAGAGGAACTCCTCGGTGAGGCGGGTCTTGCCGACCCCGGCCTCTCCCCCGATGAGCATCGCCTGGGGCTCCCCGCCCCCGGCACGGGTCAGTGCGTCGGTGAGTACGGCCAGTTCGTCGGCGCGGCCGACGAACACCGGGCTGACAGATCTGGTCTCCACGTCGCCGAGCATCGCACAGGGCCCGTGGCCTGCGGCACCCGATACGGGGTCGTTCCGCACGGCGGGACGGCTCACGCGGGCCGGGGCGCGGAACGGGCGCCGCGGGTCCCCGGTGTTGTCACCCGCCCCCGGGGGTCCTGGCCGCGTGAGGTGGCGCGGCGCGCCTTCCGGGCTTCCCGGACCACGTGGTACGCGGCGGCCTCGCGGAGGAGGTCGGTGGTGCGGGCGGCGGCGGCGATCTCGTGCTCGAACATCTCGTACTCCCTGGTTGCGGTTCTCGGCACCTCGTTCGGTGTGATCCGAGATTCGCCTCCCAGGGGGTACCGGCGCATCGGTCGCATGCCGCATCCGGCGGGGGCCGGGGGCCTTAGCCCGGCGCGGGGTGCCCGGGACGGCCCGCGGGCGACTGAGGCACTGCCTAGGCAGCCCCTGCCTTCGGGACGGCCAGGAGGAGGTCGAAGTACATGAGGACGAAGAGCAGTACGCCGAGGGCGCCCAGGCCGATGCCGGCCCAGGAGACGGACCGCACCCAGGTCGGGAGGGTGCGCTCGGGGGTGCTGAAGGCGGGGAGGGCGAGCACGAAGGTGGCGATGATGAGGGCGAGGGCCGAGAAGACACCGTTGACCATCGCGGTGGTGTGCCACGGGTCGACGAACTGGGCGGCGATCTGCGCATTGGCGTCGGCGGCCTGGCTCAGCTCCAGACGGGCGGCGACGCTCGCGCGCTCGGACACGATGCCTGCGACCCAGCTTCCGCTGAGGGCGACGACGGAGAGACCGGCGGAGACGATCGCGAAGGCCGCGGAGCCCACGTGGCTCGGCTGCTCGTCGTCCGCCGGGTCCTCGGCGAAGTCGTCGTCGAGGTCGGGGTCGGCGAGGGCGGAGCCGGTGTCGGTGTCGGTCGCGGCGTCGAGGGCGGCGTCGGCCTTGGCCTCGGTCGCGGCGTCCTGGGCGGTCTCGGTCTTCTCGAGGTCGACCGGGGTGGTGTCCGCCTCGGCGGCGTTCGGGGCGGGGGTCTTCGTGGTGTCCATGCGGGGCACCGTAGGGGCCGTGTCTGAGAGTTCTCTGAGAATCCGGTGGTCGTGGCCGCATCGGGCCCCGCGGTCGGCGGGGCCCTGGCGGCGTGCCTCAGGAGGAGCGGGTTGCGGCCCACTCGTGGGCGAGGACCGACCAGACCTCGGTGTCCTGGCGGACGCCCCGGTGGAGGTAGTTCTCCCGCATGACGCCTTCGCGGGTCATGCCGAGGCGTTCGGCGACGGCGAGGCTCTTCTTGTTGCCGGTGGCGGCGTGCCATTCGACGCGGTGCATGCCGCGCTCGCCGAAGGCGTAGTCGATCAGGACCCGGCAGGCTTTGGTCACCAGGCCGCGGCCGGCCGCGGCGGGCTCCAGCCAGCAGCCGATCTCGCAGTTCCCGCCGTCGGCGTCGAAGTTGGGGAAGAGGACGCCACCCACGAGGGTGCCGTCGAGGCGGATGCCGAAGAAGCGGGCGCCGTCCTCACCGGCCTTCACGGCGTACTTGGCCAGGAAGGCCCTGGCGGAGTCGACGTCCGGGGACCGGTCCGGGAAGCCGACGTACTGGCCGATGTACTCGCGGCCGCGTTCGATGTGCGCGAAGAACTCCTCGGCGTGCCGGGCCTCCAGCGGGAACAGCTGGGCGCCTTCGGCGAGGTCTATCGAGAACATGCGGCTTCTTCCTTGGGTCTCGTGCGGCGGTTCGCCGGATCACCGGGAGGCTGTGGCGGGCTCGGCCTCGTCCTCGCTCGTGGTGGGGACGGTGTCGGACCGCTGTGCCGGAAGTTTCGCATGCGGACGGTGCTCGGGGGGCTCGATGCTGATCCGGGGGAGCCGCCGGTCGAGCCAGGCCGGCAGCCACCAGTTGGCGCCGCCGAGCATGTGCATCAGGGCCGGGACGAGGAGGGTGCGCAGGACGAAGGCGTCGAGGGCCACGGCCGCGGCGAGCGCGATGCCGAACATCGCGATGATGCGGTCGCCGCTGAGCACGAAGGCGAGGAAGACGGAGATCATGATGACGGCGGCCGAGTTGATGACCCGGCTGGTCTCGGCGAGGCCGACGCGCACGGCGCGCCTGTTGTCGCCGGTCTCCAGCCACTCCTCGTACATCCGGCTGACGAGGAAGACCTGGTAGTCCATCGACAGTCCGAAGAGGACGGACACCATGATCACGGGCAGGAAGGGCTCGATGGGGCCTGCGCTGCCCAGGCCCAGCCGTTCGCTTCCCCAGCCCCACTGGAAGATCGCGACCACGACGCCGAAGGAGGAGGCGACGGCGGCGACGTTCATGGCCGCCGCCTTCAGCGGGATGCCGATGGACCGGAAGGCCAGCAGCAGCAGGACGCAGCCGAGGGCGATGACCACGCCCACGAACAGCGGCAGCTTCCCGATGATGACCTCGGCGAAGTCGTCGTAGGCGGCTGTCACTCCGCCGACGTGGACCTCCATGGAGTTGTCCTGGCCGGCGCGCGGGATGACGTCCTGCCGGAGCGTGTCGACGAGGTCGCTCGTGGCCCGGGACTGGGGGGCGGAGTCCGGTACGACAGTCAGGACGGCCGTGTCGCCGCTGCGGTTGAAGACGGCGGGGCCGGTGGAGGCGACGCCCGGCGTCGCCCGGAGGGCTTGCTCCAGCCGGTCCACGGCGAGCCGGTCCCCGGCGCCGTCCAGGCGGGCGACGACGGCGAGCGGGCCGTTCGCGCCGGGCCCGAAGCCGTCCGCGAGCAGGTCGTAGGCCTGTCGGGTGGTGGAACCGGCGGGGTTGTTGCCCTGGTCGGAGGTGCCCAGGTGGAGCGAGAGGGTGGGCAGGGCCAGGACCACCATGACGGCGGTGGCGACGGCGCCGAGCAGTTTGGGGTGGCGCTCGACGAAGGCGGACCAGCGGGCGGCGAAGCCGGAGGTCCGCTCGGGCTGCGGGCCCTCGGCGGCGAGCCTGCGGCGCTCACGGCCGGAGAGGGCGCGCAGGCCGATCCAGGAGAGCAGCGCGGGCAGCAGGGTCACCGAGGCGGCGACGGTCAGGACGACCGTCACGCATGCCGCTATCGCGACGCCGTTGAGGAAGCTCAGCCGCAGCACCAGCATGCCGAGCAGCGCGATGCAGACGGTGAGGCCCGCGAAGACGACGGCCCGGCCGGTGGTGGCGACGGCCCCGGCGGCTGCCTCCTCCACGGGAAGGCCGCGCATGAGGCCCTTGCGGTGCCGGGTGACGATGAACAACGCGTAGTCGATGCCGACGCCGAGGCCGATGAGGGTGCCGAGCATGGGGGCGAAGTCGGCGACCGGCATCGCGTGACCGAGCAGGGTGATGCCGAAATAGGCGGTGCCGACGCTGACGAGGGCGGTCGCGATGGGCAGCAGGCTCGCGGCGAGGGATCCGAAGGCGAGGAAGAGGACGAGGGCCGCGACGGCCACGCCAATGATCTCGGCGAGGTGCGCGGTGGGGGCCTCGGTGAGCTGGATGGCGCGGCCGCCCAGTTCGACCTGGAGTCCGCCGGCCTCGGTGGTGGGGTTCTTCGCGGTGTCGACGACGGCCCTGGCCTGGGCCTTGGGTACGGCGTCGGCCGGCCGGTCGAAGGTCACCACGGCGTAGGCGGTGCGCCCGTCGGGGCTGATGCGCGCGGCGCTCTCGGGGCCGGAACCGTACGGTCCGGCGACCGACCCGACACCGGGCAGTGCGGCGACGGCGTCGAGGGCCCGGGTCATGCGCTGCTCGATGTCCGGGGTGCGGACGCTGTGATGGTCCGGGGCCCGCCACACGATGGTGTCGGTGTCGCCGCCCTGGCCGTGGAAGCCTTCACGCAGGAGGTCGTTCGCCTTCCCGGACTCGGTGCCGGGGACCTCGTAGTCGTTGGAGAACGCCGCTCCGGCGGTCACTGCGGCCGCCGCGGTCCCGCCGAGGGCGAGCAGCCAGATCAGGACGGCGAGGAGGCGGTGGCGCATGCACCACCGCGCGAAGACTGCCAACGGACGTGCTCCCTGGTGGGTTCGGATCTTTACCGGGAGACAGCCCGTCGCAAAGAACGCGTGAACTCGTGAAGGCCCGGCCGAAGGCCCGGGGGTCGCCCCGTGGTTCGGCCCAGATGGTCTGCAACCCCCACGATCTCAGCGTTTCGTGATCGTTGGCCCATTTCGTGTGCATCGTCACAGCAGGATCGGGAGGGGTGCGGGAACTCAGGTGCCGGCCGGGGTCCCGGTCCCTCCGGAGGTCGCCGGGGCGAGGGCGTTCTCCCGGTCCTCGGGCTCGTCGACCCGGTAGCCGGGGATCGAGGGCCAGCGGACGGTGAGGACGACCGCGTCCTCCTCCGCGTACCAGGAGTGGTCGACGCCGCGCCCCCAGAGCACGTAGTCGCCCTGCTCGGCGAGGACGACGGTCCGCCCCGGGAACTCCAGCCGGAAACGTCCGCTGATCAGGACCAGCAGCGCGGTGCGCTTCTCGGCGGTCGCCCAGCGCTCGCGTTCGTCGCCCTTGGGGTGGACACCCCATTTGATCTCCACGTCCTCGCTGTGACGGGGATCGGCCGGGTCCTTGAAGTGACCGAGGAGCCAGCCGCGGTCGGCGGCGGCGTCGGGGGCGGCCTTGCCGGTGTAGATGGTGAGGTCGTCGTTCACGCTGGTGAGGCTAATGCAGTTGTGCGGCCCGCAGGTCACTGGTGAGCTGGGCGGATGACGATGGATCTTGATGAACTGCTGAAGGTGCGCGCCCGGTTCGACGCCGAGGTGCGCGAGGGTGCGCAGGCCGACGGCGGGGACGCGCTCGTGGAACGGGTGGGCCCGGTCGTCCGGCAGAGCGTGCCCGGCCTCGGCTGGAACGGCGTGCTCTGGTCGGACCTCGACGCGCAGACGGCGGACGCGCAGATCGCCGCGCAGGTGGCCTTCTTCGCGGAGCGCGGCTGCCCGGACTTCGAGTGGAAGCTGTACGAGCACGACCGGCCGGTGGACCTCGGGGACCGGCTGCGCGCCGCGGGCTTCGTACCGGAGCCGCCGGAGACGCTGATGGTGGGACTGGTGGCCGAGCTCGCGCAGCTGCCGGTGGAGCCGCCGGAGGGGATCACCCTGCGGGTGGTGACGGACGGGGCCGGGGTGGACCTGATGATGGAGGTCCACGCGCGGGCCTTCGGCACGGAGCGGCCCCGGATCCGGGAGGCGCTGCTGAGCCGGCTGCGCGACGAACCGGAGACCATCGCCGCGGTGGTCGCGATGGCGGGTGACGTCCCGGTGAGCGCCGCGCGGATGGAGATGCGGCCGGGGGCGGCCTTCGCCGGCCTGTGGGGCGGCGGGACGGTCCCGCAGTGGCGCGGCCGGGGCATCTACCGCCTTCTCGTCGCCCACCGTGCGCGCCTGGCGGCGGAGCTCGGCATCCCCTACCTCCAGGTGGACGCCTCGGACGACAGCCGTCCGATCCTGGAGCGGCTGGGCTTCGGGGTGATGGGCGTGACGGTGCCGTACATCTGGACGCGGCCGGGCCCGGACGCGGACTGAGGCCGCACGGGCCGGTCACGCCGGGCCGGCCCGGCGCAGGACGGGGGTTCCGCGGCCCCGGGGCCGACGGGCAGGATCTTGGACATGGAACGCATCAGCCCGCCCCTGACCGGGGACGAACGCGAGACCCTCCGCGCCTACCTCGACTACCACCGGGCCACCCTCGCCTGGAAGTGCGAGGGGCTCACCGACGAGCAGCTGCGCCGGGCCTCGATGCCCCCGTCCACCCTGTCGCTGCTGGGACTGGTCCGGCACATGGCAGAGGTGGAGCGGCACTGGTTCCGCCGTGTCATCGGCGGCGAGGAGCTCCCGCACCTGTGGTCGGACAGCCACGACTTCCAGGCCGCCTACGACGCCTCCGGTTCGAGCCGCGCCGAGGCGTTCACCGCCTGGGAGGAGGAGGTGGCGCGCGCCCGCCGCATCGAGGCGGCCGCCGCGTCCCTGGAGGTGACGGCGTTCGTGCCGCGGTGGGAGGAGGAGGCTTCGCTGCGCCTGGTCATGCTCCACCTGATCCACGAGTACGCGCGCCACAACGGCCATGCGGACCTCCTGCGCGAGGCGATCGACGGGGCGACCGGGGCATAGGCCCCGTCCCCCGCCCCGGCCCGCGCCGCACGCGCAAGCGCGCCCGCACCCGCACCCGCACCCGCACCCGCACCCGCCCGGACAACAGGTCTAGGCGGCGCGCCAGTACCCCAGGCCGTTGACCCGCTGCTTCGGCAGGCCGAGGTCCTTGCGCAGGTAGGCCGTCAGGGTGCGGGTCGTGGCCGTGTCGCAGGCGAGCCAGACGTATGCCGATCCCGGGTCGCCGAGCAGCTCCGGCAGTTCGGCCCGGACCCGGTCGGCCAGCGCCGTGCCGTCCCGCGGCACCCGGCGCATGTCGTGCCGCTCCGCGTCCAGGCGTACCGGCAGGTCCGTGTCGGAGGTGTGCTGGGTCTCGAACCAGATGGTCGCGGGCAGGCGGGGGAAGGCGTCCAGCAGTGAGTTGATCGCCGGGAGGGAGGCGGGGTCGCCGATGACCAGCAGGCGTTCCGGGGACGGCGCCGGGGCGGAGAATCCGGTGCCCTGCACGGTGGCCTCGACGGTGTCGCCCGGCTTCGCGCCGCGCGCCCAGTCGCTGGCGACCCCGTCGTGCAGGGCGAACTCGAAGCAGAAGGTGCCCGCTTCGGGATCAGGGTCCACCAGGGTGTAGGCCCGCTGGTGCGGCTTGCCCGCGTTCTGGAACCAGACCCGTACCCACATCGTCGGGTGCAGCGATTCGCCGGCGGCGGCCAGCAGTCCGCCGTCGGTGAAGTACACCCGGCGGTAGTGCTCCGTGACGTCTTCCGCCCCGGTCACCGTGAACGTGAAGTCCTTGCCCCGCAGGAGCTTGAGGACCACGCCCTCCCAACCCTTGCCGACCGCCATGTCCGACCCCTCCCCTGACACCTTTATAGTTAGGTCAGCCTAACCTAATGCGCCATCGGGGAGAGTGTGAGCAGCGTGAGCAGCAGTGTGAGCAGCCAGAGCGACCCGGCGTCGGACGCGGGCGCCCGGGGCAGGCCCTCCGGGCAGACCCCGGAATCCTACGACGTCTTCCGCGACCCCTGGGGCATCCCCCACCTGCGCGCATCGGGCGAACTCGCGCTCGCCCACGCCCAGGGCCGGGTCACCGCCCACGACCGCGCCTGGCAGCTGGAGGTGGAACGGCACCGCGCCGAGGGCTCCAGCGCCTCCTTCCTCGGCCCGGACTCCGTCACCTGGGACCGCTTCGCCCGCCAGAGCCGCCTCGCCGACACCGCCCGCCTCTGCTTCGCGGCCATGGAGACCGACGACCCCGCGACCGCCGCCTGGGTGCGCTCGTACGTGGACGGCGTCAACGAGGGCCTGGCCGCCGGTGCCGCCCGCGACGAGCGCTTCGCCCGCACCGGCCTCGCCCCCTCGCCCTGGGAACCGTGGGTGCCGCTGGCGATCTGGATCGCCACGCACATCCTCTTCGCGGGCTTCCCCACCAAGCTGTGGCGCGAGCGCGTGGCCCGCGCCCTGGGCGACGACGCGCTCACCCTCTTCGCCACCGACGGTCCCCGCATCGCCGGCAGCAACGGCTGGATGGTGCCCGGCGACCGCACCACCACCGGCGCGGCGATCATCGCGGGCGACCCGCACCGCTTCATCGAGGACCCGGGCGTCTACCAGCAGATCCGCCTGTCCTGTCCGGACTACGACGTCCTGGGCCTCGCCGTCCCCGGCGTCCCCGGCCTCGCCCACTTCGGGCACACCGGCAGCGCCGCCTGGGCCATCACCAACGCCATGTCCGACTACCAGGACCTGTACGTAGAGCAGTTGCGCCGCGGCGACGGCTGCGTCGTCGAGGCCCTCGGCCCGGACGGGGTCTGGGAGCCCGTCGCACGCCACACGGAGACCATCGCCGTAGCGGGCGGCGACGACGTCGAGGTGGAGATCCTGGAGACCGCCCGCGGCCCGGTGGTCGTGCACGCGCCCGGCGACCCCGGTGCGGACGCGGACGTCGCCGATGCCGACGCCGCGAGCCGCGCCGACGGCAGCACGCAGACCCTCTCCCTGCGCTACCCGCCCCGCGTCCGGCGCGATCTCGGCTTCGCCGTCCTGCCCGCCCTGCTGCGGGCCCGGACCGTCGCCGACATCGACCGCGCCCTCGACGGCTGGGCCGAGCCGGTCAACGTCGTCCACGCCGCCGACACCGAGGGCGGCCTGCTGCACCGCGTCGCGGGCGCCGTTCCGCTGCGCCACCCCGCCAACCGGCTGCGCCCCGTGCCCGCGTGGGACCCGGAGCACGCCTGGCAGGGCTGGGCACCGACCCCGGCCGAGCCCGTGCAGGGCTTCGCCGTGATGGCGAACGCGCGCGGCATCGCCTCCCCGCTGGGCGTGGAGTTCGCGCCCCCGCACCGCGCCGACCGCATCCGCGAGCTGCTCAGCGGCTCCGCGGACTGGTCGCCGAAGGCGATGGCCGACGTGCACCGCGACACCCACCTGGCCTCGGCCGAGCCGCTGCTCGCCCTGCTGCCCGGCTTCGACGGGCTGACCCCGGCCGCACGGGAGCTGCGCACCCGGCTGCTGGCCTGGGACCGGCGCATGGAGGCGGACAGCACCGACGCCACCGTCTTCTCGGCCTTCCGGACCGCGACCGTACGCCGCTTCGCCGCCGATCCCGTCTTCGCGGACCTGGCGGGGGCGCCCTCCGGACCTGCGGTGTTCCACCCCTGGCTGTACCTGGTGCCCAAGATCGGTTACGCGCTCGAAGGCCTGCTCACCACGTCCCTCGTGCCGGAGCTGGACCGCGCGGCGCACGTCCGGGCCGCCCTGGAGGAGACCGCCGCGGCGGGCTCCCCCGACACCCCGTGGTCGGAGGTCCACCGCCTGGCCCCCTGGCAGGCGGTACCCGACCCCGACGCCCCCGAGTGGCCCGGCCTCGGCGGCGACCACGACTGCGTGAACGCCACCTCGTCCGTACCCGGTTTCACCGACGTCACCGCCCGTGCGTCGGCGGCCCGCTACGTATGGGACCTGGCCCGCCGCGAGGACAGCCTCTGGGCGGTCCCGCTGGGCGCGGACGGCGTCACCGGCAGCCCCCATCACCGCGACCAGCTGCCCCTGTGGGCGCGCTGCGAACTCGTTCCCGTCGTCACCGACTGGGCCCGGCTGACCGAGGAGTCGGTATGACCGCCGCAGCCGCCGCCCGGCAGCCCGTCCACACCCACCTCGTGGAGGGCTTCGGCACCGTCACCGTCACCCCGGTCGATCCGGCCGCCGACGCCGGCCTGATCCACAGCTGGGTCACGCAGGAGCGGGCCCGCTTCTGGGGCATGGGCGGGGCCGGCCTGGAACTGGTCCGGGAGATCTACGAGGACATCGACCGCCGCACCACTCACCACGCCTTCCTCGTGGCCCTGGAGGACGAGCCGGTCGCGCTCTTCCAGACGTACGACTGCGAAGCGGACCGGGTGTGCGAGTGCTACGACGCCCGTCCGGGCGACGTCGGCGTGCACCTGCTGATCGGCCCCTGCGAGGGCGACCCCCGGCCCGGCTTCACCGGGGGCCTCCTGGCGGCCTTCCTCTCCTTCGTGTTCTCCGACCCGGCCACCCGGCGCGTGGTCGCCGAGCCGGACGCGCGCAACACCAAGGCCATCGCGCGGCTGGAACGCACCGGGTTCGTGCTCGGCCCCGAGGTGGTGCTGCCGGAGATCGACCTGCCCGAGGTCCACCTCCCGGCCAAGCTGGCCCGCCTCGTCTTCCTCGACGCACCGGCGCCGCCCGCGGGAAGCCGCTGACCTGCGCCGCCCACCGGCGGGGCGTTCGGCGAACGGAGGCTGCCCGGTGGGCGGTTCCGCGAGCCGGGCGCCCCGGCGACGGCGAACACCTGGACGGTCACGGCAAACGATCGTTCCGATTGACCGGGTGATTCCGGTCACGAAAGACTGATGGTCACTCACCAACCCGCCGCTGGGGGGACATTGACCAGCCAGATTCTGCACATCGGGCCGGACGCGGCAGCGGACCGCTACCGCCTGCTCAGGTCGATCGGGCGCGGCGGGGAGGCCGTGCTCTACCTCGCCGAGATCGAGCTCGCCGGCGGGTCGGAGCCCGTCGTCGTCAAGGTGCTCGACTCCAAGACGACCATCACGCCAGAGGTCTTCGACCGCATCAGCCAGAAGTGGAACGAGCAGGCGGAACTGCTGAGATTCGTCCACCGGCCCGGCGTCGTGGGGGTGCGCGAGCACTTCGAGGGGCCGCCGATCCACCGGCCCGGGGAATCGTCCACCCTGACCGGCCGGGCGCTCGTCCTGGTCATGAACCACATCGACGGGCTCGACCTGCGGGACTGGCGGGCCGAACGGACGCTCGCCACCGCCGCCGAGCGGCGCGAGGTCATGCGGACCCTGGAGCAGCTGGCCGAGGTGCTGGACTGGCTGCACTCGGGGAAGGCCACGCCCTCGGGGCGCCAGGTCGTCCACGGCGACCTCTCCCCCGGCAATGTGATGGTCGACGCGCACGGGCAGGCCACGCTGGTGGACTTCGGCCTCAGCAAGCTGACCGCCGATCACCAGACGGCCGAGGTCTGGTTCACCCCCGGCTACGCGGCGCCCGAGGTGTTCGAGGGCAAGCGGACACCGGGCACCGACCGGTACGCCTTCGGGGCGATCGCGTACTTCCTGCTCAGCGGGGAGTCGCCGCCCGCCTCCCCGCAGCAGCTGGCGCGGGCGATGGCCGAACTGCCGCAGATCGCGGTGCTGGACGCCGAACAGCGGGCCCGGATCACCGACCTCTACGCGGAGGAACCCTCCCGGCGGCCGGTGAACCTGGCCGGGTGGATGAAGGACGTACGCCGCGCCGTGGTGTCCACCGCCACCTCCACGACGTCGCAGCGGTCCGCCCTCCAGGACTCCCCGCCGAAGCCGACGGCGCCTCCGCCGCCCGTGGTGCCGCCCCAGCCCGCCGCGCCGCCGGCCCGGCCCGCCGAGGCCGCGCCCCAGCCGCCGCCGTACGTGACGACCGCCCCGGCGACTGCGCCCGACCCGGCGCCGACGGCACCGGCCGTGCCGGCCCCGCCGCTCGCCACGCCGCCGTCCACCGTGCCCGACACGGTTCCCGACGCGGTCCCCGCCGGCTACGGCCCGGCGGCGTACCACGCGAGCCCGGGCCCTGCGGGGAGCGCTCCGGAGCCCGCGCCCCCGGGCAGGGCGAAGAGGAAGCGGACCGCGGTGGTCCTGGGCTCGGCGGCCACCGTGGCGGTACTGGCCGTGCTCGCGGTGCTCGGCGTACGGCTCCTCGGGAACAAGGGCGGACCGGACGCCGCCAAGGACGGCAAGGCCGGCGGGGACACCACCCCGGCGGCCACGGCCCCCGCGTCACCGGCCCCTTCGGAGCAGGCGGCCACGGACGGGGCCACGCCCGGGGCCTCCCCGACACCGGCGGCGTCCTCCTCGGGCGCCCACGCCCCGGGGGCGGTCAAGGACAGCAACGTCGCCGACCTGACCGTGCTGGCCTCCGTGGGCGACGTGGACAACTTCGAGGTCGGCTCGGCCAAGCTGAACACCACGGAGTACGGGGCGGCGCTGCTCGGCAGCTGCTACTACGGTGCGGCCATCGAGTACGACGTCAACAGGGCTTGGTCCACACTGGAGTTCACCGCCGGGATCGACGACGGGTCGACCGTGGAACAGGCGCGGCTGACCATCTCGGTGGACGACAAACCGGCGACCTTCTCCGAACTGGTCCACCTGGGCAAGCCCGTCACCAAGTCCCTGGACATCAAGGGTGCCCTGCGCCTGCGCATCAAGGTGGAACAGGGGTGCAAGGACCGCGGCAACGCCGTCCTCGCGGCCCCCGTGCTCAAGCGCTGACGGAGCCGGTCCCGTCCGACACCCCGAGGTCGGCCCGCATGGCCGCACGCATCTCCCGGAGCAGTGCCCAGATCTCCTGCTGGGCCCCGGAGACCGCGGCCATCGTCTCGCCCTCCTCGGGGGCGCCCCGTTCCAGGCGCTTGACCTGGCCGTAGACCACGCTCAGGGCGTCGTTGACGGCGCTCGCAGGCCCGAGCACCGCATCCGGGGCGATCATCTGCGCCTCGGAGTAGCGGTCGCGCTGGGCGTCCTTCGCCGCGTCGAGCGCCTCCCGGTCCGCTTCCTCGACCGTACGCTCGCGCATGACGTGGAGGTGACGGTTGAGGGCGGTGGTGAACTGCCGGGCGTCCCGGTTGAGGTCCGCGTAGCAGGACCGCCGCAGCGTCAGGTAGTCGCGGATCTCCTCGTGACCGCGCAGGAGTTCCAGCTCCCTGCGTTTCGCGCGCTCCACGCCGCGCTGGGTGAGGAGCGCCCCACCCAGGGTGCCCGCCACGCCCACGGCCGCAATGACCATCGCCCCGATCTCCACCCGCAACTCCCCCGCCCTTCGGCCGACTTGATCGTCCAGTGTGCAGGAGACGACCGAGGCCCCGCACCAACGGGTGCGGGGCCTCGGGGTGTTCGGGCCGTCAGGGGCCGAAGGGCTCAGCCCTCGGAAACGCCCAGGCGCTCCAGGATGAGCTCCTTGACGCGCGCCGCGTCGGCCTGGCCGCGGGTGGTCTTCATGACCGCGCCGACCAGGGCTCCGACCGCGGCGATCTTGCCGCCGCGGATCTTGTCGGCGATGGCGGCGTTGCCCGTGATGGCCTCGTCGACGGCCGCGCCGAGCGCGCCCTCGTCCGAGACGACCTTCAGGCCGCGCTTCTCGACGACCTCGTCCGGGGTGCCCTCGCCGGCGAGGACGCCCTCGATGACCTGACGGGCCAGCTTGTCGTTCAGGTCGCCCGCCGCGACCAGGGCCGCGACCCGGGCCACCTGCGCCGGGGTGATCGGCAGCTCGTCGACGACGACGCCCTGCTCGTTGGCGTTGCGGGCCAGCTCGCCCATCCACCACTTGCGGGCGGCGGCCGGGTCGGCGCCCTCCTCGATGGTGGCGACGATGGAGTCCACCGCGCCCGCGTTGAGGATCGACTGCATGTCGTGCTCGCTGACGCCCCACTCCTCGCGGAGGCGGTTGCGGCGCACGCGCGGCATCTCGGGCAGACCGGTGCGCAGCTCCTCGACCCACTCACGGGCCGGCGCCACGGGCACCAGGTCGGGCTCCGGGAAGTACCGGTAGTCCTCGGCGTTGTCCTTGATGCGGCCGGCCGTGGTGGAGCCGTCCTCCTCGTGGAAGTGCCGGGTCTCCTGCACGATCGAGCCACCGGAGGACAGCACGGCCGCGTGCCGCTGGATCTCGAAGCGCGCGGCGCGCTCGACGGAACGCAGCGAGTTGACGTTCTTGGTCTCCGAGCGGGTGCCGAATTCCTTCGTCCCGTTGGGACGCAGCGACAGGTTCACGTCGCAGCGCATCTGGCCCTTGTCCATGCGGGCCTCGGAGACGCCGAGCGCCTTGATGACCTCGCGCAGCTCGGCCACGTACGCCTTGGCGACCTCGGGGGCCCGCTCGCCCGCGCCCTCGATCGGCTTGGTGACGATCTCGATGAGCGGGATGCCGGCACGGTTGTAGTCCAGCAGGGAGTGGGACGCGCCGTGGATACGGCCGGTGGCGCCGCCGACGTGCAGCGACTTGCCGGTGTCCTCCTCCATGTGGGCGCGCTCGATCTCCACGCGGAAGATCTCGCCGTCCTCCAGCTGGACGTCCAGGTAGCCATTGAAGGCGATGGGCTCGTCGTACTGGGAGGTCTGGAAGTTCTTCGGCATGTCCGGATAGAAGTAGTTCTTCCGGGCGAAGCGGCACCACTCGGCGATCTCGCAGTTCAGCGCGAGACCGATCTTGATGGCGGACTCGACGCCGATCGCGTTGACGACCGGGAGGGATCCGGGCAGGCCGAGGCAGGTCGGGCAGGTCTGCGAGTTGGGCTCGCCGCCGAGCTCGGTGGAGCAGCCGCAGAACATCTTGGTCCTGGTGCCGAGCTCGACATGGACCTCGAGGCCCATGACGGGGTCGTACGACGCCAGGGCGTCCTCGTACGACAGCAGTTCGGTGAAGGTGGTCACGGTGAAACTTTCCCTCTCAGCCCAGCAGGACGTCGTCGTCGCCCAGGCGCTTGAGCTCGCGGTACAGGATCGCGAGGCCGGTGACGATGGCGGCGGCGGACACGGCGGCGTCGACCAGCTTCAGCATGTCGTTCTCGCTGCGGGCCTTCTTGACCTGCTTGATCACGCTGATGGCGCCGAAGGCGGTGGTGCCGATCGACAGGTAGGTGCCGGTCTTGGACTTCTTGAAGCCCTTGGCCTTGGACAGTGCACTGGTGCTCACAGCGACGGTGCCTCCTCGAGCAGCGGGTGACCCCAGCGCGCGACGAAGGCGGCCTCGACGGCCGCGCCGACCTTGTACAGCCGGTCGTCCTTCATGGCGGGGGCGATGATCTGCAGCCCGACCGGGAGGCCGTCCTCCGGTGCCAGGCCGCAGGGGAGCGACATGGCGGAGTTGCCGGCCAGGTTGGTCGGGATGGTGCACAGGTCCGCGAGGTACATGGCGAGCGGGTCGTCGGTGCGCTCGCCGATGGGGAAGGCGGTGGTCGGGGTCGTCGGGGAGACGATCACGTCGACCTGCTCGAAGGACTTCTCGAAGTCCTTCGAGATGAGGGTGCGGACCTTCTGGGCGGAGCCGTAGTACGCGTCGTAGTAGCCGGAGCTGAGCGCGTACGTACCGAGGATGACGCGGCGCTTGACCTCGTCGCCGAAGCCGGCTTCGCGGGTCAGGGCGGTGACGTCCTCGGCGGACTTGGTGCCGTCGTCGCCGACGCGCAGGCCGTAGCGCATGGCGTCGAAACGGGCCAGGTTCGAGGAGCACTCGGAGGGTGCGATCAGGTAGTACGCGGCCATCGCGAGGTCGAAGGACGGGCAGTCCAGCTCGACGATCTCGGCGCCGAGCTCCTTGAGGAGCTCCACCGACTCGTTGAAGCGCTGGACGACGCCGGCCTGGTAGCCCTCGCCTGCGAACTGCTTGACGACACCGACGCGCATGCCGGCGACCGACCCGTTGCGGGCGGCCTCGACGACCGGCGGGACCGGGGCGTCGATGGAGGTGGAGTCGAGCGGGTCGTGCCCGGCGATCACCTCGTGCAGGAGGGCCGCGTCCAGGACCGTACGGGCGCAGGGACCGCCCTGGTCGAGGGAGGAGGAGAAGGCGACCATGCCGTAGCGGGAGACGCCGCCGTAGGTGGGCTTCACGCCGACGGTGCCGGTGACGGCTGCGGGCTGGCGGATGGAGCCGCCGGTGTCGGTGCCGATGGCGAGCGGGGCCTGGAACGCGGCGAGGGCCGCGGCGGAGCCGCCGCCGGAGCCGCCGGGGATCCGGGTGAGGTCCCAGGGGTTGCCGGTCGGGCCGTAGGCGCTGTTCTCGGTGGAGGACCCCATGGCGAACTCGTCCATGTTGGTCTTGCCGAGGATGACGACGTCGGCTTCCTTGAGCTTGCGCGTCAGGGTGGCGTCGTAGGGGGGGATCCAGCCTTCGAGGATCTTCGAACCGACGGTGGTCGGGATCCCGACCGTGGTGAAGATGTCCTTGAGGGCGAGGGGCACGCCGGCCAGCGGGCCGAGCTTCTCGCCGGCCGCGCGCTTGGCGTCGACGGCGCGGGCCTGGGCGAGCGCGCCCTCGCGGTCCACGTGCAGGAAGGCGTGGACCTTCTCGTCGGTGGCGTCGATGCGGGCCAGGTGGGCCTCGGTCACCTCGACGGCCGTGAGCTCGCCGGAGGCGATCTTCTCGGCGGTCTCGGCGGCCGTGAGCTTGATGATGTCGACCATGGCTGTTAGTCCTCCCCCAGGATCTGCGGCACCTTGAAACGCTGCTGCTCCTGGGCGGGAGCACCGGAGAGCGCCTGCTCGGGGGTGAGCGACGGACGGACCTCGTCCGCGCGCATGACGTTCGTCAGCGGCAGCGGGTGGGAGGTCGGCGGGACGTCTTGGTCGGCGACCTCGGAGACACGGGCGACCGCGCCGATGATGTCGTCGAGCTGTCCGGCGAAGTGATCCAGCTCGTTGCTGGACAGCTCAAGGCGCGCCAGCCGTGCGAGGTGGACGACCTCCTCGCGCGTAATGCCAGGCATGCAGCGATCCTCTGGGGGTGGGTGGATGTTTCGTTTCGGACCCAATCCTATGGGTCCGGGCGCTCGGCCTGCGAAACGGTTTGGCCCGGGCCGCCGTGCGGGTCCGGGCGGGGGCCCGCCGTACGGGGTGCGTCCGCTGCTCCGCCGGACCGGCGCCCCGATCACCGGCGCCGCTCACCGACCGGGGCTCCGCCCCGGACCCGGCGGCTCGAACCCCGGCGGGGCCGGCAGGCGGAGGGCGCTGCCGGCCCTGTCGAGCCCTGCCGGCGCTCGAGCCCTGCCGGCGTTCGAGGCGCGGGCCGGCGTTCGAGCCCTGCCGGCCCTGTCGAGCCCTGCCGGCGCTCGAGCCCTGCCGGCGTTCGAGGCGCGGGCCGGCGGCGGTCAGACCGCGTCGGCCTCGGCCGCCGCCAGCTCCGCCGTGATGTCCGCCGGGCGGCGCCAGCCGCGCTCGCCGCGGGCCAGCAGCCAGGCGGTGGCCTCCTGCGGCGGCATCGCGGCGGCCACCAGCCACCCCTGCACGGCGTCGCAGCCCAGGTCCCGCAGCCGCTCCCAGGTCTCGTCGTCCTCGACGCCCTCGGCCACGACGAGCAGGCCGAGCGAGTGCGCGAGGTCCACGGTGCACCGGACGATCTCCGCGTCCTGCGTGTCGACCGCGAGCCGGCCCACGAACGAGCGGTCGATCTTCAGCTCGCTGACCGGCAGGCGGCGCAGGTGGACGAGGGAGGAGTAGCCGGTGCCGAAGTCGTCCAGGGACATCTTCACGCCGTGCCCGGTGAGGCCGGCCATGGTGTCCGCCGCCCGCTGGGGGTCCTCCAGCAGGACGTGTTCCGTTATCTCCAGCTGCAGGCCGCTCGCCGGGACCCCGTGGCGGGCCAGTCGCGCGGCCACCGCTCCGGCGAAGCCGGGGGTGTGGACGTCGCGCGGTGAGACGTTGACGGCGACGGGGACCTTCAGGCCCTGGGCGCGCCAGCGGGCCACCTGGGCCAGGGCGGTCTCCAGCACGTACTCGGTCAGGTGCGGCATCAGCCCGGAGGTCTCGGCGATGGCGATGAACTCGTCCGGGGGGACCCGCCCGCGCTCCGGGTGGACCCATCGGACCAGCGCCTCGAGACCTGCGACCTGTCCGTCGAAGCGGACCTTCGGCTGGTAGTGGAGTTCCACCTCGCCGGCGTCGAGGGCCCTGCGCAGGTCGCCGAGGAGCCCCAGGCGGTCGGGCGTGTTGCTGTCGCGCTTGGACTCGTACACCTCCACGCCCGTACGGTCCCGCTTGGCCTGGTACATCGCCACGTCCGCGCGCCTCAGCAGCCCCTCCGCGTCCAGTGCGTGGTCGGGGAAGACGGCGAGGCCGGCGCTGGCCTCCAGGACGAGCGTGAGTCCGTCCAGGTCGAGCGGGGAGCTGAGTGCCGCGACCAGGTGGCGGGCGACGCGCTGGGCGCTGGTGGTGGAGTCGGCGACGGGGAGCAGTACGGCGAACTCGTCACCGCCCAGGCGCGCGGCCTCGGCCTCCTCGGGCAGGGCCTGGCGCAGCCGGTCGGCGATCTGCAGGAGCAGCCGGTCGCCGGCCAGGTGCCCGAGCGTGTCGTTGACGGCCCGGAAGCGGTCCAGGTCGATGAGCACGAGCGCCGACCGGGTGCCCAAACGTTCAGCCTCGTCCAGGGCGGACCAGGCCCGTTCCAGCAGCCACTGCCGGTTCGGCAGGCCGGTCAGCGGGTCCCGCAGCTGCTCCTCGGCGCGTGCCCGGGCGATCCAGAGGGTGGAGTCCAGTGCGATCAGGGGTACGGCGAAGAGCGGCAGCAGCACCGGCTGGGTGACCGCGACCACGCAGATGAGGGGGGCGATGCCGAGCAGCGCGACCGCCACTAAGGCCTGTCGGAGCAGGGCGGTCCGGGCGACGGTGGGCAGCCCGCCGCCGCGCGGCGCGAGCGCGATCCAGAGCAGGAGCCGGGTGGCGAGCAGGTAGGTGACGGCGACGAGGACGACCTCGGGTACGGCGTCCAGCCCCCAGCCGGTGGGCAGCCAGGGCGTCTCGACGGTGGGTGTCTCGCCGAAGGCGGCGAGCACGAGGGCGCCGGCCCCGATGCCGAGGATGTCGACGGAGCCGTGGAGCAGTCCTTGGCGCCAGCGGTGCCGGCGCGCGGCCCCGACCAGGGAGACCACGGCCAGCGAGACCAGTCCGGCGGGCACCCAGCCGTAGAGGATGAGCACGCCGAGGGTGAGCGCGGCGCCCGATCCGGTGCCGCCCCACCAGCGGTCCCGGCCGAGGGCGACCAGGTGGCCGACGATGATGCCGGTGAGGAGGGCCAGCGCCCAGCCGACGGGCCCGCCGGGGAACAGTGCGTGACGGTCGCTCAGGGCGGACGCGATGCCGGTGGTGAGCACCACGACCGCGAGACCCACGACGAGGAAGGGCAGCACGCCGCGCCGCCCCTGCCCGCCCTCACCGGTGTCGACCGGTCGGGTCTCCGGTGTCCTGGCACCCAGGACACCGAGCCTGCCCGCCCGCATGGACGGGATGTCCCCGCCGAATTCAGGTGACGGGTCGGCGCTTTCGGTGGGTTTCATGCCCGTACCTCTCACAGCCGGCGATGCCGATGTCACGCGATGGCCCCGATGTCGTGCCACCACGGCCGGACATCGCATCCTGCAGCCGCGCACGACAGGCGCACCCCTCAACAGTAGGACGCGGGAGGCTCCCAGGGGCAGCGGTCGGCAGTGGTTGCCCGAATGCGCCCCAGCCATCCTCATCAGTACGGTATCCGCCGAACGGGTGAGTTTGGACCGGGGCCCCCTGCCACCAGTCCGATGATCCGACAGGTCATCGCCCTGCGACCAGCCTTGTACCGGCCGTTTACCACCGTCCGCCGCGCCTGGCGTGCGCCCGCCCGTACAGCCGCACGCCACGCATCCGTTCGCCTTCGCTACTCCCCTTCGGGGATCGCCCCCTCGGTCTACTCGCCTTCGGCCGCGCCGTCCACCGGAAGCGCGGCCTGGCGCGCCGCGTCCGGGCCCTGCTCCAGCAGCACGGCGAAACCGGCGTCGTCGAGGATGGACAGCTTCAACTGGACGGCCTTGTCGTACTTCGAGCCGGGGTTGTCGCCGACCACGACGAAGGAGGTCTTCTTGGAGACGGATCCGGTCACCTTGGCGCCGCGGCTCTGCAGGGCCTCCTTGGCGCCGTCCCGGGTGTGGTTCTGCAAAGTGCCGGTGACGACCACGGTCAGTCCCTCCAGGGGCCGCGGTCCCTCCTCCTCGGCGGAACCTTCCTCCTCCATCCGCACCCCGGCCTCCCGCCACTTGCGCAGGATCTCCCGGTGCCAGTCGACCGCGAACCACTCCTTGAGGGAGGCCGCGATGATCGCCCCGACCCCGTCGGTGGCGGTCAGCTGCTCCTCGGTCGCCGCCTCGATGGCCGCGATGGACCGGAACTCGCGGGCGAGGGCCTCGGCCGCGACCGGTCCGACATGGCGGATGGACAGGCCGTTGATGATGCGGGCGAGCGGCCGCTCCTTGGCGGCCGCGATGTTCTCCAGCATCGCCAGGGCGTTCTTCTTCGGCTCGCCCTTCTGGTTGGCGAAGACCGTGACGATCTTCTCCTGGCCCGTCTTCGGGTCGCGCTTGGGCAGTCCGCTGTCCTGGTCCAGGACGTACGCCTTGATGGGCAGCAGCTGCTCGATGGTCAGGTCGAAGAGGTCGCCCTCGTCGAGCAGGGGCGGTTCGGCCGGCTCCAGCGGCCCGGTCAGCGCGGCCGCCGCGACCATGCCGAAGTTCTCGATGTCCAGGGACTGCCGTCCGGCCAGGTAGAAGAGCCGCTCGCGCAACTGGGCGGGGCAGGTTTGACCGTTGGGGCAGCGGACGTCGATGTCCCCCTCCTTCATGGGCCGCAGCGCGGTCCCGCAGGCGGGGCATTCGGCCGGCATCTCGAACTCCCGCTCGGTGCCGTCGCGCAGGTCGACGACCGGGCCGAGGATCTCGGGGATGACGTCACCGGCCTTGCGCAGGACCACAGTGTCCCCGATGAGCACGCCCTTGGCCTTGACGACCTCCTGGTTGTGCAGGGTCGCGAACTCGACCTCGGAACCGGCCACGGTGACCGGCTCCACCTGGGCGTACGGGGTCACGCGCCCGGTACGGCCGACGCCGACCTTGATGTCGATCAGCTTGGTGTTGACCTCTTCGGGCGCGTACTTCCAGGCGATGGCCCAGCGCGGGGCGCGGGCGGTGGAGCCGAGGCGGCCCTGGAGGGCGATCTCGTCGAGCTTGACGACCACGCCGTCGATCTCGTGCTCCACGGAGTGGCGGTTCTCGCCGAACTCCGTGATGAACTCCCGGACCTCCGCGAGCGAGGAGACCACCTTGTTGTGCCGGGCGGTGGGCAGGCCCCACTCGCGCAGCAGCTCGTACGCCTGCGACTGGCGCTCGATCTCGAAGCCCTCGCGGGCGCCGATGCCGTGGACGACCATGTGCAGCGGGCGGCTCGCGGTGACCTTCGGGTCCTTCTGGCGCAGCGAACCGGCCGCGGCGTTGCGCGGGTTGGCGAAGGGCTTGCCCTCGGCCTCGACGAGTCTCGCGTTGAGCTCCTCGAACTTCTCCATCGGGAAGTAGACCTCGCCGCGGATCTCGACGAGCGCCGGGATCCGGTCGCCCGAGAGACGGTCCGGGATCTCGGCGATGGTGCGGACGTTGGGCGTGATGTCCTCACCGGTGCGGCCGTCGCCGCGGGTGGCCGCCCGGGTGAGGCGGCCGTTCTCGTAGGTGAGGTTGACGGCGAGACCGTCAACCTTCAGCTCGCACAGGTAGTGGTACGAGGAGGTGCCCGTGTCCCGGGCCACCCGCTCGGCCCAGGCGGACAGTTCCTCGTCGTCGAAGGCGTTGTCGAGGGAGAGCATGCGCTCGCGGTGCTCGACGGAGGCGAAGTCCGTCTCGTACGCCCCGGCCACCTTCTGGGTGGGCGAGTCGGGCGTGCGCAGCTCCGGGTACTGCTCCTCCAGCGCCTCCAGCGAACGCAGCAGCTGGTCGAACTCGGCGTCGCTGACGACCGGCTGGTCGTTCACGTAGTACCGGAAGCGGTGCTCCTCGACCTGCTCGGCCAGCAGCTGGTGCTGTTCGCGCACCGCCGCCGGTACTGCCGTGTCCTGCTGTTCGGCTGCCATGCCGTGTCCTCCCGTGGCCCGTCCGACCGTCACTCAGGGTTGTCGGCGAGCGACCTCGCCGCTCTGACGCAATGCGCCTGCACCGCGCGGGCGTAGGCGGGCGAGGCACCCGCGAGACCGCACGAGGGGGTGACCACGACGGACTCCGCGAGAGTCCCCGGGGCCAGCCCCAGCCTGCGCCAGAGCTTCCTGACACCCATGACGCTACCGCCCGGGTCCGACAACGGGCCGTCGGTACCCGGCACCACTCCGGCGAACAGCTTCGTGCCGCCTTCGACGGCCTCTCCGACGGCGTCGTCCTCGCGCTCCGTGAGCAGGGAGAAATCGAACGACACTCCTGTGGCGCCGGCCCGCCGCAGCAGGCCGAAGGGGACCTCGGGCGCGCAGGAGTGGACGATCACCTCGCCGTCGTGGACGGCGAACAGGTCGCGCAGCGCGCCCTCGACGACCTGCCGGTCCACGGCGCGGTAGGTGCGGTAGCCGCTGGCGGAGCGGACCCGGCCGAGCAGCACGGCGGTCAGGGACGGCTCGTCGAGCTGGAGCACGACGTCGGCGCCGGGGATCCGCTTGCGCACGTCGGCCAGGTGCTCGCGCAGGCCCTCGGCGAGCGATCCGGCCAGGTCCCGGCAGGCGCCGGCGTCCTGCAGCATCGCCTCGCCGCCGTGCAGCTCCAGGGCCGCGGCCAGCGTCCACGGCCCGACCGCCTGGACCTTGAGCCTGCCGGTGTAGCCCTGGGTGAACTCCTCCAGGGCGTCCAGGTCCTCGCCCAGCCAGGACCGGGCCCGGCGGGTGTCGCGCCCGGGCCGGTCGCTGATCCGCCAGCCGCTGGGCTCCACGTGCGCGTACATGTCGACGAGCAGCCCGGTCGAGCGGCCGATCATGTCCGCGCCGGGCCCGCGGGCCGGCAGCTCGGGCAGGTACGGGAAGTCCTCGAAGGAGCCGGTCGCCGTCCTGGCGGCCTCGCGGGCGTCACCGCCGGGCAGCGAGCCGACGCCCGTCGCGCCTGCGCTCATCGGCCCGGCCTGACGGACAGGTCGTTGACCTCGGCGTCGCGGGGCAGGTCGACGGCCATGACGATCGTGGTCGCCACCGACTCGGGGTCGATCCAGGCGGCGGGGTCGTACTCCTTGCCCTCCTGGGAATGCACCTTGGCCTGCATGGGGCTGGCGGTGCGGCCCGGGTAGACGGAGGTGACGCGGACGCCGTTGGCCCGCTCCTCGGCGCGCAGCGAGTCCGCGAGGGCCTTCAGGCCGTGCTTGGAGGCGGCGTACGCGCTCCAGTCGGCGTGGGCGTTGAGGCCGGCGCCGGAGTTCACGAAGACGACGGTGGCCTTGGAGGCGCGCAGGGTGGGCAGCAGCAGCCGGGTGACCTCGGCGGGGGCGACGAGGTTCACGTTCAGCTGCTGGTGCCAGGTCTTGGGGCGCAGCTCGCCGACCGGTCCGAGGTCCACGATCCCGGCGATGTGCAGGAGCGAGTCGATGCGCTCGGGGATCGCCTGCTTGGAGAAGGCCCAGGAGAGCCGGTCGGGGTCGGCGAGGTCGCCCACGAGGACCCGGGAGCCGGGGTAGCGCTCGACGAGCTGCTTGCCGCGGGCGGCGTCGCGGGCCAGGAGGACGAGGTCGTCGCCGCGGGCGTGCAGGCGGGTCGCGACGGCGGCGCCGATGCCGGAACCGGCGCCGGTGATCAGGTGAGTAGGCATGGAGCCCATGCTCGCAGGTCCCGCAGGCCGCGGCGGGCGAAGCCCCGCTGCCGCCCCAGGCCGCGGCGGGCGAAGCCCCGCTGCCGCCGCCGCCTGCCCCGGTGCTCCGCCGCGAGCGGCTCACCCGCCCCACCGGCCCGGTACGCCTCCTGGACCACCGTGCGGGCGGCCGCGCCGTGGAGCGGTGCGCGGCTCGGTCCCCGGGCCGCGATCCCGGTGGCTCAGCCCGCCTCGGCCGGGACCGTTGGACGGCCGCCCGGTCGGCTGGTGGCCGACCGGAATCGTGTCCCACGACGGACGCATGGCCGCGGGCCGGCCGGGATGGACGGTGGATTTCTGGGTCCTCCGGGCCACCGAGCAGGTCGAGGTCGAGGCCGACGGCGCCGGAGGAGGAGCCCCGGCGCTCGTGCCCGTCGGGGGCCGATCAGGAAGGTGCCCGGTTGCCCGTCAGAGGCCGGCTTCGGCGCGCAGGCGGGCGGCCCTCTGCGCCGCGTCGTAGTCGGCCGGGACGCCCTCGACCAGGACGGCCTCGCCGGCTATGTGGTCCGTCCGCAGCGGCAGGATGGCCTGGTAGGCATCGGAGGCGTACCAGGCGCGGGCCCGCTCGATGTCGGGGAAGCCGATGACGACGACGGTTCCGGGGAAGGGGCCCTCCAGGACCTCGACCTCCTTGCCGTGCACGAGGAAGCGGCCGCCGAAGGGGTCCATCGTCGACTGGATGGCCTCGATGTAGGCGAGGACGTCCTCGTTCATCGTCTCGGGGCGGAGGTGGGCGATGGCGTACGCGGTCATGGTCTTCTCCCCTGTCGATGCCGAACGGTCCGCCGGTGCGGGCCGTCGGTCCGATGCTGTCAGCGCGCGGCCGGGGTGGCGATTACCTCCCAGGTCATGCCGGGGCGGCGGGCTGGAAGGTGCGGCGGTAGGCGATCGGGGAGACGCCGAGGGACGCGCGCATGTGCTGGCGCAGGGAGTTGGCGGACCCGAAGCCCGACCGGTGGGCGACGAGGTCGACCGGGAGGTCGCTGGATTCGAGCAGGTGACGGGCCGCCTCCAGGCGCTGGGCGGTGAGCCACTGCACCGGGGTCATGCCCACCTCGTCGCGGAAGCGCCGGGTGAAGGTGCGCAGGCTCATCCGGGCGTGGGCGGCGAGCTCGGCGAGGCTGACCGGTTCGGCGAGGCGTTCCAGGGCCCAGGCGCGGGTGGCGGTGGTGGTGGCGACGGTGGGCTCGGGGACGGGCCGGTCGATGAACTGGGCCTGCCCGCCGTCGCGCCAGGGCGGTACGACGCACATGCGGGCGGCCCGGTTGGTGACGGCGACGCCGTGGTCGCGGCGGATCAGGTGGAGGCACAGGTCGACTCCGGCGGAGACTCCGGCCGAGGTCAGGACGTCGCCGTCGTCGACGAACAGGACGTCCTCGTCGATGCGGACCCGAGGGTAGGCGCGGCGGAACTCGTCGGCGAGGTTCCAGTGGGTGGTCGCGGGGCGGTCGTCGAGGAGTCCTGCGGCGGCGAGCACGTAGGAACCGGAGCAGATCGACACCAGGCGGGTGCCGGGGCGGATGCCCGCGATGGCCTCGGCGACCGCGGCCGGCAGCGGCCCGCCGCGGGCGAGCTCGGGCATGGCGTGGGTGGGCGGGACGATCACGGTGTCGGCGGCGGCGAGGGCCTCGGGTCCGGCGGCAGGCTGGAGGGTGAACCCGGAGTCGCTGGCCACGGGGGCGCCGTCGGAGGTGCAGACGACGACCTCGTACAGGGCTTCGCCGCCGTCGTCCACGGCGCTGCCGAAGACCCGGGAGGGTATGCCCAGCTCGAACGGGGGGAAGCCTGGCAGGGCCAGCACCGCGACCAGGTGCCGGCCGTCCGTGCCGTTCCCGGGGCGGGTCGTGTCCTCGGCGTGTTTGTGGTCCTCGCGCTCGTCACCCATGGCCAGATCCTGTCACATAGTGGCCAAACGGCCAACACCATGGTGGTGCGCGGTGCCCGAGTCTGGGACACGTCGCCGGGAAACGGCCCGGTATCGGACGCAAACGAACGGAATGAGGCGGACTGAGATGCGCGCGATCGTCGTCAACGAGTGGGGCGGCCCGGAGAACCTGGTCGAGCGGGAGATCGAGCGGCCGGATCCGGGTCTGGGCGAGGTCCTCGTCCGGGTCCACGCGGCGGGCGTCAACCCGGTCGACTGGAAGACCCGCGCCAGCGGCGCCCTGATCGCCTGGGGCGAGACCCCGATCGTGGGCTGGGACGTCTCGGGCACCGTCGAGGCGGTCGGCCCCGGCGTGACCCTGTACGCCCCCGGCGACGAGGTGTACGGCATGCCGCACTTCCCGCGTCAGGCGGGCGGCTACGCCGAGTACGTGGTGGCCCCGGCGCGGCACTTCGCCCGCAAGCCCGGCTCCCTCGACCACGTGCAGGCGGCGGCCCTGCCGCTGGCGGCGCTCACCGCCTGGCAGGCGCTGGTGGACACGGCCGGCGTCACGGCCGGCCAGCGGGTGCTCGTGCACGCGGCGGCCGGCGGCGTCGGCCACCTGGCGGTGCAGATCGCCAAGGCGCGCGGCGCGTACGTGATCGGCACCGCCAGCGCCGCCAAGCACGACGTACTGCGCGGGCTGGGCGCCGACGAACTGATCGACTACCGCTCGGTGGACTTCGCCGAGGCGGTGTCGGACGTCGACGTCGTCCTGGACGCGCTGGGCGGAGAGACCGCCGAGCGCAGCCTGAAGGTCCTCCGGCCCGGCGGCCACCTGATCTCGCTGCCCGGCCCGGACTCCGTCCCGGCGGACGCCGACGGGGTGAACGCGGCCTGGGTGCTGGTCGACCCGGACCTCAAGGGGCTGGAGGCGATCGCGGACCTGGCGGACAGGGGCCTGCTGAAGCCGCTGGTCGAGACGGTGCTGCCGCTGGCGGACGCCGCCCGGGCCCACGAGATCGGCGAGCAGGGCCGGACCACCGGCAAGATCGTCCTGGCGGTGGTCTGACCCGGGCCCTCAGACGGCTGCGGCGGCCCGCGTCGTCGTCGCGATGGTGGCGGAGCCGACCACGCGGGTGCCGTCGTAGAGCACGATCGCCTGGCCCGGGGCCACGCCGCGGACGGGCTCGGTGAAGGACACGCGCAGCTCGCCGTCCACGACCTCGGCGAAGACCTCGGTCTCGCCGCCGTGGGCGCGCAGCTGCGCGGTGTAGGTGCCCGGGGCGGCCGCCTCGGCACCGCACCAGCGGGGACGGATCGCGGTGAGGGCGCTGACGTCGAGGGCCTCGACGGGGCCGACGGTGACGGTGTTGTTCACCGGGGAGATGTCGAGGACGTAGCGCGGCTTGCCGTCGGGGGCGGGGTGGCCGATCCGCAGGCCCTTGCGCTGGCCGATGGTGAAGCCGAAGGCGCCGTCGTGCGTGCCGACCTTCTCGCCGGTCGCCCCGTCGACGATGTCCCCCTCGGCCTTGCCGAGGCGGTCGGCGAGGAAGCCCTGGGTGTCGCCGTCGGCGATGAAGCAGATGTCGTGGCTGTCGGGCTTCTTCGCGACGGCCAGGCCGCGCTCCTCCGCCTCGGCGCGGATCTCGTCCTTGGTGGTGAGGGTGTCGCCGAGCGGGAAGAGGGCGTGGGCGAGCTGCTTCTCGTCGAGGACGCCGAGGACGTACGACTGGTCCTTGGCCATGTCGGAGGCGCGGTGCAGCTCGCGGGAGCCGTCCTCCTTGACCACGACGGTGGCGTAGTGCCCGGTGCAGACGGCGTCGAAGCCGAGGGCGAGGGCCTTGTCGAGCAGCGCGGCGAACTTGATCTTCTCGTTGCAGCGCAGGCAGGGGTTCGGGGTGCGCCCGGCCTCGTACTCGGAGATGAAGTCCTCGACGACGTCCTCGCGGAAGCGCTCGGCGAGGTCCCAGACGTAGAAGGGGATGCCGATGACGTCGGCGGCGCGGCGGGCGTCGCGGGAGTCCTCGATGGTGCAGCAGCCGCGGGCGCCGGTCCGGAAGGACTGCGGGTTGGCGGAGAGCGCGAGGTGGACGCCGGTCACGTCGTGCCCGGCTTCGACGGCTCGGGCGGCGGCGACGGCGGAGTCCACTCCGCCGGACATGGCGGCCAGGACGCGAAGGGGGCGGTCGGTGCGCGGCAGGTTCTCAGTCATAGCACCGTCCAGGGTACGGGGGAACCGAGCGGGGTCACAGCGCGTTATCGGGTCAGGGGGGTGGATCACATGACCGAGCAGGGGAACACCGGGTCGAAGCCGAAGAGCCGCACGCGCCGTGCGGTGCTGTTCGGTGGTCTCGGGGTGGTGGCCGCGGCCGCGGTGGCCGGGCGGGACGAGATCAGCCGTGCGTGGTGGCTGCTGCCGGGGGTGGCCAAGCCGCGCAAGGAGGGTGAGATCGACCACGCGGGTGCGGGGTGGACCGCGGCCTCGCCGGCGAACTGGCGGATGGCGGACCGGCCCGACGACTACCGGGTGGACCGGATCGTCGTGCACGTCACACAGGGCGGCTTCCAGTCCTCCGTGGACGCCTTCAGGAACCCGTGGCACAAGGCTTCGGCGCACTACATCGTCCGCGGCGACGGACACGTGGAGCAGATGGTGCGCGAGCTGGACGTGGCCTTCCACTCGGGCAACCGCTCGATGAACGAGCGCAGCGTCGGCATCGAGCACGTCGGTTTCGTGGACCGGCCGAAGGACTTCACGGACGCCATGTACGCGGCGTCGGCCCGGCTGGCCGCCGACATCTGCCGCCGGTACGACTTCCCGGCGGACCGGGGGCACATCGTCGGGCACTCGGAGGTACCCGGCGCCGACCACACGGACCCGGGCGACCACTGGGACTGGGACCGCTACATACGCATGGTCCGGGAGGCCCTGGCCGCTTCGGCCTGAGCCTCCCGCACGCTCAGCTGAGGCCTGCCGTCCGGGCGCGTTCGACGGCCGGGCCGATGGCGGCGGCCAGGGCGGCTACGTCCTCCTTGGTGGAGGTGTGGCCGAGGGAGAAGCGCAGGGTGCCGCGGGCCAGCTGCGGGTCGGTGCCGGCCGCCAGCAGGACGTGGCTCGGCTGGGCGACGCCCGCGGTGCAGGCCGAGCCGGTGGAGCACTCGATGCCCTGGGCGTCGAGCAGGAGCAGCAGGGAGTCGCCCTCGCAGCCGGGGAAGCTGAAGTGGGCATTGGCCGGAAGCCGCTCTTCCGGGTCGCCTCCGAGGACGGCGTCGGGCACGGCTGCCAGGACGGCGGCGACCAGTTCGTCGCGCAGGGCGCCGATCTCGGCGGCGAACTGCTCGCGCCGCTCGGCGGCGAGGACCGCGGCCACCGCGAAGGCGGCGACGGCGGGCACGTCGAGCGTGCCGGAGCGGACGTGCCGCTCCTGGCCGCCGCCGTGCAGGACGGGTACGGGGCTCTGGTCGCGGCCGAGGAGCAGCGCTCCGATGCCGTAGGGGCCGCCGATCTTGTGGCCGCTGACGGTCATGGCGGCGAGACCGCTGTCGCCGTAGTGGACGTCGAGCTGCCCGAAGGCCTGGACGGCGTCGGAGTGCAGCGGGATCCCGGCCTCGCGGGCGATGTCGGCCAGTTCGCGGACCGGCATGACGGTGCCGATCTCGTTGTTGGCCCACATGACGGTGGCCAGGGCGACGTCCTCGGGGCCGCGCTCGACGGCCTCGCGGAAGGCGTCGGGGTGGACGCGTCCGTAGCGGTCCACGGGCAGGTAGTCGACCTGGGCGCCCTCGTGCTCGGCGAGCCAGTGCACGGCGTCGAGCACGGCGTGGTGTTCGACGGGGCTGGCGATGATCCGGGTCCGCGCGGGGTCCGTGTCCCGCCGGGCCCAGTAGAGGCCCTTGACGGCGAGGTTGTCGGCCTCCGTGCCACCCGCGGTGAAGACCACCTCGCTGGGGCGGGCGCCGATCGCCTCGGCGAAGGCCTCGCGGGCCTCCTCGACGGTACGGCGGGCCCGGCGGCCGGCGGCGTGCAGGGAGGAGGCGTTCCCCGTGGCGGCGAACTGCGCGGTCATCGCCGCGGCGGCCTCCGGCAGCATGGGGGTGGTGGCGGCGTGGTCGAGGTAGGCCATGATCCCCCGATTCTAGGCGCCCGCCCCCGCCCTTCCGCCCGGCGGGACCCCATCCGGCCGGGGCGCGGGGCTCGTACCCGCGTCCGCCGCTCCCCGGCCGGGCGCTCGTCACATGCGCAGGGCGCGCGCCAGCTGGCGGGACTGGGCCACGAGGTGGTCGGTGGAGTCCCAGACCTCGGCGTCCTCCTCCAGGAAGCCGCCGGCCAGGTTGCGCGTGGTGATGGAGATCCGCAGCGGACCCGGGGCCGGGCGGCGGCGGATGTGGGTGGTGAGCTCCACGGTCGGGGTCCAGGCCACCAGGCCGAGGTCGAAGGCGGTCGGCGGCAGCGCGTCCACCGCGAGGAGCATGGAGAGAGGGTCGGCGTGGCGGCCGTCGGCCAGCTCGAACCAGGCCCGCATCTCGCCCTTGCCGGAGGGTGCGCCGACGGCCCAGCCCGCCGTCGCCGGGTCCAGCCGGAGCCGGAGCCGGTCCACGATGGCGGAGCTGCCGGGGATCGGCGCGGGGCCGGCCTCGGGGCCGATGCAGTTCTCGTAGGAGGGCATGAGCGGCGGCACGGCGACCGTCCGCACGTCGTCGGGAAGGGACGCGAGGTCGCCGTAGGAGGCGAGGACGCGGATGCGCTCGACCTCGTTCCCGTGCTCGTCGTACTGGAAGAGCGACGCCTGGCCGGTGGAGAGGGTGCGGCCGACCCGGACGACCTCGGTGCGGACCACGGCGGGGCCGGGCACGGAGGAGGTCAGGTAGTGCGCGGACACCGTGAAGGGGTCCGGGTGCGGGAGGGCCGCCGCCAGGGCCCGGCCGACCAGGGCCAGCAGGTAGCCGCCGTTGACGGCGGCGATGATCGTCCAGCCGGCGGAGAGCTCCGCGTCGTACACGCCGGGCTCGTCCGCGCGTTCGGTGATGGCGGTGTCGCGGTCGAACTCGCTGTCGCCGATGGATGCCTGGGCAGCTGCATATGACATGGAACGACGGTACACCGGCTTGCTACTAAGCGGTAGCTTTCTCTTGTTACGGCTCTTCGGCCACCGAGGAGCGCCGGTTCCAGGCCAGCGGAGCCCGCCAGTGGTAGCGCATGGCGAGCAGCCTCAGGACGAAGGTGGTGACGATCGCCAGGGCGGTGGTGATCGCGTTGAGCGACTCCAGGGCGATGGAGACGGCGACCATCGCGGCGCCGACGGTGGCGGGCACGGCATACATCTCGCGGTCGCGCAGCAGCGAGGGCACCTCGTTGACCAGGACGTCGCGCAGCACGCCGCCGCCGACGGCCGTGGCGAGGCCCAGCGCGGCGGACGCGGTCAAACCGAGGCCGTACTCGTAGGCCTTGGTCGTGCCCGTGACGCAGAACAGAGCGAGGCCGGCGGCGTCGAAGACGTTGATGGCCCGGTTGATCCGCTGGACCTCGGGGTGCAGGAAGAAGACGAACGCGGCGGCGACGAGCGGGGTGACGAAGAAGCTCAGCTCGCCGAAGGCGGCCGGCGGGACGGCGCCGATGACCAGGTCGCGGAAGAGGCCGCCGCCGAGGGCCGTGACGAGGGCGAGGACGGCGATGCCGAAGACGTCGAAGTTCTTGCGGACGGCGAGCAGGGCGCCGGAGGTGGCGAAGACGAAGATGCCGGCGAGGTCCAGGGCATGCTGGACCCCCGGCGGGAAGAGATCGTGGAGCACCGGGCCATTGTCGCCTGCGGCGGGCTCGGCGGAATGCGGGGCGCCGCCGCCGCGGCCGGGTGCGGGTCGGAGATTCGGGGCTCCGCCCCGGACCCCGCGCCTCGGGACTCGGGCGAGGCCGGGATCGGCCGGTGGAGCGGAATTGCCCAGCGGGGCAAGGATCGGCCGGTGGAGCTGGGGTTTACCCGGCGGGCCGGTACGGGCGGGCCGGGTTCGGCCGGTCGAGCCGGTACGGGCGGGCCGTTGCGGCCCGCCCGTACTCGGGTCACTCCGTCGCCGTGGTCACCGCGTCCGACGCGCCCGGCAGGGGCTTGTCGCCCGGGGCCTGGTCGGGGGCGTTCTCCGGGTGGTGGCAGGCCACCTGGTGGCCCGTCTTCAGCGCCAGCAGCGGCGGCTCCTGCGTCGCGCAGATCTGCGTCGCCTTCCAGCAGCGCGTGTGGAAGCGGCAGCCGCTCGGCGGCGAGATCGGGGACGGCACGTCGCCCTTGAGCAGGATGCGGCCGCTCTTCGCGCCCCGCCGCCTGGGGTCCGGTACCGGCACGGCCGACATCAGGGCCGTCGTGTACGGGTGCATCGGCTCCCCGTACAGCGACTTGTTGTCGGCGAGCTCGACGATCTTGCCGAGGTACATCACCGCGATGCGGTCCGAGACGTGCCGGATGACCGAGAGGTCGTGCGCAATGATCACGTAGGTGAGGCCGAGCTCCTCCTGGAGGTCGTCCAGCAGGTTGACCACCTGGGCCTGGATCGAGACGTCCAGCGCCGAGACGGGCTCGTCCGCGACCACCAGCTTCGGCTTGAGCGCGAGGGCCCGTGCGATGCCGATGCGCTGGCGCTGGCCGCCCGAGAACTCGTGCGGGTAGCGGTTGTAGTGCTCCGGGTTGAGGCCCACGAGCGACAGCAGCCGCTGGACCTCCGCCTTGAGCCCGCCCTCCGGGGTGACGTTCTGGAGCTTGAACGGGGCGCTGACGATGGTGCCCACCGTGTGGCGCGGGTTCAGCGAGCCGTAGGGGTCCTGGAAGATCATCTGCACGTCACGGCGCAGCGGGCGCATGCCCGCCACCCCCAGGTGCGTGATGTCCTTGCCCTCGAACTCGATCCGGCCGGCGGTCGGTTCGAGCAGCCGCGTGATCAGCCGGCCCATGGTGGACTTGCCGCAGCCGGACTCGCCGACGATGCCGAGGGTCTCACCGCGCCGGACGTCGAAGTCGAGGCCGTCGACGGCCTTCACCGCGCCGGACTGCCTGCGCAGCAGCCCCTTGGTGATGGGGAAGTGCTTGGTCAGGCCGGTGACCTTGAGCAGCGGCTCGGGAGAGTCCGTGGCCTGTGCCGGAAGGGTGACGGCGGGATCCGTCTTCTTGGTGTCGGTCACAGCTTCGGCGCAATCTCTTCGGTCCAGATCCGGGTCCGCTCCTCCTGCGACATGTGGCAGGCGGACCAGTGGCGGGTGCCGTCCTGCCCGGCGTCGTCCGTCGCCGTGAGCTCGGGGCGCACGGTGCGGGTGACGTCGCCCTTGGGCACGTCCGCGTACGGGCAGCGCGGGTTGAAGGCACAGCCGCTCGGGATGTTGATGAGGCTGGGCGGCGAGCCCTTGACCGGGATGAGGCGCTCGGTCTGCTCACGGTCGATGCGCGGCATCGAGCCCAGCAGACCCCAGGTGTAGGGGTGCCGCGGCTCGTAGAAGACCTTCTCGGCGGTGCCCCGCTCGACGCACCGGCCGCCGTACATCACGAGGAGTTCGTCGGCCATCTCGGCGACCACGCCGAGGTCGTGCGTGATCATGATGACCGCGGAGCCGAACTCCTTCTGGAGGTCCCGGATCAGGTCGAGAATCTGGGCCTGGACGGTGACGTCCAGGGCGGTCGTCGGCTCGTCCGCGATGAGCAGTTCGGGGTTGTTGACGAGCGCCATCGCGATCATCGCGCGCTGGCGCATGCCGCCGGAGAACTCGTGCGGGTAGCTGTCGACCCGCTTGTGGGGCTCCGGGATGCCGACGCGGTCGAGGAGTTCGACGGCCCGCCGGCGGGCGGCCTTCTTGTCGACCTTGTGGTGGACCCGGTAGGCCTCGGCGATCTGCTTGCCGACGGTGAAATAGGGGTGCATCGCGGACAGCGGGTCCTGGAAGATCATCGCGATCTCCCGGCCGCGCAGCCTGCGCACCTCGTCCTCGTCGGCGGAGAGCAGTTCCTTCCCGTCGAGCCAGATCTCGCCGGAGATCCGGGCCCGCTGGCGGCCGTACTGGCCCACGCGGTGCAGGCCCATGATGCCCAGCGAGGTGACCGACTTGCCGGATCCGGACTCGCCCACGATGCCGAGGGTCTTGCCCTTCTCCAGGGTGAAGGAGAGGCCGTCGACCGACTTGACCAGGCCGTCCTCGGTCGGGAAGTGCACCTTGAGGTCGCGGACGTCGAGGAAGGCGGTGGAGCCCGGCGACCCGTCGTAGGGCTGGTTGAGCGCTCCGGTCCGTGCGGTCTCTCCGGTCTTGGTCGGGTCGGTCATGACAGCCTCACTCGGGGGTCGATCACCGCGTACAGGAGGTCAACGATGAGGTTCGCGGCGACGACGAAGAACGCGGAGATCAGGGTGATGCCCAGGATGACCGGGAGGTCGTGCTCGCTGATGGCGCGCACCGCGCTGTATCCCAGGCCGTGCAGCGAGAACGTGTACTCGGTCAGGACCGCGCCGCCCATCAGGGCACCGAGGTCGAGGCCCAGGACGGTCAGGATCGGCGTCATCGTGGAGCGCATGGCGTGCTTGCCGATGACGACGGGTTCCGTCAGGCCCTTGGCGCGGGCGGTGCGGATGTAGTCCTCGTTCAGGACCTCGAGCATGGTCGCGCGGGTGAGCCGCGCGTACATCGCCGCGTAGAGGAAGGCGAGCGAGACCCACGGCAGGATCATGCCGTTGAACCACTTGGCCGGATCCTCGGCGAAGGTCGCCTCCGGCCGTCCGAACCAGCCGAGCTGGTCGGAGAAGAGGGCGATGACGAGCATGCCCGTGAAGTAGATGGGGAGGGAGACGCCGGCGAGGGCGACGCCCATGGCCGAGCGGTCCAGGACGCTGCCGCGCTTGAGTGCGGAGATCACGCCGGTGGCGACACCGCCGGCCACCCAGAGGACGACCGCGCCCAGGGCGAGGGAGAGCGTGACCGGGAACCAGTCCAGCAGCAGCGGCCAGACCTCCTGCTCGGTCTTGAAGGAGTATCCGAAGCAGGGCGCGGCGCAGTGCGTGACGTCGGAGCCGTTGGCGTACGTGCGACCCGCCACCAGCCCGACGACGAACTTGCCGAACTGGACGAGGATCGGGTCGTCGAGACCCATCTTCTGCCGGATGCCCTCGATGGCGATGGGGTCGGACTGCTTGCCCACGAAGTACAGGGCAGGGTCCGTCCCGATCAGCTTCGGGAAGAGGAAGAAGATTCCGAAGGTCACCAAGGTGATGACCAGCAGCATGACGAGGACGGCGAAGATCCGTCGGATGAGGTATGCAAGCACTGCGCTCGGCCTGGCTGCGGCCCGGGGGCGCCCTCTTCTGGAGAGCGCCCCCAAGCCGTAGCCGCGGCCATCACCTGCCCTTCGTGCCTAGCGGGTGTGGCACTGGAACACTGGAACTGGACTGATGGACCGTTACTTCACGACACCGAGGGACGCGTAGTCGTAGCGGCCGTTGTAGGCGTCGGTGGTGTAGGCGTTCGTCAGCCGGGTGCTGCGCCAGGTGATCGTCTTGTCGTAGACGAAGGGCAGGTAGACCGCGGCCTCGGAGACCTTCTGGTTCATCTGCTTGTAGATGTCGCCGGCCTTGGCCGGGTCGGTCTCCGCGATGGCCTGGTCGAACAGGGCGTTGATCGCCGGGTCGTTCAGCTCGGAGAAGTTGTTGTTACCGCTCTGCAGGATGAAGCGGCCGTCGACCAGCGGCTGCGAGAAGCCCTGTCCGGTCGGGAAGTCGGCGCCCCAGCCCATGATGATGATGCCGTAGCCCTTCTCCTTGACGACCTTCGGCGAACCGATGATGCCGGAGGTCTGGGCGCCGTCGAACTGGTCGACGTCGGCCTCGATGCCGACCTGCTTCAGGGCGTTCTGGAGGGAGACGGCCGTGGCGACCTCGACCGGCTTGTTGTTGCGGACGGCGATGGTGGTCTTGAAGCCGGTCTCCTTGCCGCAGGCCTTGAGGGCCTCCTTGGCCTTCTCGAGGTTCGGCTTGCCGTCGTTCTTCAGGACCTCGTACGGGTCGTACTTGGCGTCCGAGCCCTTGATGCCCAGCGGGAGCATGTTGGGGGCGATGTCGCCACCGGCCTGCGGGCCGCCGCGGGCGGTCTGCAGCGACTTCTTGTCGGCGGCGTAGATGACGGCCTTGCGGCACTCGATGTTGTCGAACGGCGCGACGGTCTGCGGCATGACCGCGTACCGGATGAAGCCGGTCTGGCCGTTGTCGAGGTTGCCCTTGTGGTCCTTCAGCGCGGTGGCGCGGGCCGCCTGGCCGATGCCGGTCGCGTTGATGTCGAGGTCGAACTCGCCGTTCATCAGGCGCTTGTCCATGTCGTCCGCGTTCGCCATGAACGTGACCGAGATGGTGTCCGGGAGCGCCTTGCGGATGGTGTCCGACTCGGGCTTGTAGTTCTCGTTGCGCGAGAGCTTCATGCTCTTGTTCGGCTCGTACGAGTCGATCTTGTACGGGCCGTTGGAGAAGGGCTTGAGGCCGTACTTGGCGGCCGTGTCCTTGTCCTGCTTGACCGGGCTCGCCGCCGGCATCGCCAGCATCTGCTCGAAGTCGCCGTTGGGCGTCGGGAGCCTGAAGATGATGGTCTTCGCGTCCGGGGTCTCGATCGCCTTCAGGCCGAGCTTGTCCGGAGCGGTGTCCTTGTACGGGCCCGGGTACTCGGCCTTCGGGTCGAGCACCTGCTGGAGGTAGACCGGACCGCCGGAGATGACGTCCTGCGCCCAGGTGCGCTCGATGCCGTACTTGATGTCCTGGGCAGTGACGGGCGAGCCGTCCTCCCAGGTCACGTTGTCCTTGAGGGTGTACTTGTAGGTCTTGCCGCCGTCGCTGATCTCGGCCTTGGCGGTGGCGAGGTCCGGGACGAGCTCGGTGCTCTCCTTGCCGGGGCCGGGCTTGAAGCTGATCAGCTGGCGCGTGTAATAGCGGGAGAAGTCCCACATGAAGCCGTAGTAGCCGCGCTGCGGGTCCCACGAGTCGGCGTCCTGGGTACCGACGAACTTCAGCTCGCCGCCCTTCTTGTCCGACGCGTTGGCGACCTTCTCGATGCCCGCGTTGAAGCCGCTGCCGGAGCCGGCGGCCTTGTCGTCCTTCTTGTCGGCCCCGCCGCCACAGGCGGTCGCGGTGAGCATGGCCGCGAGCACGACGGCCGTGCCGGCGGCAAGTCTGCGCTTCGACGTGCGATGGGTAGTCACGATGCTCGCAACCCTCCGTTGTAGTTCCGGTGTACGTACGGCACGAGGCCGGTTCCTGGTTTGCCCTGCGGTGGCTAGCGGGAGCCCTTCGGGTCGAGGGCGTCACGGACGCCGTCGCCGAAGAGGTTGAAGGCCAGCACGGTGATGAAGATCGCTACGCCGGGGAAGATCATGAAGAGCGGATCGTCCTCGTAGGTCCGCACGGCCGTGGCGAGGGTCTCCCCCCAGGACGGCGTGGGCGGCTTGACGCCGACTCCGAGGAAGCTCAGCGCCGCCTCGGTCAGCACGTTGGTGGGGATCATCAGCGTCGCGTAGACGGTGATGGGCGCCACCAGGTTCGGGAGCAGTTCGCGGAAGAGGATGTAGAAACGTCCCGCGCCGAGGCTGCGCGCGGCCTCGACGTACTCGCGCTCGCGCAGCGAGAGGGTCTGGCCCCGGACGATCCGGCCGATGTACGGCCAGCCGAAGAAGCCGATCACCATCACCAGGACGGCGATGCGCAGGCCCGAACCCTCGAAGCCCCAGAGCTTGTTCGGGATGACGGAGATCAGCGCGATGATGAAGAGCAGCTGCGGGAAGGCCAGCAGCAGGTCCATGACCCGGCTGATGGCCGCGTCGACCCAGCCGCCGAAGTAGCCGGCGACGATGCCGAAGAAGGTGCCCAGCGAGACCGCCACGAAGGCGGACAGGAAGGCCACCAGCAGCGAGATCCGGGCGCCGTAGACGATGCGGCTGAAGACGTCGCGGCCGTTGACCGGCTCGACGCCGAGCAGGAAGTCGCCGCTCATGCCGCCCCAGTCGCCGAGCGGGAGGCCCAGCAGCGGGTCGAGCATGTCCTCGTGCAGCTCCTCCGGCGGATGCCCGAAGGCCTTGACGATCAGCGGCGCGAAGATCGCGACGACGATCAGCAGGAGCACGATGACACCGCCGGCCAGGGCGACCTTGTCGCGCTTGAGGCGCAGCCAGGCGATCTGCCACGGCGAGCGCCCCTCGATCGCCTTCTGCGGAACTTCGGGGGCGGCCACGGCTGCGGGCTCGGCCGCGCCGGTGTCGTGCAGTGGTGCCGTCATCGTGGTGGGGACCCCTCTCGGCCGACGGTGGCCGGCCCATGCCCGCCGCTGTGGCGGCTTGGTTCAATCGGCGTCGCTGGTGGTGCGATTGGCGAGAAATGTGCCGGAAGTGCACGTGAAGAGCTGGTGCTTGCGAGATGGACCGGCCTTCGGTGGGGGGAGTCTTCAACGCCCTCTCAATCGCCCGCCAGACCCCCCGGGGATGTGATGCGCAACCGTGATCTGCGCCTACACCTTCCGTTATCCGAACCGCCAGATCTGTTGAGCGGTGAAACAGCGCATGTTCGGCGCGGAACGGACATCCGGCCCAACTGCCCTTTCGGGCATGGATCTTGGGCGTATTCAGCGGATATGCCGAAGGCCGCACCGATGGTTCCGGTGCGGCCTTCGAGAGGGATGTCTCACTATGCGAATGTGATGCCGCTGGCTCCCGCAGGTCTGCGGAGCACCCCGGCGGACCGGTTCAGTAGGCCGGCGCCTGGCCCTCGCGGTCGTAGAAGGGCCGGGTCTGCGCCCGCAGCCACATCGCCACGGGATCGTGTTCGTCCGCCAGCGCCACGGTGCACACCGGGACGCCCTCGGGGACCGCCCCGACGGACTGGCGCATCATCTCCCGTACGGATTCCAGCGCGGGCGCGGAGGCGTCGTACAGGTCCAGCCCGACCGCGAGGTACGGGGACCCCAGCGCCGGCTGCACCCAGGCGCGGCGCAGCGACCGTACGGCCGCGGTGCGGTGCGCGTGCTGGGTCAGCAGCCCGTAGAACTGGGGCAGCTCGATGCTGGGCTCGGACAGCCGCAGCGGGCCCGCCGGCATCCGGTCCAGGCCGGTCGCGATACGGCGCAGGTCCGCCCACGGGACGCCGAGACCGCCCCCCTGGACGTGCGGGTTGAGCCACAGGCCCCAGCGGTCCGGGTAGAGGGCGCGGGCGATGTCCCGCCCGGTGACGACCTCGTAGCCCCGGTTCCAGCCGCTCGCGGCCAGTTCCTGGGGGGAGGTGACGCAGGGCGCGTAGCCGAGGCCCTCGACCTCCATGCCGCCGTACTGGGCGTCCGGTGAACCCGGCTGCCCCTGCCACAGCAGCATCCACAGGCGCCCCTCGGACAGGGCGTGCAGCAGTGACTCGTAGCTCTCGTAGCGCCCGGGGGTCACCTGGCGCATCATGTGCTCGACCTGCCCGGCCGCGGCCGTGCCTGACGCACTCACCCGGTACCCCTCTTCGTCCGCCCGTCGCTCCACGCGTGCTTACCCGCCGGCACTCATGCGTGCGGCCGGGAGATGTAACCAGCTTAAGCGGCCCTACGCGAGGTAGAAGGGGCGTACGCGCTCACGAATCCAGTCCGTGACCGGGTCCTGGGCCGCGTCGAGGAGGATCAACTGCACGGGCCAGGGCGCCGGAACCCGGGCCAGGGCCCTTCCGAGCGCCTCCATCGGGGCCCCTCGCATCTGCGGTTCCCATCCCACCAGTCGGACACCGACGAACAGTTCCGGGTCCCCTCCCTCGACACTGGCGAGGCAGCGGTGCGCCGCGGCGACGACGCCGGTGGCCCGGAACTCCTCGCCGGCGGCGGCCAGGAAGTCCACCGGGTCGTCCTGCCAGTCGGGCTCGAAGAGCCGTACGCGGCCGCCGGTGGCGGGACCGTCGAGCGCGCTGCGCCCGGCGCGGCAGAGCTCCGCGACGGCCGGCGGGGGCAGCGGGACGCCGACGGCGCCCTCCGGATTGACCGCGATGCCGAGCTGCGGGGGCAGCCCCCGGGCGAACTCGACCGCCGGGGCCACCGCGAAGTCCATGCCGGGACCGACACAGGCGAGGAACTGGGCCTCGGAGCTGTAGACGGGCACGTACGCCGCCCCTCCGATGTCCATGGTGGGCAGGTCCAGGCCGGCCGCGTCCGGGCCGCCCCCGCCCGGCAGCGGGACCCATACCTGGCTGCGCCCGAGCACCTCCAGGATCCGGCCTCCGGCGTCCGGCTGCCCGAGCGCCGCCCCGAGCACCTGCTCCAGCTCATTCCCCGGCCAGCCGCTGCCCTGCATCCGCCCCTGCCCCTGTCTGGTCCGCACGTGCGCTCCCGCGCGTGTCGCCCCGCAGGGTACCGGCCGCCGGGCGGGCGCCGCCGCCGGGGCTCCGGGTGCGGTCAGTCCCGGAAGCCGATCCCCGTCACGGCGGCGGCCGAGCAGCGGTCCAGCAGGGTCGCCGAGGCGCAGCCGGCGGGCGGGCGGCCCGCCTCGGCGTCGCGCAGCAGGCGGCCGACGGCGCCGCGGTGGCGGGCGAAGGCGTAGGCGGACACCCTGCGGCCCCGTGCGGCCTGGCCGGAGAGGGCTTCCTCGGGGCTGCTGTCGAGGAGGACGAGGTGCAGTGCCCGGCCCCGGCGGCGGGCGGCCGCGGCGAGCAGGCCGCGCACCCAGCTCTGGGTACCGCAGTCGTGGACGACCACGGAGGCGCCGGAGCGCAGGATCCGGTACAGGCCCCAGTAGTGGGCGGCACGTACCAGCGGGCGGTACACCGCGTACGGCAGCGCGGCAGGCATCCGGCGCTCCCAGCGCTCCCGGGTGTCCTGGGAGTCGATGGCCCCGCCCTCCGGCGCGGCCCGCTTGATCAGCGTGCTCTTGCCGCCGCCGGGGAGACCGGAGACGACGACGATGTCGCCCTCGGCGAAGCCGAGCCGCCGGGGTCCGCGCAGCGCCGGGCCGCGCAGGTCGCGTACGAGGCCGCCGTCCGCCGTCCTCCTGCGCTCACGCGCGCCGCGCCGCTGCACCGGCACCGCGTCCACGGTTCCCGTCGTCGTCACCGGTCCGAATCTCCGCACAGTGCTCGCCTCCCCCGAATCGGGTCACCAGGACCCTTCCCCACTGAGTGTAAAGAGACGGTAATCGGCATGTCCGGTTCCGCTCCGCCCGCTCGGATGGGCGTACGAACTTTCGGACCCCGACCCCCGATCACGGACATGCCGTGCAATGATGTGCGCCATCTGGACCAACTGCATACCGGCCGCTTGAATCCGCGCGGGAGAGTCCCGGCACGCCGCAAGGCCGTGCGCGGGCGCCGAAGGAGCAAGAACCTCCCTTGAATCTCTCAGGCCCCGTACCGCGTGGATGAGGCAGATCTGAAAAGCGAGCTGCGCGGCAGCTCCACCCAAGGTGCAAGTCGGGGTGACCGGCGATCGGACGATCGGCGGAACTCTCGGCGAACCTCTCAGGTTCCGATGACAGATGGGGAGGAACGTCCTCGTCATGTCATGTCGATGCCCTGGGACCCGGGAGCCACACCCATGAGCACTGCCCCCCGCCTGACCGCCCTCGATGCGCTGCACCGCTCGCTCGGTGCGACCATGACCGATTTCGCGGGCTGGGACATGCCGCTGCGGTACGCCAGCGAGCGCGACGAGCACAACGCCGTCCGGACCAAGGCCGGTCTCTTCGACCTGTCCCACATGGGCGAGATCACGCTGACCGGACCGGAGGCCGTCAAGGCCCTGGACTACGCGCTGGTCGGCAACATCTCGACCGTCGGCGTCGGCCGCGCCCGCTACACGCACATCTGCCAGGAGGACGGCGGGATCCTCGACGACCTGATCGTCTACCGCCTCGGCGAGACCGAGTACATGGTCGTCGCCAACGCCTCCAACGCCCAGGTCGTCCTCGACGCCCTGACCGAGCGTGCCGCCGGCTTCGACACCGAGGTCCGCGACGACCGCGACGCCTACGCGCTGATCGCGGTGCAGGGCCCGGAGTCCCCCGGCATCCTGGCCTCGCTCACCGACGCCGACCTGGACGGCCTGAAGTACTACGCCGGCCTGCCGGGCACCGTCGCGGGCGTGCCCGCGCTGATCGCGCGTACGGGCTACACCGGCGAGGACGGTTTCGAGCTGTTCGTCGCCCCCGAGCACGCCGTGGAGCTGTGGCAGGCGCTGACCAAGGCCGGCGAGGGCGTCGGCCTGGTCCCGGCCGGCCTGTCCTGCCGCGACACCCTGCGCCTGGAAGCGGGCATGCCGCTGTACGGGCACGAGCTGACCACCTCCCTGACCCCGTTCGACGCGGGTCTGGGCCGGGTCGTGAAGTTCGAGAAGGAAGGGGACTTCGTCGGCCGCGCCGCCCTGGAGGCCGCCGCCGAGCAGGCCGCGACCAAGGCGCCGCGCAAGCTGGTCGGCCTGATCGCCGAGGGCCGCCGCGTCCCGCGCGCCGGCTTCGCCGTCACCTTCGGCGGAGAGGTCGTCGGCGAGGTCACCTCGGGGGCCCCCTCCCCGACGCTGGGCAAGCCGATCGCGATGGCGTACGTGGACGCGGAGCACGCCGCGCCCGGCACCTCCGGCGTCGGCGTCGACATTCGCGGTACGCATGAGCCGTACGAGGTCGTGGCGCTGCCGTTCTACAAGCGGCAGAAGTAACCCTCCGCGCACCACGTCCGCCGTCGGGGCCACCGCACGGCGCCGTCTCAGTACCCAAGACCGCAGTTCGTATCCACTCCCCCGCATCCAGGAGAATCAGGCCATGAGCAACCCCGAGAAGCTGCGTTACACCAAGGAGCACGAGTGGCTGTCGGACGTCGTGGACGGCGTCGCGACGGTCGGCATCACGGAGTTCGCGGCCAACGCGCTCGGTGACGTCGTCTACGCCCAGCTCCCCGAGGTCGGCGACACCGTGACCGAGGGCGAGACCTGCGGCGAGCTGGAGTCGACCAAGTCGGTCAGCGACCTGTACTCCCCGGTCTCCGGCGAGATCGTCGAGGCCAACCAGGACGTCGTCGACGACCCGGCGCTCGTGAACACCGCCCCGTTCGAGGGCGGCTGGCTGTTCAAGGTCCGTCTCTCCGAGGAGCCCAAGGACGCGCTCTCCTTCGAGGAGTACACCAAGCTCACCGCCGGTAACTGACCCCAGGGGACCCTGATGTCTGTACTGAACACCCCTCTCCACGAGCTCGACCCCGACGTCGCCGCCGCCGTCGACGCGGAGCTCGTGCGCCAGCAGTCCACCCTGGAGATGATCGCGTCGGAGAACTTCGCTCCGGTCGCCGTCATGGAGGCCCAGGGCTCGGTCCTCACCAACAAGTACGCCGAGGGCTACCCGGGCCGCCGCTACTACGGCGGCTGCGAGCACGTCGACGTGGTCGAGCAGATCGCGATCGACCGCATCAAGGCGCTGTTCGGCGCCGAGGCCGCGAACGTCCAGCCGCACTCCGGTGCGCAGGCGAACGCCGCCGCGATGTTCGCGCTGCTGAAGCCGGGCGACACGATCATGGGCCTGAACCTGGCCCACGGCGGTCACCTGACCCACGGCATGAAGATCAACTTCTCCGGCAAGCTCTACAACGTGGTCCCGTACCACGTGGACGAGTCCGGCCAGGTGGACATGGCCGAGGTCGAGCGCCTCGCCAAGGAGTCCAAGCCGCAGCTGATCGTCGCCGGCTGGTCCGCCTACCCCCGCCAGCTCGACTTCGCCGCCTTCCGCCGCATCGCGGACGAGGTCGGCGCGTACCTGATGGTCGACATGGCGCACTTCGCGGGCCTGGTCGCCGCCGGTCTGCACCCGAACCCGGTGCCGCACGCCCACGTCGTCACCACCACCACGCACAAGACCCTCGGCGGTCCGCGCGGCGGTGTCATCCTGTCGACGCAGGAACTGGCCAAGAAGATCAACTCCGCGGTCTTCCCCGGTCAGCAGGGCGGCCCGCTGGAGCACGTGATCGCGGCCAAGGCCGTCTCCTTCAAGGTCGCGGCCTCCCCCGAGTTCAAGGAGCGCCAGGAGCGCACCCTGGAGGGCGCGAAGATCCTCGCCGCCCGTCTGGTCCAGGACGACGTCAAGGCCGTGGGCGTGGACGTCCTCACCGGCGGCACCGACGTGCACCTGGTCCTGGTCGACCTGCGCAACTCCGAGCTGGACGGCCAGCAGGCCGAGGACCGCCTCCACGAGGTCGGCATCACGGTCAACCGCAACGCCATCCCGAACGACCCGCGGCCTCCGATGGTCACCTCGGGTCTGCGGATCGGTACGCCGGCCCTCGCCACCCGCGGTTTCGACGCCGAGGCCTTCACCGAGGTCGCCGAGATCATCGCGCAGGCGCTGAAGCCGACGTACGACGCCGAGGGCCTCAAGGCGCGCGTCTCGGCGCTCGCCGCGAAGTTCCCGCTGTACCCCTCGCTCTAGCGGTGGGCGTGGAAGGGCCCGGCCTGGTCACCGCACAGGGCCGGGCCCTTCCCCCTTTCCCCCTCCTCCCCTCTCCCCGCGTCCCCCGGGGGTGCGGCCACCGGCCCCGGCTCCGGATCCGCCCCGGCTCCGCCCCCGGCCCGGCTCCGGCCCGCCACGTCGGCGTAACGCTTCCCACTCCTTCCGGCAGCCCGGTCGTTCACCGCGCCGCGCTAAGCTCGTCTGTCGGACATAGTCCGAACAATCCCCCTCCTGCCCCCTCCCACCCCACGAGCAGACAAGGGAGTCCGCCACCGTGGCCATCTCCGTCTTCGACCTCTTCTCCATCGGCATCGGTCCCTCCTCCTCCCACACGGTCGGTCCGATGCGCGCCGCCCGCATGTTCGTGACGCGGCTGAAGAAGGACGGTGTGCTCGCCCAGACGGCCTCCGTGCGGGCCGAGCTCTTCGGCTCTCTCGGCGCGACCGGCCACGGCCACGGCACGCCCAAGGCGGTGCTGCTGGGCCTGGAAGGCCACTCCCCCCGCACCGTGGACGTGGAGACGGCCGACGACGAGGTGGAGCGCATCCGCAAGAGCGGCCGCCTGCGCCTGCTGGGCGCGGAGATAGGCGATGGCCACGAGATCGCCTTCGACGAGCCGAACCAGCTGATCCTGCACCGCCGGCGCTCCCTGCCGTACCACGCGAACGGCATGACGCTCTTCGCGTACGACGAGGCCGGCACCCCGCTGCTGGAGAAGACCTACTACTCGGTCGGCGGCGGCTTCGTCGTGGACGAGGACGCGGTCGGCGAGGACCGGATCAAGCTCGACGACACGGTGCTGAAGTACCCCTTCCGCTCCGGTGACGAGATGCTGCGTCTCGCGAACGAGACCGGCCTGTCGATCTCCTCCCTCATGCTGGAGAACGAGAAGGCCTGGCGCACGGAGGAGGAGATCCGCGAGGGCCTCCTGGAGATCTGGCGCGTCATGCAGTCCTGCGTCTCGCGCGGCATGTCCCGCGAGGGCATCCTCCCCGGCGGCCTGCGGGTCAAGCGCCGCGCCGCCTCCACGGCGCGCCAGCTGCGCACCGAGGGCGACCCGATGATGCACCGCAGCGAGTGGACGACGATCTACGCGATGGCCGTCAACGAGGAGAACGCGGCCGGCGGCCGTGTCGTCACCGCACCCACCAACGGCGCGGCGGGCGTCCTCCCGGCCGTCCTGCACTACTACATGAACTTCGTCCCCGGCGCGGACGAGGACGGCGTGGTCCGCTTCCTCCTGGCCGCGGGCGCGATCGGCATGCTGTTCAAGGAGAACGCCTCGATCTCCGGTGCCGAGGTCGGCTGCCAGGGCGAAGTGGGCTCCGCCTGCTCGATGGCGGCCGGCGCCCTCGCCGAGGTCCTGGGCGGCACCCCGGAGCAGGTCGAGAACGCCGCCGAGATCGGCATGGAGCACAACCTGGGCCTGACCTGCGACCCGGTCGGCGGCCTGGTCCAGATCCCCTGCATCGAGCGCAACGGCATGGCCGCGGTCAAGGCCGTCACCGCCGCCAAGATGGCGATGCGCGGAGACGGCTCCCACAAGGTCTCCCTCGACAAGGTCATCAAGACCATGAAGGAGACCGGCGCCGACATGAAGATCAAGTACAAGGAGACCGCCCGCGGCGGCCTCGCGGTCAACGTCATCGAGTGCTGACCGCACACGCGTGACGCGGGGGCCGGGCGGCGCACGCCCGGCCCCCGCTGCCTTCCCGGCGGGCGGAACCGGGGGGTCCGGGGTGGCGTCCTAGGATGTGCCATCAGTCCCCGTCTCTCGAGAATCGAGGGGACATCATGATCCACACACGTCTCCGGCGCTTCGTGGCTCTGGCCTCCGGCGCACTGCTCGCCGCCGGACTCGCGTTCGCCTCACCCGCCTCGGCCTCCTCACTCACCTCCACCCAGGTCCCGACGCCGCTCGTCGTCAACGCCCGCTGGGGCGGGCACGCCACGTACGACCGGATCGTCATCGACCTGCAGGGGTACGCCCCCACGGTGACCGTCACGCCCGTCGCCCAGCTCGTGTACGACGGCTCCGGAAAGCCCGTGCCGCTGAACGGAAAGCATTTCCTGGAGATCCGCCTCAACCCCGCCGCCGCGCACAACGACGCGGGCGAGAGCGTCTACCACGGCCCCAAGCTGCAGAAGATCTACCTCAGCAAGCTCAAGGGGCTCGCCATGACCGGCGACTACGAGGGGTACGTGACCTTCGGCGCCGCTTTCGACACCGTCCCCTACTACCGCGCCTACAGCCTGCACTCGCCCGAGCGGTTCGTCGTGGACATCGCGCACTGAACCACCGGCCCGGGGCGTCGTGCGCCCCGGGCCGGCCCGTGTCACCGGCGCCAGAACAGGTGGTGCGTCACGCCGCTCGGGCTCGGCACGACCTCCAGGTGGAAGCGGTCGAGCAGCTCCTCGGGCGATTCCCACAGCCGCACCCCGGAGCCGATCTCCACGGGCGCGACCGCCACGTGCAGGGTGTCGACGAGTCCGGCGTCGAGGAACTCCCGGATGGTGGTGGCCCCGCCGCCGAGCCGGACGTCCTTGCCCCGCGCCGCTTCCCTGGCCGCGGCGAGGACGGCGGCCGGGGCGTCGTCGACGAAGTGGAAGGTGGTGTCGGAGAGCGTGAACGAGGGGCGCGGGTGGTGGGTCATGACGAAGACCGGCGTGTGGAACGGCGGCTCGTCCCCCCACCAGCCGCGCCAGTCGTGGTCGGCCCAGGGGCCCCGCTGGGGACCGAACTTGTTGCGGCCCATGATCTCCGCACCGATGTTGTGCGCGAAGTCCCGGGTGAAGTAGTCGTCCAGACCCCGGCTGCCGCCCGGGTCGGTGCGGTTCGGCCAGCTCGCGGTGGCCCCGGCCCACGCGAACAGGGCACCGGGATCGGCGTGCCCGAAGGGCCGCTCCAGGCTCTGGTGCTCACCGGTCCCGAATCCGTCGCGCGAGACGCAGAAGTTCTGGACTCTCAGCAGCTGCTCCACGGACTTCCTCCAGTCGTGTCGTCCCCTTGAGACCGTCCGGGGGCGGAGAACTCATCGGTGCTCGGAGCAGGGGAAGCCGCAGCGGCAGCCGCGGCAGCCACGCACCCCAGCGTGCGCAGCCCGCGGGGCGGGCGCCAGTGGGCCTGGCCCGTACGGGGGCGGCCGGGGGGAGGTGATCGCGGTGGCCGGGTCCCCGCAAACCTAGGATGGCGGCATGTCCCTGCCGCACGCCATCCTCACCGCCCTGCTCGAGAAGCCCTCGTCCGGGCTGGAGCTGACCCGGCGGTTCGACAAGTCGATCGGGTACTTCTGGTCGGCCACGCACCAGCAGATCTACCGCGAGCTGGGACGGCTGGAGGAGGCCGGGCTGATCCGGGCGCTGCCCAGCGAGGTGCCCGTGCGGGGGCAGAAGAAGGAGTACGAGGTGCTGCCCGCGGGCGGCGCGGAGCTGGCCCGGTGGGTCGCGGAGAGCCAGGACCCCAAGCCGATGCGCGATCCGCTGCTGCTGCGGATCCGGGCGGCGGGCGTCGTGGGGCCGCAGGGCCTCGGCCCCGAGCTGCGGCGCCATCTGGAACTGCACCGGCGCCAGCTGGCCCAGTACGAGGCCATCGAGGCGAAGGACTTCCCGCCGGAGCGCGACGCGGTGGAGGACCGGCTGCGCCGGCTCGTCCTGCACGGCGGGATCGCCCTGGAGACGTTCTGGCTGACCTGGCTGGAGGAGGCCCTCGCCGAGGTGGGCGACATGGAGGACGGGGCCGGTCCGGCGGCCTGACGCAGGCTGCCGCCCGGGCCCGCGGGCCCGGGCGGCAGACCGGGAGACTACTTGTTCAGGGAGTCCCAGAACTCGTCGAAGCTCAGCAGCTTGTCGCCGTTGGCGTCCTTGGAGGCGACGACGGAGTCCGCGACGGCCGGGGTCACGTGGGCGTCGCCCATGGCGCGCATCGCGGCGCTGTACTCGTCGGCCGTGATGAAGCCGTCACCGTTCACGTCGAACTTGTCGAACGTAGCCCGTGCGCTCTCGATGTCCGCCACTGGGTCCACCCCTTCTTGGTGCTTGTTGACCGGCCCAGGGTAGCGGCACCCGGGGCGGGCGGGACCTCCGGGTCCCGGGGCACCCGTGGGCGGCGTCTCGCCGATCGCGCCGGGCTCGCGGGGTCCCTGATCCGGGCTGACCGACAGGACACCCCCTAGCGGAAGATCCCGGTGTGGCCGAGCGAGTAGCGGCCGGGCTGCGGGTACACGGCGAGGCCGTGGGGGCCGCCGCCCACCGGGATCCGGGCGAGCTGCTTTCCGGTCACGGTGTCGATCGCGTACACCTCGGAGTTGTAACGGCCGGACAGCCACAGCACCTTGCCGTCGGCGGAGACGCCGCCCATGTCGGGGCTGCCGCCGTCCGGCAGCGTCCACTTCTTGGTGAGCTTCTTCTGCGCGAAGTTGTAGACCGAGACGGTGCCCTCGCCGCGGTTGGAGACGTACATCTCCTTGGAGTCACGGCTCACGTAGAGGCCGTGGCAGCCTTCGCCGGTGGGCAGCAGCTTGGGGGTCTCGAACGTGTCGCCGCTGAGCACCCACATGCCGTGCGCCATCATGTCGGCGACGAAGAAGGTCTTGCCGTCCGGGGAGACCTTGACGTCCTGCGGCATCGCGCCCTCGAAGGGCAGCTTCTGCTGGCCGACGACCTCCATCCGCTCGGTGTCCACCTTGAGCAGTTCGCCGGAGAACTCGCAGCTCACGATGAAGTAGCGGCCGTCGGCGGAGAAGTCCGCGTGGTTGACGCCGTAGCAGGTCACCGGGACGGTCTTCACGCGGTCCATGGTGTGGGGGTCGCGGAAGACCAGCTCCTTGTCCATCGAGGCCATGACGATCGCGTACTTGCCGTTGGGCGTGAAGTACAGGTTGTACGGGTCGTGCACCTCGACGGGCTTGCCGGCCTCGCCGGTCGCGGGGTTGATCGGGGTGAGCGTGTGGCCCCGGTTGTTGTTGACCCACAGGGTCTTCAGGTCCCAGGAGGGCACGACGTGCTGGGGCTGGACCCCGACCGGGATGGTGTCGATGACCTGGTAGGTCTCGGGGTCGATGACGGACACCGTGTTGGAGTTGGTGTTCGGCACGTAGACACGGGACGGGAAGTCCTTCACCACCGGGGAGAGCTTGCCCGGCCGGTCCGCCGCGTAGACGTCGTTCGGATCCAGCAGGGGCGGCATGCCCGGCAGTCCGGGCGGGGCGGCCGGTACGGCCTTGGCCGGCTCGGCCGGGCCCTTGGTGCCGAGCGCGTCGGCGGGTCCCTTTTCTGCCGATCCGCAGCCGGAGAGGGCGGCGAGGACCAGACCGGCCAGCAGCACGCCGGCATTCCGGGTAAGGCGGGTGGTCTTCATGGCGTCAGCAGCTCCGTGGTGGTCACCGCGCGCAGCTTGCGGCGCGCGAGTTCTGCGAGGAGGGAAGGCATCGCGTCGACCGTGTCCGCGTAGCCGAAGTGCAGGCTCACCACGGATCCGGGCCGGATCGACCCGGTGACGGTGCGGAGGACGGCCGCGGCGCCGGGCGAGGTGAAGTCGAGGGAGTCGACGTCGTACGAGAGCACGTGCGGGTAGCCCGCCCGCTGGGCCAGTTTTTGGACGAGCGGTGTCGCGTACTGCGTCTGGGAGGGCCGGAACCAGGTGCCGATGGAGCCGGTGAGCCGCTTGAGGCGCTGGGCGCAGCCGGTGATCTCGGCATGGGCCTCCGCCTCGGTCATGTCGTTGATCGCGAGGTGGCGCTGGGTGTGGTTGCCGAGTTCGTGACCGCCGTCGAGGATCCGGCGTGCCATGTCCGGGTGGGCGTCCAGCCAGGCTCCGATCGCCAGTACGGTGACCCGCGCGCCGCCCTTTTCCGCCGCGGCCAGCGCCGCGCGCGCGAGGGCGGGATCGCCGTTGCCGTGGAAGGTGAGCGCGACCCGGTCCCGGTCGCGGGGACCGTGGCCGATCTCGACGGGCTGCCCGGCGAACCGGCGCGGGGCGGCCGGTGCCGCCCGGGCGGGCTCGGCCGGGCGGGCCGGGCCGGGCGGCGGGGAGGTGGCTGCGGAGGGCGGACGACCCGGGCCGCACCCGGCGGTGAGACCGGCCGCCGCGGCGCCGGCCGCACCGAGACCGGCCGCACGCAGAGCCGCACGCAGGGCCGCGCGGCGGCCTGGATATGAGATCACTTGCTCATTTAAGAGGCGGATGACCCGGAAGGTAATGATTGACCCATTTCGGGGCGTTCACCAACCAGGCCCGACCGGGCACCCATCCGCCACGTGATCAACGATTCACTCAGAGCAGTCGATATTTATTCATGGATTGCGAGGTGGGTGGCCCACCTCACCTAGGATTTAGCTAGAAAGTCTTGCTATTTGCACACTTATGTCCAAGTAGGGACTTTTGGCGTTCGAGCCCTCGTCTGTCATAGTCGAAAGCACGACTTCCCATTGACCCGAGCGAAGTCGCCACGCCGAGGATCACACCCCCTTCGATCCTCGGCGCACCCATGAAGCCCCCACACCGCCCCACACGGCGAGCCGGGGGCTTCAGGCGTTCTGGCGGTCGGCGACCCGCATCTCGAACCAGGTGATCTTCCCCCGGGGCAGCAGGTCGGCGCCCCAGCGGTCGGAGAGCTTGTCGACGAGGAAGAGGCCGCGGCCCGTGGTGTCCAGCTCGTGGACCGGCATCAGACAGGGCAGCCCGCGCGAGGGATCGCGCACCTCCACCCGGATCCAGCCGCGCCGCCGCAGCATGCGTAATCCGAAGGAGCGGGCGCCGGTGTGGCGGACCGCGTTGCCGACGAGTTCCGAGACCAGCAGGACGGCGTGCTCGGAGATCTGCGGCGAGAGGCCCCAGAGGCGGATCACCACGCACTGGGTGAGCCGCCGCGCGGTACCGGCCGACTCGGGCATGGACGGCAAGGTCACTTCGGCCTCGGCCGGGTTGCCGTACAACTCCAGCGCCTTGAGGCCCTGTTCCTCCTCGACCGCCGCCGTGAGCCGTACCGCCGAAGCACCGCCGCGTTGCCGCGGCTGTTCCACACCCTCCAGGCCCGCCATGCACCCATCATGGACGGCCGGCCCGCCCCTCCGGGCGGTTCCACAGGAAAACACCCCCCGGATTCAACCAATCCAAGGGGGTGCCCCGTCCCATGCGGGAGGCGGCAAGAGGGCTTGAAAACGGGCCCGACCTGCCGTGACGCACCGCATGGGAGTGATCACGCGGAGTTGATCACCCATTCTGCTTAAGGCTGCCTTAAGGCCTGGCTAATCCACCCCCAGGGAGGACCACCCGCCCACGGCTCAGACGAACTTCGCCTTGCCCGGGCCCTCTTCGACGAAGCTGCGCATGCCGCGCTCGCGGTCCTCGGTCGCGAACAGGCCCGCGAACCAGTTGCGTTCGATGGTGAGCCCGGTGTCGATGTCAGCCTCCAGCCCCGCGTCCACGCACTCCTTCGCGGCGCGCAGCGCGATCGCCGGACCCTGCGCGAGCCGGGCCGCCCAGGCGTGCGCCTGCTCGTACACCTCCGCCGCGGGCACCACCCGGTCGACCAGGCCCAGGGTGAACGCCTCGTCGGCCTTGACCATCCGGCCGGTGAAGATCAGGTCCTTGGCCCGGGAGGGGCCGACCAGCCGGGACAGCCGCTGCGTACCGCCCGCGCCGGGGATCAGACCGAGCAGGATCTCGGGCTGGCCGAGCTTGGCGTCGTCGGCGGCGATCCGGTAGTCGGCGCACAGCGCGAGCTCACAACCACCGCCCAGCGCATAGCCGGTGATCGCGGCGACGACGGGCTTGGGGATGCGGGCGACGGCGGTGAAGGCGTCCTGCAGCGCACGGGACCGGACGACCATCGCCGCGTGGTCCATCGTCTGCATCTCCTTGATGTCCGCGCCCGCCGCGAACACCTTCTCGCCGCCGTAGATGACGACCGCGCGGACGTCCGCCCGGTCGGTCGCCTCCACGGCGAGCTCGCGCAGCCGGTCCTGGGTGGCGATGTCCAGGGCGTTCATGGGCGGCCGGTCCAGGCGGATGGTGCCGACGCCTTCGGAGACTTCGAGAGAGATGGTCATACGGGTCAGGTTAGCGCCGGTTAACGTGAAGTGGCCCGGTGCTGTGGGTCACAGCACCGGGCCATCCGGATCACGTACCGGGCGTACGCGCAGCGGCTACTTGATCCACTCCGCCCACGGCATGTTCCAGCCGTTGAGCCCGTTGTCCGGGGCGATCTGCTTGTCCTTCGAGTTCTTCACGATGACCACGTCGCCGATCAGCGACTCGTCGAAGAACCAGGCCGCGGGCTGCTTGGAGTCACCCGCGCCGCGGACGTCCTTGAGCCCGATGCAGCCGTGGCTGACGTTCGCCGAGCCGAAGGTGCCCGCGGAGGCCCAGTAGTTGCCGTGCACGAAGGTGCCCGACTGCGACAGGCGCATGGCGTGCGGGACGTCGGAGATGTCGTACTCGCCCCCGAAGCCGACGGTCGCGCCGTTCATCCGCGTGACCTTGTACTTCTCGCTGATGACCATCTGGCCGTTGTAGGTCGTGGTCGACGGGGCGCCCGCGGTGATCGGGACGTCCTTGAGGACCTGGCCGTCACGGACGACCTGCATCGTGTGGGCGGCCGCGTCGACCGTCGAGACCTGGGACCGGCCGATGGTGAAGGTGACGGTGCGGGTCTGCTTGCCGTACACGCCGGGGCGGCCCTCCACACCGTCGAGGGCGAGCTTGACGGTGACCTTGGTGCCCGCGGCCCAGTAGTTCTCGGGGCGGAAGTCGAGGCGGTCGTTGCCGAACCAGTGGCCCTCGATCGGCACGGCCGGCTCGGCGGTCACGGTGATGGCCTTCTCGACGGCCTCGGGGTTGGTGATACCACGGGTGAAGTTGATCGAGACCGGCATGCCCACGCCGACGGTCGCGCCGTCCTCGGGCGTGTAGTGGCCCACGAAGGTGTTGGTCGGGGTCAGGGTCGTGAAGCTGGTGTCCTTGGCGGACTCCCGGCCGGCCTCGTCCTTCGCGACCGCGTGCACCTTGTACTCGGTGGCCGAGGCCAGGTGGCGGGCCGGCTCCCAGCTCGCACCGTCGGCGGAGAGCTTGCCCTCGACCGCGTTGCCCTTGGTGTCGGCGACGGTCACCGTGCTGAGCTTGCCGCCGGTGCTCGTTATCTTCAGGACGCCGCTGGTGGCGACCTCCTTGGCCCCGTCGTCGGGCTTGACGTTGACGACGGCCTTCGAGGCCTCGGTACCGGTCTTGGCGCCGCCCCCGGCGTTGTCACTGCCGCTGCCGTTGCTGTTGCCGCCGCCACCGCCGCCGCAGGCGGTGGTGAACAGCAGGGCCGCTCCCAGCAGAAGGGCCGGCAGGCCGGTGCGGGCGCGGCCGCGTATCGGCTGCAGGTTCACTCGTGTTCTCCCCATGTCCCCCGCGCGCGGACAGTCGCGCGCATGTCGACAGGAAATCACACGGGAGGATCACGATGAGCCACGGTCGTGTCACCGTTCCGTCCCAACTGCCGCGAATGGGCCGTGGCGGCTTGCGGTCAGTCCTCCGTGCCCGGCTTGACGCCCCAGACGTAGACGGCGTCGCCCTCGGCGAGCACGTCCCAGAGGCGCTTCGCGTCCGGTTCGGTGAGGTTGACGCAGCCTGCGGAACCACCGGTTCCGTAGAGGGAGCCGGGGGCGCCGTGCAGGGCCTGGCCCCCGTCGAAGAACTGGGCGTGCGGCATGCGCGTGCCGTACAGCGAGGAGACGTGGTCCTTGTTGCGCCAGTACACCTCGTGCCAGCCGGTCCGGGTCTCCTGGTAGTCGCGGCCGGTGCGGATGGGCACGGGCGGGAAGACGACCCGGCTCCCCCGCTGCACCCACAGCAGCTGGCGGTCGAGGTCGACGCACGTGACGCGGTGGTCGCGCTCGGGGCAGTCGCCCGCGGCGTTGGGGTCGGGACGTGCCTGAACGACGAGCATCGTGCGGTAGGTGGCGACGCCGGCGTAGCCGTCGGCCGGGCTGACGCCGTTCGCGCGCTGGAAGGCGCGGACCGCGTAGCAGTCCGCCGTGGACTGCACCCCGTCGACCGGCCGGCCCACGTGGTCCTCCAGCTCCCGCTGGTAGGGGCCGGTGCCCGCCCCGCACGCGCTCTCCGGTTCCGCCGGGGCGGCCACCGCCGCGGACGGCTGGGTGCCCGCCAGTGCGAGCAGGGCGCCGAGTACGGCCACCCGCGCTATCGGGCCGGTCCCCTGACGTACGGCCATGCGGGCCTCCTCGGGTCTGTGAGCACGACGGTCACAGACCAGCCAACCCGCACGGCCGGGGTACGGCTCGCGCTGCTGCGCCGCCGGGGTGAGGAGGTCACTCCGGCGGCGCACCGGCGCGAGCGGCCCGGGGCGGGCGGCCGTCGCGGCGGTCCCGGTCCTCGCCCACCTCGGGGATCCGCTCGGCCCGCCGGACGAGGACGGTGAGCAGGAGCCGGCGCCCGGACGCGGCGTCCAGCCGCCAGGGGCCGGCCACCGGCTCCTTCGGCATCACGTAGCCCTCGGGAACGTCCTTGGCGACCAGGAAGTACGCGCCGTCGGCGAGCCCCTCGAAGTCGCAGGTGCCGTCGGCATCGGTGGCACAGCCGGGCCGGACGCGCTGGTCGGCGGCGACGCCCGCGGTCTGCAGGCCGGTGGTGCCGTCGGTCTCCCGCCACAGTTCGAACACCGCGCCGTGCAGCGGGGCACCGGTCTTCCCGTCCTTCGTCCGGACCCGGACCCCGCCGCCGTACGCCGCGTCCCGGCGCCGGTTCGGGACGTTGACCACGAGCCCGTCCCGGGCGGCGTCCTCGCCGAAGTCGAAGCCGGTGAAGGGTTCGTCCGGTGGTTCGTAGCCGACGGGGACGGCGACCTGCACCGCGTAGTACGTCTCGCCGGTCGCCGGCTCCATGGTGCACAGGCCCTTAGCGTCGGTCACGCAGCCGTGCTCCAGCTTCTGGTCGGCGCCCTGACCGGTGCTCTGGAGCCCGGCCCGGTCGTTGGTCTCGCGCCACAGCTCGAACCGGGCTCCGGGCAGGGGTGTTCCGGTGTCCATATCGGTGCTGCGCAGCACCACCCGGGCGGTGCCGGGTGGTGCCGCGGGCGGCACGGCAAGGGCCGGGGCCGCCGTGGCGAGCACCGCCGCGGCGGCGGGACCGATGAGCCACACCCTCGTCGTCCTGGCTGTCATGCCGCTCCGTCCGTCGTCCTGGGCAGGGGATCAGGCCCGGGGGCCCTCGGTGTCCTTCGGGTGCCCGGGGTGCTCCGGCTTCTGGTGGTGCCCGCCGTCGCCCTTGCCGTGGCCGTGGTCGCCCCTGCCGTGATCGCCCTTGTCGTGATCGCCCTTGCCCTTGCCGTGGCCGTCGCGCTTGTTCTGGAGCGTGACCACGAGCCGGCGGTCCGGGGTGGCGGCGTCCAGCGTCAGCGGTCCGGTGACCCGGTCCGCGGGCAGCGCGTAGCCCTCGGGCACGGCCGTCTCGACCAGGTAGTACGAGCCCGCGGGGAGCGGGCCGAAGTCGCAGACCCCGCCGCGGTCGGTGGCGCAGCCGTCGGCCGCCCTGCGGTCGGCGTTGATGCCGCGCGTCTGCAGGCCGGCGGTGCCGTTGGTCTCCTGCCACACCTCGAACACCGCGCCGCGCAGCGGCCGCCCGGTCCTGGCGTCCTGCTTCAGGACCCGGATGGAGCCCTCGTACCGCTCGCTCCTCGTGTTCGCGACGGTGACGACGATGCCGTCCGTCACGTCGCCCGCGGTCAGGTCGAAGCGCGTGACCGGGTCCGCCGGCGGTTCGTAGCCGCCCGGGACCGCAGTCTCCCGCCAGTAGTACGTCTGTCCGACCGGGAGTTCCACCGTGCAGGTGCCCCGGGCGTCGGTGACGCAGGCGCCGTCCAGCCGGGTGTCACCGCCCGGGGTGGCGGTCTGGAGGCCGGGGGTGCCGTTGCTCTCCCGCCACAGTTCGAACTCCGCGCCGGGCAGTGCCGCGCCGGTCGCCGCGTCCGTCTTGCGCAGCACCACCCGGGCGCCGTCCGGCGGCTCGGGGCTGCGCCGGTTGTCCGCCTCGTACCGGACGCCGGTCTGCGCGTTCTGGGTGGTCAGGGTCAGCTCGCCGACGGGCTGGGCGGGCTGCTCGTAGCCGGGGGGCGCCTGGGTCTCGCGCCAGTAGTACGTGCCGAGCGCGGTGGTCGCCTCGCACAGGCCGCTCGCCGGTGTGGTGCACCGGGTGACCAGGGTGTCGGCGTCCGGGCCGGCGGGCTGCAGGCCCGCCGTGCCGTTGCTCTCCCGCCACAGCTCGAACCGGGCTCCCGCGAGCGCCGCGCCCGTCCCGGCGTCCCGCTTGAGGACGGAGACCGAGCCGGTCACCGGGGCCGGTCCGCCGCAGTCGGGCAGGTCCCCGTCGAAGGGGTAGGCGTGGAACTCCTGGCCGCCGCCCCCGACGGTCTCGCTGCCGTGGGTGACGGAGCCGGTGGTGAAGAAACGGCCGTTGATGCCGGGCAGGGTGATCGTGGTCTCGGAGCTCTGCTGCCCCATCAGGAAGCTGCCCTGGAACTGGCCGCCGCCGGTCAGCCGCACGGTGGTGGCATCGGGGAAGTTCCACAGCAGCCGGTCGCGGTAGGCGTTCAGCGGGTCGGTGTCCTGGAGGCCGCCGCTGTAGGTGTTGATGGTGCGGTCGGCGCCCAGGACGTTGACCAGGACGGTGGCCCCGGCCGGGATCCGGTCGAAGCGGATGCCCTGCATGCCGCCGCCGTTGCCGACCATGTCCGCGTTCACGTGGAAGACCTGGAGCGCGGAGGCGTTGTCGCCGGTGAAGAGGGTCTCGTAGCCCCGGTTGGCGACGGTGCCGGTGGCCGGGCGGAGCTGTCCGCCGACCCGGGCGTAGCACTGGCTGGCGGCGCTGAGCCGGTCGCGCAGTCCGGCGTACGGGGTCACGGCGGCGGGGTCGGCGACCAGGCGGCCGGAGACCACCCCGGTGACGGTGCCCGCGTGCCGGACCACGCCGCCGTCGGCGAGCAGCCGTTCGCCGGCGGCGACGGTGATGCCTCCGCCGGTGGTGAGGAAGTCGGCTCCGTCGGGCGGCGGTACGAGCGATCCGGCGCCGACGATCCCGACGTTGTAGCGGCTGTCGCCGCCGGCCACCTTGTCCTGGTCGAAGTCGCCGAGGACGACGAGGCGGCCCTCGGCCTCGGAGGCCCGCCCCCGGACCCGGAAGTCGCCGCCGGCGAAGATGTTGATGCCGTTGTCCCGGCCGCGCAGGACGCCGTCGCTGTTGATCGGCGGGTACGGGTCCGGGCAGCGGCCCGGAACGCAGGGACCCAGCCCGTCGGGCAGCGGCGCGCGGGCCGCCGCCACCGGCCGGTCGGCGCCGGGACCGGCGGCGACGGCCGTGGGGGCCGCGGCGGCCAGCACGGCGCCGACCGCGATCCCGAGGGTCCAGTTCCTTGCTGACATGACGCTCCGTCCGTTTTCCCTGCTGCCCGATGTGCCCTGGTACGCACCGATGCGCTTTGACAGGCTGGGGGCAGGGATCGGCGGTGCGGTGCGCGGACACTCTCCGCTACGGCATTCCGATCACACGAGTCACTCTTGTGGGGGGCTCGTGCGCCGTTCAGGCGAGGGCGGAGCCGGCCACCCAGTCCGCCCAGGACATGTTCCAGCCGCCGAGCCCGTTGTCGGCGGCGACCGTCTTGTCCTGCGAGTTGACGACCTCGATCACGTCGCCGATCAGGGTCCGGTCGAAGAACCAGCCCGCCGGCGTGTCGGAGCCGCCGCCCTTGTCGTCGCGCAGGCCCACGCAGCCGTGGCTCACGTTGGTGGTGCCGAAGGTGTCGGGGCTGGACCAGTAGTTCCCGTGCAAGAAGGTCCCGGAGTTGGTGAGCCGCATGGCGTGGGGGACGTCGGGGATGTCGTACTCGCCGCCGAACCCGACGGTCTGTCCGTTCATCCGGGTGACGTCGAAGAGCTCCATCACCACCATCTTGCCGTTGTAGGTGGTGGTCTTGGGTGCTCCGGCGCTGATCGGCACGGTCGACAGCAGTTCCCCGTCCCGGCGGACCTCCATGGTGTGGGCGGCCGCGTCCACGGTTGAGATCTGGGAGCGCCCGACGGTGAAGGTGACGGTCTTGGACTGGATCCCGTACGAGCCGGGCGCGCCCTCGACGTCGCGCAGGGCCATCCGCACGGTGACCTTGGTCCCGGGCTTCCAGTACTGCTTGGGCCGGAAGTCGAGGCGTTCCTTGCCGAACCAGTGGGCGGCGATCTCCACCGCCGGCTCCGCGGTGATCCGGATGGCGCGCTCCACCTCGGCCCGGCGTTCGATGGGGCGGCTGAACTTGAAGGAGACGATCATGCCGGTGCCGACGGTGGAGCGGTTCTCGGGCTTGAAGTAGCCGATGAACCGTTCTTCGGGGACGTAGGTGGTGAAGGTGGTGCGGCGGGCCTGGCGGCGGTTGTGCCCGTCGAGGGCGACGGCGTCCACGGTGTACTTGGCGGCCAGGGCGAGCCGTCCCGCCTGCGGGGTGGGGCTCCAGCTGAGTCCGTCGGGGGCGATGGCGCCGGGGACCTCCTCCTGCTGCGCGTCCTCGACCTTGGTCACCACGACCCGTTCCAGCCGTCCTTCGGGCACGGTGACCGTCAGCCGCCCGTCGGCCGGCACGTCCTTGGCGTTGTCGTCGGGGGTGATGCGGATGGCCTCGTCCGGCGAGCGGACTCTGCCGGGGAGCTGGATCTCGACGGGCGACTTGCCGTCCTGGGTGCAGCCTGCCGACCCGCCCAGCAGGCCCGCCCACACCGCCACGGCGGCCAAGCCCGCCCCTGCCCGCCTCGTCAGAAGAGTCACGTTCCCTCCAACGACCGGGCCCTCCGGGGGAAACGTGAGCGCGGGCCACGTTCCGGGCAGAACAGTCCGGGCAGAACAGTGGGAAGGACCAGACGGGGGCGGGCCCGGGCCGGGACGCCGGGGCCACACATTCCCCTGCCCCCGCCGGTACCGAAGAGCCGTGGAGGCGGGCAGTGTCGAGCGCAGCCGAGCAGGAGGCGGTGGAAGCCGTCAGCAACGCCGTCGGAGCGGTACGGAGCGGACAGGCCGCGCCCGTACCGCACGTCGACGGCCAACCGGGCGGCCCCGTGGGCCGGCAGTCCAACGGGCGGCCGGACGGCCGGACGAACGGCCAGGTCAAGGGGCAGGCTCCAGCGGCGCGGGCGCGCCCGGCCCCGGCAGTGTGGCCGGGGTCCTCGCATCCCCTGGGGGCCCGCTTCCACTACGGGCCGGACGGGACCGCGGGTACCAACTTCGCCGTGTGGGCGCAGGGCGCGGAGGCGGTGGAGGTGTGCCTCTTCGACGAGGGCGGGACCGAGACCCGCTGCCTGCTGACGGAGCTCACGCACGAGATCTGGCACGGTTTCGTGCCGGGCGTGCGGCCGGGGCAGCGGTACGGCTTCCGCGTGCACGGCCGCTGGGACCCCTGGACGGGGGTCCGGCACAATCCGGCGAAGCTGCTCCTGGACCCGTACGCACGGGCCGTCGACGGGGACTTCACCTTGCCGCCGGAGGTGTACGGGCACGTCCGGGACTGGCCGCAGCAGTACATCGCGGACACGGTGCGCGACGACCGGGACTCCGCTCCGTTCGTGCCCAAGGGCGTGGTCGTGCACGATGACGACGACTGGGCGGACGACGTCCGGCCGAAGACCCCCTGGGCCGATTCGGTGATCTACGAGCTGCACGTGCGCGGCTTCACGATGCGCCATCCGGGTGTTCCCGAGGAGCTGCGCGGGACCTACGCGGGCCTGGCCCATCCGGCGGCGGTCGAGCACCTGGTGAAGCTGGGCGTGACGGCGGTCGAGCTGCTTCCGGTGCACCAGTTCGCGCACGAGGACCATCTGATGCGCAAGGGGCTGCGCAACTACTGGGGCTACAACTCGGTCGGCTACTTCGCCCCGCACGCGGGGTACTCGTCGAGCGGTACGGCCGGTCAGCAGGTCGGCGAGTTCAAGCGGATGGTCCGGGCGCTGCACGCGGCCGGGATCGAGGTCATCCTCGACGTGGTCTACAACCACACGGCGGAGGCCGGTGAGCTGGGGCCCACGCTGTCGTTGCGCGGCTTCGACAACCGGGGCTACTACCGGCTCCAGTCCGACCAGCGGCGGTACGCCGACTACACGGGCTGCGGGAACACCCTGCACGCCGGGCGGCCGCACGTGCTGCGGCTGATCACGGACTCGCTGCGCTACTGGGTCACGGAGATGGGGGTGGACGGCTTCCGCTTCGACCTGGCGGCGGCGCTGGCCCGCTCGATGCACGACGTGGACATGCTGTCGCCGTTCCTGGCGGTGATCGCGCAGGATCCGGTGCTGCGGCGGGTGAAGCTGATCGCCGAGCCGTGGGACGTCGGTTCGGGCGGCTACCAGGTGGGGGCGTTCCCGCCGCTGTGGACGGAGTGGAACGACCGTTACCGGGACGCCGTACGGGACTTCTGGCGGGGCGCGCTGCCCGACGTGCGGGACCTCGGCTACCGGCTGTCGGGGTCGAGCGACCTGTACGCGTGGGGCGGGCGGCGCCCGTACGCCTCGGTGAACTTCGTGACCGCGCACGACGGTTTCACCCTGCGGGACCTGGTGTCCTACGAGCGCAAGCACAACGACGCGAACGGGGAGGCGGGCCGGGACGGGACCAACGACAACCGTTCGTGGAACTGCGGGGCGGAGGGGGAGACGGACGACGCCCGCATCGGGGCGCTGCGGCGCCGCCAGCTGCGCAACCTGCTGACCACCCTGCTGCTGTCGACCGGGGTGCCGATGCTGGTGGCGGGCGACGAGTTCGGGCGCACGCAGGGCGGCAACAACAACGCCTACTGCCAGGACAACGAGACGGGGTGGGTGGACTGGTCGCTGCTGGAGGATCCGGCGTGGCGGTCGCTGTTCGCCCTGACGGCCCGGCTGATCTCGCTGCGCCACGCCCATCCGGTGCTGCGGCGGCGGGCGTTCTTCTCGGGCCGGCCGCAGGGCGCGGACGGGCTGCGGGACCTGGCCTGGTTCACGCCGACGGGCGTGGAGATGACGGAGCGGGACTGGTACGCCCCGTCGGCCGCGCTGGGGATGTACCTGTCGGGGCGGGACATCCCGGGCCGTGACGAGCGGGGCCGACAGGTGACGGACGACAGCTTCCTCGTGCTGCTGCACACCGGTGACCGGCCGGCGGCGTGGGTGCTGCCGGGGGCGCCGTGGGCCGAGGGGTACGAACTGGTCCTGGACACCTCCCTGGAGGAGCAGGCCGCCGTCCCGGGCACCCTGCACCGCGCCGGGGAGACCCTGACCGTGCCGGCCCGTTCGGTGCTGCTGCTGAAGGTCAGCGGGTCTCGACCGCCAGGAGCATCCGCTTGAGGAGCGCGGCGAGCGCGGCGCGGTCGGCGTCGTCGAGGGGCTCGATCATCTCGGCCTCGGCGATGCCGCGCCAGCGCATGGCCTCGGTCCACCGCCGGTGGCCCTCCTCGGTGAGCTCCACGTCGACCCGGCGGCGGTCGGCGGCGGCGCGCACCCGGCGGACCAGGCCCGACTTCTCCAGGGTGTCGAGGCGGCCGGTCATCCCGGCCGGGGAGAGGAGCAGTTCGGCGGCGAGTTCGGCGGAGGGAGCCCGCCAGGGTGCGCCGCGGGAGGCGAGCCGGTGCATCGTCTCGAACTCGAAGGCCTGGAGTCCGGTCTCGGCGAGCGCCCGCTCCTTGCCGTGCGACACGTGCTTGGCGAGGAGCTGGATACGGGTGATGACGGCTTCGGTGGGCACGTCGAAGGGCACTTTGCCGGTCCACCGGGCGATGTGCCGGTCGACGGAGTCCTCGGAGGGTTCCGTTTCCGACGCCCGCGCCCGGCCGTCGGCCGCCTCTCTGCCCATGCCCGCATTATGTCCCGTTCCCCACTGGACTCCGGGCCACTATTTCGTTGACGAATGATTCGCTGGCGAAATAACGTCTCCGCATGATCACGCCGATACGGCGGCTAATCGTCGGCCGCACCTTCGCCGCCTTCGCCTCCGCGCTCGTCCCCACCACCCTCACCCTGGCCCTGCTGCAGGCCGGCTCCTCCGGCGACCTGGGCCTCGTACTCTCCAGTGAGCTGCTTCCGATGCTGCTCCTGCTGCCCGTCGCCGGGGTGGCCGCCGACCGGTTCCGCGCCCGGCGGGTGGTGCTGGTGGCCGACCTGGTCCGGGCGGCGGCCCAACTGGCGACCGGGGCCGTGCTCCTGACCGGGCTCGAGGGCCGCGTCCCCGAGCTGGCCGTGCTCGCCGCCGTGACCGGAGCCGCGGTGGCCTTCGGCACGCCCGCCGTCCGCACGCTCGTCGCGACCGCGGTTCCCGAGGAAGGCCGGCTGCGGGTCAACGCCCGGCTCGGGGTGGCCACCGGGCTCGCGAACGTCGCGGCCCCGGCCGCCGCCGGGTCGCTGGCGCTGACCGTGGGCGGGGGCTGGGCCTCCCTGCTCACCGCGGCGCTCTTCGTCCTCTCCGCGCTCACCCTCGGCGGCCTGCGCACCACCGCTGCCCCGCGGACCGCGCCGCGCGCCCCCTTCGGCGCCGAACTGCGCGCGGGCTGGGCCGAGACCCGGCGCCACCCGTGGTTCCTCGCCAACGTGCTGGCCCACGGCGTCTGGCACCTGGCGGCCGGACTGCTCCTCACCCTGGGCCCGGTGATCGCCGCGGAGAGCCTGGGCGGCGAGGGATCCTGGGTGGTCATCGCCCAGACCGGAACGGTCGGCATGCTCGCCGGGGTCTGGGCGGCGGGGCGCCTGCCGCTGCGCCGGCCACTGTTCGGGGTGGCCTTCGGGGCGGCCGTCCAGGCCCTGCCCCTCACCGCCTTCGCGCTGCGCCTGCCCCTGCCGGCGACGGCGGCCGCGTTCGGCTGCGCCATGTTCGGCCTGGGGGTGCTGAGTCCGCTGTGGGAGACGGAGATGCAGCGCCGTATCCCGCTGGAGACCCTGGGCCGGGTCGGCTCCTTCGACACCCTCATCTCGTTCGCCGCGCGCCCCCTCGGGCTGGCGGTGGCCGCGCCGCTGGCCGCCGCCGTCGGGGCAACGGTTCCGCTGCTGGTCGCGGCGGCGCTCAGCGCGGCCGCGAACCTGTCCGTGCTGCTGCTTCCGGACGTCCGCAGACATCCGGAACGGAACCGCTCAACTGTGCTGCGATGATGTGTTCGACATCGTCGCTGAGGGGAGCCCCTGCATGGGCAGAGTCGGGACCGCGCTGCGGGAACTGCGCGGGGCGCAGAAGTCGGCGAAGGGGGTGTCGCTCTACTCGCGGTTCGTGAACCGGCCCACCGGGCGCTACCTGGCCGCCGGTTCGTACGCCCTCGGGCTCACGCCGAACCAGGTGACGCTGATCAGCGCCGCCTTCAGTTTCGCCGCGGTGGCCGCGGTCGCGCTGACCGGGCCCTCGTGGGCTCTGGGGCTCGCGGTGTGGGCCGCGCTCGCGGTCGGCTTCGCCTTCGACTCGGCCGACGGACAGCTGGCCCGGCTGCGCGGCGGCGGCAGCGCCGCCGGCGAGTGGCTGGACCACGTCGTGGACGCCGCGAAGCTCACGGCGCTCCACTCGTGCGTGCTGATCGCGTTCTACCGCTTCCCCGAGGAGTACGGCACGACGGCCCACGGCTGGCTCCTGGTGCCGCTCGGCTTCCAGTTCGCCGCCGTCGTCACCTTCTTCGGCGGCCTGCTGACCGAGAAGCTCAAGCCCAGGCCCGCTCCGGGCAGCCCCGCCGCCGCGCCGTCGACCGTGCGCGCGGTGGTGCTGCTGCCCGTGGACTACGGGGTGTTCTGCCTGGTGTTCCTGCTGCTCGGCGGCGGACGGCTGTTCGCCTGGGCGTACGCCGGACTGGGCGTGGTCGCCGCGCTGTTCCTGCTGGCCTTCCTCGCCAAGTGGTTCCGGGAGCTCAGCGCCGTTCGCCGGTGACCTGCCCCGGCGCCGGGGCGGGTCCGGCGAGCGCGTCCAGCGCCCGGCGCAGCTGGGTGCTGGAGGTGTGCACGGTGTAGGGGAAGTAGACGACGTCGACGCCGTGGGCGGCGAAGTCCTTCTCCAGCTTGTCGCCCTTGGGGGTGCCGCGCCAGTCGTCGCCCTTGAAGATGACGTCGAAGCGGACCTGCTTCCAGGTCTCCACCTTGTCCGGGACCGTCTCGACGAAGGCGGCGTCGACGTACTTGACGCTGCGCACGATCTCCAGGCGCTCGACGAGCGGGATCATCGGGCGGCGGCCCTTGGCGAGTTCGGCCATCTCGTCGGAGACCACTCCGGCGACCAGGTAGTCGCACTGGCTCCGGGCGTGCCGGAGGATGTTGAGGTGCCCGATATGGAACAGATCGTAGGCGCCCGGCGCGTAGCCGACTCGATACGGTCGGCGCGCAGGCGCTCCAATGTCGGACATGTACCGCCCCGTCATCTCTTCATCCCCAGCGGCCACACCCCCCGGTGCAGCGGATTAGCAGACAATAGCGTGCACGTTCCGCATCACGCGGGTGAACGAATAGGGTGACGTGCGCATCATCCAGGGGAAGAGGGGACGCACGGTGTCCAGATCCGGTCAGCGGCGCATGCTGCTGGTTTCCACCAATTACGCTCCGGAGCACGCGGGCATCGGCCCGTATGCGACGCAGATCGCGGAGCACTGGGCGGATCTCGGCCACGAGACGCACGTCCTCGCCGGCATGCCGCACTACCCGGCGTGGTCGCTCGAGCCGGAGTACAAGGGGGCGCTGCAGCGCACGGAACAGCGCGCAGGGGTCACCGTGCACCGGCGCGCGCACACCGTGCCGCCCCGCCAGACCGCCGTGAAGCGCGCCCTGTTCGAAGGATCGATTCTCCTGCACGGCTCCGTGGCACCGCCGCGGATGCCCAGGCCCGATGCGGTGCTCGCCCAGATGCCCAGCCTGGCCGGCGGAGTGCTCGCCGCCCGGCTCGCGGCGCGCTGGAAGGTCCCCTACGTCCCCGTCGTCCAGGACCTCATGGGCGCCGCCGCCGCGCAGAGCGGGATCAGCGGCGGCGACAAGGCGGCCGCGATCGCCGGCCGTGCCGAGGCGTACGCCCTCAAGCGGGCCACCCTCGTCGGCGTCATCCACGAGACCTTCGTGGAACGGGTCGTGGGCATGGGCGTGGACCCCGGCCGGATCCGCCTGGTCCCCAACTGGTCCCACGTGCCCAAGCCCACCAAGCCGCGCGGCGAGACCCGCCGCCACCTCGGCTGGGGCCCCGGCGAGACCGTCGTCCTGCACTCCGGGAACATGGGCCTCAAGCAGGGACTCGAAGTCCTCGTGGGCGCCGCCAGGCTGGACCCCAAGGTCCGCTTCGTCCTGATGGGCGACGGCAGTCAGCGCTCCGCCCTCGCGGACCTCTCCGCGGACGTGCCGAATCTGGACATCATCCCCCCTGCCGCTGACGGCGAGTTCCCGGATATCCTCGCGGCGGCGGACGTTCTCGCGGTCACACAGCACGCCGCCGTGCTGGACATGAGCGTCCCGTCGAAGCTGACCTCCTACTTCCAGACCGGCCGGCCCGTCGTCGCCTCCGTGGCGGCGGAGGGCGGGACCGCCCAGGAGGTGGAGCGCTCGGGCGCAGGGGTGCTCGTACCGCCGGAGGACCCCGAGGCCCTGCTGAAGGCCGTGCGGGCCCTGGCGGAGGACCCCGAGGGCGCGGACGCACTGGGAGCGGCCGGACCCCGCCACGTGGCGGCCCACCTGAGCCGTGAAGCGGGCCTGGCCCGCATCGACGCACTGATAGACGAAGCACTTGGGGGAACCCGGCCGTGATCGAGACGAACCGCCCGGCAGCGGCACCGGCCGACGACGAACCCGACCTCCTCAGGGACCAGTTCCGGCAGCTCCTGCGCTACCGCAGACTGATCGGCGCGGGCATCGCCGTCGGCCTGCTGGGCGGCGTCTACCTCGGCATATCCACCGCCGACACCTACGTCGCCACCGCCGACGTGGTGCTGCGCGCGCCCACCGACGACCCGTTCAACCCGAGCCTCGCCCCGGACAAGGCGATCAACATCGGCTCCGAGCGCCAGGTCGCGCTCAGCTCCTCCATCGCCAACGAGGCGGCGAAGAAGCTCGGGGTGTCCGCGAAGGACTTCGCCGCCCTGCGCGCCGGCCTGCAGGTGACCAACCCGCCCCAGACGATGGTGCTGCGCTTCACCTACACCGCGGACTCCCCCAAGGAGGCCGCCAAGCGCGCCAACGCGATGACCGAGGCCTACCTGCTCAAGCGGCAGGAGTCCCTCGACGCCACCCGCGACAAGATGGTCAAGGGCTACAAGGAGCAGCGCGACCCGATCGCCAAGCAGCTCGACGAACTCTCCAAGGAGATCGCCCGGATGCCGGCCGGAGCCGGGCGCGACGCCGCCAGCTCCGCCAAGACCGACCTGCAGAGCGAGGTCGGCGGCTACAACACCAAGATCACCAAGCTCGAGGCCCTCGACATGACCCCGGGCCGCGTCACCAGCGCCGCGACCGCGCCCACCGCCACCGACGGCCCCGGCATCCTCATGTCCCTCGCGCTCGGCGCGGCCGTGGGCCTCGCTCTCGGCCTGCTGGCCGCCTGGGTCCGGCTGGTCTTCGACCCGGCGCCGCGCTCCGAGGGCGACGTGGCCCGCGCCCTGCGCGCCCCCGTACTGGGCTACCTGCCGCGGGACCGGACGGGCGGCGGGCCGCTGCTCGCCGCCGGTGAGGCCGACCCCCGGCTCGCCGAGGAGTACCGCTCGGTGGCCTTCCGCCTCGCCTACGACTCCCGCTTCGCCGACCGGCGCCGGCTCCTCGTCGTCGCGCCGCGCGGCAGCAGCGAGACCGCGGCCGCGGTGGCCGTCAACCTCGCCGCCTCCTTCGCGGAGACCGGCAAGGACGTCCTGCTCATCGAGGCCGACCTGCGCACCCCGGTGCTGGCCAGCCAGCTGCCGACCGACGCCGGCGGCCGCCCCCGCTGGAGCCAGGGCCAGGGCGGCACGCCCGCGCCCGGGCGCCACTCCGATTCCGAGTGGCCCGACGGCCGCCAGCTCGTCGTGGACGCCGGCGAGTCCGGCTCCTTCGACCTCATCCCGGGCGACCGGGCGCGCAACGTGCCGCGTGCGCTGACCTCCGCCCGCGCCACCCGGCTGATCTCCGAGGCCGACGCCCCCAACTCCACCGTCGTCGTGCTCGCGCCGCCCGTGCTCTCGTACGCCGACGCCCTCGCCCTCGTCGACCGTGTCGACGGCGTCCTGGTCGTCAGCGACCCGCGCGCCATCCACCGCACCGACCTCATCCGGATCCGCGAACTCATCAGCGGCGCCGGCGGCACCGTGCTCGGCGCGGTGCTGCACGCGCCGCTGCCCGGCGAGAAGCGCGGCAAGAACAAGGGCGGCAAGGGCGGACCGGCCCCCGCCGGCCCGGCGGCCCCCGCGAAGCCGGGAAACTCCGCGCCGCAGCCCCAGCCGATCCCCTACGAGGTGGCCGAGCCCGAGCAGCACATCCCCGGTGACGGCACCGACACCGTCGCGCTGCGCACCGTGCGCATGGGCCGCAGGTGAGCCGACGCGGCCTCGCCGCCGTCGCCTCGGTCCTGGACCAGGCCGCCTCCAGCGCCACCAACATCCTGGTGCTGGTGCTGGCCGCGCGGCTGTCCTCGGCCTCCGCCTTCGCCGACTTCTCCATGGTGTACGTGGCCTTCAGCGTGCTCCTCGGGCTGAACATGGCCTACGTCGGCCAGAGCCTCGTCCTGGAGAAGGGCGAGGGACTCGCCGCGGCCTGCCGTTCGGCCGCCGGCTTCACGGGAGCCGCGTCGGCCGCCGCGGGCCTGCTGCTCGCGGCGGTGGGCCTGGCGCTCCCCGGGGCCATCGGGCGGGCCTTCCTCTCGCTGGGCCTCGTCCTGCCGCTGGTGCTCCTCCAGGACGGGCTGCGCTACTGCTTCTCCGCGCTACGCGCCCCCGAACGGGCGCTGGCCGCGGACGCGCTGCGGCTGGTGTGCGTGGTCGCGGCGCTGGCCCTGCAGCCCGAAGGGGCCTCGGCGGAGCGGCTGGTGCTGGCGTGGGGCCTCTCCGCGCTGCCGGCGCTGGGCCTCGGCCTGTGGCTGCTGCGGCCGTACGTACGCGACTCCCGCACGGACCTGCGGCCGTACCTGCGCCGCGGCCATCTCGGGCAGCGGTTCGTGGTCGAGTTCGCGGTGGGCAACGGCTCCAGCCAGCTCGCCGTGCTGGGTCTCGGCGTCTTCGCCACGCCGCTGGCCGTGGGTGCGCTGCGGGGTGCGACCACCCTGTTCGGGCCGCTGAACGTGCTGTTCAACTCGGCGAACGCGTTCGGGCCGCCGGTGCTCGGGCGGCTCGGCGGCAAGCGCGCCACGGTACGGGCGACGGCGGCGCTGGGCCTGGTGCTGGCCGCGGTCGGCGCGGGCTGGGCGACCGCCCTGTACCTGCTGCCGGAGCGGCTGGGCCGGGAACTGCTCGGCGACACCTGGGCGTCGGCGTCCGCGCTGCTGCCGGCCACGGGGGCGCAGTACGCGGTGATGGGGCTGGGAACGTGTGCGCTGCTGACCCTGCGGGTGCTCGCCCCGAAGGCCACGCTCTCGCTGCAGGTGGTCTTCTCGCTGCTGTCCGTGGTGCTGCTGCTGGGCGGGTACGCGGTGTGGGGTGTGGCGGGCGCCGCCTGGGGCCTGGCGGCCGGCTCGGCCCTCAAGGCCTTGGCCGCCTGGTGGCGTGTCGCTCGCCTGGACCCCGCTGCTCCGCAGCCCGAGGAGCCCCGGCGGGCGGCCTCCACCGCGGCCTGACCGCTGCGCGGAGCGCCTCTCCCCGCCCCGCCCGCCCGACGTGCCGGACGGCGCCGGCACATCCGGCCTCGCCGGGGGCGGCACCTGCCGGCGGTAGCCGGCGGGGTTCGGGGTGCGCAGTTCGGGGCGGAGCCCGGGTTCCTCCAGCCCCGGTGGCGGGGGCGCGTCAGCGGAGGGTGGTGGACTTGTCCGTGCGGTGGGTCGCGACCAGCGCCAGGCAGAGGGCCGCGATCGCGACGCGTCCCGAGGCCTGGAGCAGCGGTCCGCGCAGCAGGATGAAGGAGTAGCCCGCGACCAGCGGGACGACCACCGAGATGAGGCTGCCCGGCGGTGACCGCCGCGTGGCCCGCTTCGCGTAGCGCCGGTCGACGCGCGCGGCGGCGTAGCCCATGCCCAGCAGGCCGGCGCCCATGCCCAACGGACCGAAGTCCAGCCACAGCTCCGCCCAGATCGGCGAGGAGAGGTTGGTGTTGACCGTGCCCATCCACTGGCCGACCATCACGCCGGTGTCCCTCGGCTTGCCCTCCCAGACCGACCGCGGCACCGCGAAGAAGATCGACCCGGCCAGCTGGCGCCCGTAGAAGTGCCCGGGGCCCGACTCCGAGAAGGTGATGGTGTTCGCGAACATGCCGATCTGGTCGTAGTCCTTGAGCGCCATCGGCTCCAGGAAGGACGTCGTCTCGACCGGCCGGTAGTTCTTCTCGTCGTAGCGGAAGCGGTCCGCGAACGGGAAGATCAGGAGGGCGACGACCACCGCCATCGACAGCGCCACCCGGTACATCGCCGCGCTCACCGGGAAGACGGTGAACAGCAGCGCGAACATGACCGTCAGGAACCAGTACCGCGGGTTCGAGATCGGGTTGTTGACGATCAGGTTGAGCCCGGCGAGCGCCGCCCACGTGACGATGATCGACACCTTGCGGCGGGCGAACTTCGACGTGATCAGCCAGCGGGTGTAGAGGAGCAGGGAGAGCAGGGCCGGGACGGTGCCGAAGCCGCGCAGCAGGGCCTGGCCGGCCTGGCCGTCGCCGTTGGAGACGCCCGCCTCCTGGATACCGGCGATGATCTCCTGACGGCTGGAGAAGAACACCGCGGGGCCGCCCAGCTTCATGATGAAGGCGGCGCTGCACAGGAACGACAGGACCGTCAGCAGCTGGAGCCGGCGCCGGTGCGCCATGACGGGCCGCGACGCCTTCTGGGAGCCGCCCGCGCGCCCGGCCGGCCGGTGCCGGGCCAGCAGCACGCCGACGTCGAAGGCCGTGCAGCCGAGCAGGACCAGGCCGATGGCGACGGTCAGGTCGGAACGCGGGCCGACGACCGGCGTCGGGACCTGGCCGAGGACGGCCTGTGCGAGCGGGGCCACGCCCATGGCCATGTAGACGAAGAGCCAGAAGGAGCCCTGGAGGAGCTTGCGGCGGCTGGTGAGCACCATCGCCGAGAGCCGGGCGCCCGCGTACATGGTGAGCAGGAGCTGCAACCAGAAGGCCGCGTCGCGGGCGCCCGCGCCCGTCTGGACGGCGACGAACAGCGGCAGGAAGACGGTGAATCCGAGCGCGAGCGGTACGGACAGCGCCCGGGAGAGCAGCGTGCGCGGGAGGGTCTCCCGGCCCCACATGCTCTCGTCCTCGAAGGGGGACGGGACGACCGGCCCGGCCGGTGCTGCGGAGGGCTTGCGTATGTCCGTCGTCACTGCCGCCCCCACCCGATGTGCCTGGTCCGCGCGCAGTCTAGTCTGAGCGGGCCGCGCCCGGGGAGGTCGCGGCCGAGAGCACGATGGGGGCATCTGTTGCGTGATCTTCCTTCCTTCACGCTGGCCGGGTACGACAAGGGGCGCGGGCTGCTGACGCAGGCGCTCTGGTTCGCCGTGATGAACACGGTGTTCATGGCCTGGTTCTGTCCGGCCCGGCTGCGCGTCTCGCTGCTGCGGGCCTTCGGGGCGAAGATCGGCGAGGGCGTGCTGATCCGGCACAAGGTCCGCGTGCTGTGGCCGTGGAAGCTCACCGTCGGGGACCACGCGTGGATCGGCGAGGGCGTGTGGGTGCTGAACCTGGAGCCGGTGACCATCGGTTCGCACGTGTGCCTCTCGCAGGAGGCCATGCTGTGCACCGGCTCGCACGACCACCGGGCCGCCGACTTCCGCTACCGCAACGCGCCGATCAGCGTCGAGGACGGCGCCTGGGTGGCGGTCCGGGCGACCGTGCTGGCCGGGGTGACCGTCGGCCGCTGCGCCGTCGCGGGCGCGGGGGCCGTGGTGCACAAGGACCTGCCGGAACTGACGCTGCAGACCCAGGACGGGCGGCGCCGCCCGGTGGAGGAGCCCAAGTGAGTGCCGCGATGAGAGTCCTGCACGCCGTCACCCTGCACTCCCCCTCACACGCCTTCGGCGGCCCGGTGCGGGTCGCGCTGAACCTGGCCAAGGGGCTGCGGGCCCGCGGGCACGAGGCGCGGCTGCTGGCGCTGGGCGACGGCTTCGAGGAGTGGCCGACCTCCGTGGAGGGCGTGCCGGCGAAGCTGTTTCCGGCCCGTCGGCTGCTCCCCCTCGGCTTCAGCGGCATGACCTCGCCGGCGCTGCTGGCCTCGGCCGGCCGCCTGGTGCGCGATGCCGACGTGGTCCACGTCCACCTGGCGCGCGACCTGGTGACCCTGCCGGTGGCGCTGGCGGCGCTGCGCGCGGGCAAGCCGCTGGTGCTCCAGACCCACGGCATGGTGGACCCGAGCGAGAAGCTCCTGGCGAAGGTGCTGGACGCGGTGGCGGTACGCCGTCTGCTGCGCGGCGCGGACACCGTCCTGTACCTGACCCCGCACGAGCGGGAGGGCCTGGACGCGGTGGTCGGCGCGCCGCTGGGGAACGCGGTCCGGCTGGTCAACGGGACCCCCGCGCAGGAGGAACGGCCCGCACTGCAGGGGGCGCCCCGCATCCTGTACTCCGCGCGCCTGCAGGCCCGCAAGCGGCCGGTGGACTTCGTGGACGCCGCCCCGGCAGTCCTTACGGAGCACCCGGACGCGCACTTCGTGGTCGCGGGCCCGGACGAGGGCGAACTGGGGGCCGTACGCGCCCGGATCGGGGCGCTGGGGCTGACGGACCGGTTCACGGTCCCCGGGGCGCTGTCCGGCGAGCAGGTGCTCGCGGAGCTGCGCCGGGCCCACGTCTACGTCCTGCCCTCGGTGGACGAGCCGTTCCCGATGTCCGTCCTGGAGGCCCTCGCGGTGGGTGTCCCCTCGGTGGTGACCCACTCCAACGGCCTGGCCAGGGACATCGCGCGGGCGGGAGCCGGCCGCGCGGTCGACGCCGGTCCCGCGGGCGTGGCCACCGCGGTCCTGGACCTGCTGGACCCGGCGGCGAACCGCGGGGCCTCGCTGGCGGCGCGCACGCTGGCCGACGGGTCGTTCTCCATGGACGCCGTCCTCGACACGCTGCTGCCGGTGTACGGGGCGGCGCTGCGCGGCTGAGACCCCGCGTCAGATGACGTCCCGGCGGTGCTCCTCCACCACGGGGATCGCGCCCGTGGCCCGGCGCCGCTTGTAGATGCTGGTGTAGACGGCGAGGCCGATCCCGCCCACCGCCATCATGATCAGGCCGACCAGGTCGAGGTTGACGCTCTCCATCTCCCAGTCGCTGGCGAAGGTGAGGATGGCGCCCACCACGATCAGGCCTATGCATCCGCCGATGCCCATGGGTCCGCCTTCCGGTGTGGTGACTGTGACCGCGCGACTACCCGGCCTTCGGGCATGAAAACGCCCCGCGGGGCCGGAAGTCCGGTCCTGCGGGGCGTTTCGCCGCTGGGGTGGTGCGGTGGTGAGGTGTTACGCGGGGATCCAGGCGTAGCAGCCGGAGGAGTTGAACTCCGCGGTGCCGGCCGGGATCGTGGCCGTGATCTTGTCGCCGGCCTTGGGCGGGGTCTCGGGGCCCGAGGCGAGGACGGAGCCGTCCTTGCCCTTGGCCTCCCAGGTGCAGTTCGTGGCCTGGGTCAGCGCACGGTAGTTACCCGCCGCGGGAGAGGTGCGGGGGCCTTCGGGGAAGCCCTTCTCGGCGGCGGCGAGGATGGGCTTCTGGTCCGGGCACAGGTGCGTGATCGCGTCCTTGGCGCCCTGGATCTCGCCGGTGATGACGGCGCCGGTCGCCGCGTCCTTGTCGCGCTTGGCGGTGCGCGTCACCCGCTGGCAGGCCTCCTGGCCCGTCTGCAGGACGGCCGCCGGGTCCATCTTCTCCGGGACCCGGCCGCTCAGGTACTTCTTCTCCTCCGCCGTGAAGCTGCCCGTCTTCGGGGTCAGTTTGGCGTCGGGCAGGACGGGGCCGGTCGGCTTCGCGTCGGGGGCGGGCGCCGACGGGGCCGGGGTGTCCGCCGGGTCGGGGGCCGCCGACGAGGCCGGGGGCTTCGGCTTGGCCTGGGCGTCGGCGTCGTCCCCGCCCGAACTGCAGGCGGTCAGCGTCAGGGCGGCGGCGAGCAGGACAGCGGCCGCGGAGCGTCGGTACATCGGGTGGCTCCCGTACTCAAGGGGGTGTGCGGTGGACCGGGGCCGGATCAAGCGGTCCGGCCGTGATCCGTGTGCACACCCCCGCGGGGGTGTGCACAGGAGTGCGGGGCCCGGCCACGCAGCCGGGCCCCGCATTCCGTCAGGCGGTGCTTCGTACTACTTCGCGCCGAAGGTGAGCACCAGCTGCGGAGTGCCCTCCGCGGCCGTGGACTCCGAGGCCCAGAGCCACAGCGGGTCGCTGCCGTTGCTCGTCAGGCCCAGGCTGTAGCTGCTGCCCAGCACCGCGGTGACCGCGGCGGCGTCCAGTTCGACGTTGTGCACGGCCGAGCCGTCCGGCACGCCCGCGATGCTGCCGAGCGGGGTGGCGCCGAGGGCCGGCTTGGTGTTGAACGACGTGCTCGCGCCGCTCCAGGTACCGGTGACCGGGACCACGGAGACGGTGTCGGCGGTGCCGGCGCTCGCCTGGGTGCTGGTCTTGAACTGCAGCGAGGCGGACTTCAGGACCTGGCCGGCCGGGGCGGCCGGCAGGTCGAAGCGCATGTACGCCTGGTACAGCGAGCCGCTGCCGCGGACGGCGAGCGAGGTGGCGGTGCCGTAGGTGGTGCTCGGGGCGCCCTGGTTGATGTAGGTGTCCTCGGTCGTCTTGACCGTGGAGACCGTGTCGGTGGGGGCCTTGGCCAGGTCGAAGTGGTTCTTGACCTGGGCCTGGGTGAGCGTCGTCGGGTAGACGGCGGTCTCGTCGAGCTGACCGGCGAAGAAGTTGCTCGTCGGACGGGTCGGCCAACCGGAGAGGTTGTCACCGCCGGCGTGCCAGTAGCCCGCGTAGTTGCTGTTGCTGGTGGCGTTCAGCGAGCCCTTGTTCTGGCCGTCGACGTACAGCGTGATGCCGCCGGGGCCCTGGGTGCCGACCACGTGGTGCCACTTGTTGTCGTTGTACGTCTCGAACAGGCCGGTGGAGACCGTCCGGGCCGAGCCGTTGTAGACGCCGAACACCAGGCGGCCGGTGTTCGTCATGTAGATGTGGCGGTCGTGCGAGCCGCTGCTGCGCGTGGTGTTGTTGCCGAAGCCGATCAGCTTGCCGCCGCGGAGGGTGTTGGTCTTGAACCAGGTCTCGATGGTGAAGGTGTTGCCGACCGTCTGGCGGCGGTCGCTGTGCACCTGCTGGCTGGTCCCGTTGAAGCCCATCGCCGTGCTGCCGGGGACGGCGCCGGGCGACTGCTTCAGGGCGGGGGCGTTGACCTGGACGCCGCTGCGGTTGCCGGACACCGAGGTGTCGGCGACGTAGGGGCTGACCGTGTCGTCGTAGCGCCAGTACAGCTCGGCGCCGTCGGTGCGGACCTGGTTCGGGTAGGACTGGACCGACGTCGGGACGGTCACCGAGGTGGTGGCCGACAGGGCGCTGGTGTTGCCGGCGGCGTCGGTCGCGGTCACGCGGTAGGTGTACGACTGGCCGGCCTTGACGGTGGTGTCGTTCCAGGAGGCCTGCGGGCGCTCCCACTCCAGCGAGCCGGCGGTGACGGTGGCGGCCGGGGTGGCCGAGCCGTTGCGGTAGATACGGTACGTCAGCTTGCTGTCGTCCGCGTCGTAGCTGGTCCGCCAGCGGACCTGGACCTCGCCCGGCTTGACGCTGGAGGCGCTGACGACCGGGGCGGTCGGGGCGCCGACGTCGCCGGTGGAGGCGAAGCGGGTCAGACCCTGCTGGGCCTTGCCGTTGATGAGGGTGAACTCACCGCCGACCCACATGTACTTGACGTCGTTCTTCTCGGCCACGGCCATCACGCGCGGGCCGATGCCCTCGCCGAGACCGTCGTTGGCCGTGGGGTGCCAGCCCAGCTTGGCCGGGCCGCGCACGAAGCCGTCCACGGGCGCGGGGGCGGCGCCTTCGTGGTTGGTCGGCTGGGCCAGCAGGAAGTGCCGCTTGCCGTCGGGGAACTCCTGCTCGGTGGAGCAGTCGTGCGCGTGCGAGGAGCTGTAGAGGACGCCCTCGTACGGCAGGACGAACTGCGTGGCGCCGAGGCAGCGGTCACGCCACTTCTCGGTGAAGTCGCTCAGGCGCAGGCCGATGCGGCCGTCGAAGACACCGCCGCCGGAGCCCTCGTTGCCCGTGTAGAAGCCCGTGTCGTCGGTGGAGATGTCCTTGACGACCGAGTTCGACGGGATGTTGGTGTAGGTCTTCTTCACGGCGCCGGACGCGGCGTCGACGACGGCCAGCGCGTGGCTGTTGGCGTTGTTGACCGTGAAGAAGTCTCCGCCCAGCAGTACGTTCTTGCCGTCGGGGGTGACCTCGATCGCCCGGCCCGGCTCGTCGACGTTGGCGACGAAGGGCTTGAGCGCACCGGAGGACGCGTCCACGGCGGCGAACCGCTCGCGGGTCTGGCCCTCGACGGTGGTGAAGTCACCCGCCGCGTACAGGGTGTCGTCCGTGACGGCGAGTCCGCGCACGGTCGCGGGGAAGCCCGGGTGGAACGCGGCCTTGGGGGTGCAGCTCGCGATGTCGATGGCCGCCACGCTGGAGACGGGGGTGCCGTTGACGGCGCCGAAGTAGCCGCCCGCGTAGAGGGTCTTCTTGTCCTTCGAGACGACCAGCGTGCGCACCGTCGCGGTGCCGTCGCCGACGGTGAAGGCCAGCTTGCAGGAGGTCGGCTTGCCCGTCGCGGCGTCGAGTGCCACGAAGTTCACGGCCTCCTGCTCGGCACCCGCCACGCCCTCGGGCGGGCGGACGGCGGAGAAGGTGCCGCCGGCGAAGACGGTGCCTTCGGCCTGGGCCATCGCCCAGACGATGCCGTCCGGCTGCCAGGTCGGCAGTTCGTCGGCGGTGAATGCCACCGGGGCCGTGATGGCGGACGCCTGCGGCATCAACACCAGGCCTATACCGGTGCCCGCACCGGCCAGTGACAGTACGAGGGCGGCAGTCAGCCCTCTTGATCTACGCATGAGCCCCCCAGGGCAATTGCCCGGTTTGATGGCTGGAACTATCCGAACAGCCATATGTATCTGGCGCAGACTAGGGCTCACGCGGGGGCCTGGTCACCTCCCTTGACCCATTGCATACCAACTTGGAATCAAAGGTTCAGCATGGAGGGTGCACTAGGGACATACGGCACGTTTGCCCCGGCCACACGGGCGTGGAACCGCCCGCGTGACCAGAACACGGCAAATCGTAGGGGAAATATAAGCCCTCAGCGGTCGATACGGACTGTCACGCCCGCCAGTTGGTCCTCGACCTGGCGGATGTCGGCGTCCACCATGATCTGGGCGAGTTCGGCCACCAGCACCGACGGCTTCCAGCCAAGCAGCTCCTGCGCCTTGGAGGCGTCGCCGATGAGGGCGTCGACCTCGCTGGGGCGCTCGTACTTGGCGTCGTAGCGCACGTGCTCGGTCCAGTCGAGACCGGCGTGCGAGAAGGACGACTCGACGAACTCGCGGACGGTGGCGGCCACACCGGTGGCGACGACGTAGTCGGTGGGCTCGTCCTGCTGCAGCATGCGCCACATGGCGTCGACGTACTCGGGGGCGTAGCCCCAGTCGCGGACTGCGTCGAGGTTGCCGAGGTAGAGGTGGTCCTGCAGACCGGCCTTGATGCGGGCGACCGCGCGGGTGATCTTGCGGGTCACGAAGGTCTCGCCGCGGCGCGGGGACTCGTGGTTGAAGAGGATGCCGTTGACGGCGAACATGTCGTACGCCTCGCGGTAGTTCACCGTGGTCCAGTACGCGAAGACCTTCGCGGCACCGTAGGGGCTGCGCGGGTGGAACGGGGTCTGCTCGTTCTGCGGCGGCGGGGTGGACCCGAACATCTCCGAGGACGAGGCCTGGTAGATGCGGGTGTCGACGCCACTGGCCCGGATGGCCTCCAGCAGCCGCAGCGCGCCGAGGCCGGTCACGTCGCCCGTGTAGAGCGGGGCGTCGAAGGAGACGCGGACGTGGGACTGGGCACCGAGGTTGTAGACCTCGTCGGGGCGTATGTCGCGGAGCAGGTTCACCAGCGCGACGCCGTCGGAGAGGTCGGCGTGGTGCAGGACGAAGGACCGGTTGGCCGTCTGCGGGTCCTGGTAAATGTGGTCGACCCGCTCCGTGTTGAAGCTGGAGGACCGCCGCACGAGACCGTGCACCGTGTAGCCCTTGGAGAGCAGGAGCTCGGCGAGGTACGAGCCGTCCTGTCCGGTGACTCCGGTGATCAGTGCGGTCTTGCCCATGGGGTCCCCTTGTTGGTGGTTGCTGTGTGTCGTTGTGACGCGTCGCCTCGCGGCGGGTGCGGAGCGGGCCCTGCGGGGCGGCGCACCGTGCGGTCGGGCCGCGGTCGGGCGGCCGGATGCGTACCGTACACGGCCGCCCACAGGCGCCCCCTGCGGGGCGTCCGCCGCTCTGTGCTGCGGACGCCGCCCGGCACGCCCGCGGTTCCGGAGCCGCCCGCCGACCCGCCAGGCCGCGGTCCGGCGGCCAGTGTCGTCGCGCCCCGGACCCGGCCTGCGGCCGAAGGACGGGGCCGGTCGCCGGCAGTCGGGGCCGGGTGGCGGGCCGTGGACCACTGCGACCCCTGCGGGAGCGGACTGGCATCATCGGCGGTATGACAAGTTCGCTGCCGCTCCTCCCCCCGAACGCCCGCGTCTTCGTCGCGGGCCACCGCGGCCTCGTGGGGTCCGCGGTCGCCCGGCGGCTCACCGCCGACGGCCATGAGGTGCTCACCCGGGGCCGTGCCGACCTCGACCTGCGCGACGCCGCCGCAACCGGTGCGTACCTGAAGGACGTCCGCCCGGACGCCGTCGTGCTGGCCGCCGCCAAGGTCGGCGGGATCATGGCCAACAGCACGTACCCGGTGCAGTTCCTGGAGGAGAACCTGCAGATCCAGCTCAGCGTGATCGGCGGCTCCCACGCCGCCGGTGTGGGCAGGCTGCTGTTCCTCGGATCGTCCTGCATCTACCCGAAGCTGGCGCCGCAGCCGATCCACGAGGACGCCCTGCTGACCGGCCCGCTGGAGCCGACCAACGAGGCCTACGCCCTCGCGAAGATCGCCGGCATCGTCCAGGTGCAGTCGTACCGCAAGCAGTACGGGGCCTCCTACATCTCGGCGATGCCGACGAACCTCTACGGGCCCGGCGACAACTTCGACCTGGAGACCTCGCACGTCCTGCCCGCGCTCATCCGGCGCTTCCACGAGGCCGCCGCGGAGGGCCGCGAGGAGGTCACCCTGTGGGGATCCGGCACCCCGCGGCGGGAGTTCCTGCACGTGGACGACCTGGCCGCGGCCTGTGCCGTGCTGCTGGAGAGCTACGACGGCGACGAGCCCGTCAACATCGGCTGCGGCGAGGACCTCACCATCCGCGAACTGGCCGAGACGGTGGCCGAAGTGACCGGCTTCCGGGGCCGGCTCGCGTGGGACACCTCCAAGCCGGACGGGACGCCCCGCAAGCTGCTGGACGTCGGCCGCCTGACCTCGCTCGGCTGGAAGCCCGGCATCCCGCTGCGGGACGGCATCGCCTCCACGTACACGTGGTGGCGCGAGCAGAGCTGATCGCACAGGCGGCCTCGGCCCCTCAGTAGGCTCCGCGACCGTCGACGACGGCGCGGAGCGTACGGCCCATCACGTCGACGTCACTGGTGAAGGACCAGTTGTCGACGTACTGCAGGTCCAGCTGGATCGTCTCGTCCCAGGAGAGGTCCGACCTGCCGCTGATCTGCCACAGGCCCGTCATCCCGGGCCGCACGGTGAGCCGGCGCAGCTCGACCTCGTCGTACTGGGCCACCTCCTCCGGCAGCGGCGGGCGCGGGCCCACCAGCGACATGTCGCCGATGAGCACGTTGACGAGCTGCGGCAGCTCGTCCAGGGACGTGCGGCGCAGGAGCCGGCCCACCCGGGTGACCCGGGGGTCGCGCCGCATCTTGAACATCAGGCCGTCGTTCTCGTTGGCCCCGGCCAGTTCGGCCTTGCGGGCGTCGGCGTCCACCACCATCGTGCGGAACTTCCACATGACGAAGGGCACCCCGTCGCGGCCGATGCGCCGCTGCCGGTAGAAGGCCGGACCGCGCGAGCCGAAGCGGATCGCGAGGACGATCCCGAGGAAGAACGGGGAGAGCAGCAGCAGGCCCGCCGCGGCGCCCACCCGGTCCAGCACCGACTTGAGCAGCGTCTGCACGCCGCGGCTGACCGGCGGCGCGACGCGCAACACGGCGAGTCCGCCCGCGGAGAGGGTCTCCAGGCGCTTGACGGAGACCTCCACCAGCCCCGGGCAGACGGCGAGTTCGAGGCCCGCGTCGTGCAGGGCCCAGGCGACGCGGCGCAGCCGCTCCCCGGTGATGCGCACGCCGGGGGCCACCAGCACCAGGTCGGCGTGGTGGGTGAGGACCGCGCCGAGCACGGCCGCGGAGTCGACACCGGGGGCCTCGGGCGCGTCGGCGTCGAGCCGGGCCGCCACGGGGACTCCGCTGGCGAGCGGCCCCGTACCGACCGGGACGACGCCGACGACGACGTACGGGTGGTCGGTGCGGGCGGCGAGGTGCGCGATGACGTCCTCGGCCGCGTCGGGCTCCCCTATCACCAGCACGCGGCTCACGGCCTGGGCCTCGCGGCGGGCGGCCGAGAGGTGACGGTAGGTCAATTTGTGGCAGGCTACGGTGATCAGCAGAGCGGGCAGCAGGGCTCCGAGGGCGGACAGACGGGGCGTGTCCTCCTCCGTCACCACGCGCGCCACGGCCAGGACGCCGATCAGAATCAGCCAGTCATGGAGGACCGGGAGCACTCCGCGGGACTCGCCGAGCGCCCGGGTGGCGTACCGGCGCCGCAGCGCCTGGATGCCGGTCCACGCCACGGCGGCGGCCAGGGCGCAGTAGACGGGACGGACCTGCTGGGCGGCGTCGAAGACGAGTCCCACGGGAACGGCCGCGCCGAAGAAGTCGGCGGCTATCGCGGCCGGACGGTACCAGCGGGCCTTGTCCCCGAGGCGCCGCGCGGGCGCCAGGGTTCCATGGGCCGCCCTGGCCACTCTTTGCGCAGGAAAATGAACATGCCTCATGGGCCCCCCTGGCACGTGGTCTATGACAGTGGCAAGTGTCCATGGCTTCCCCTGGCGATGAACATCTGCCGCACCGGCAAACAGTACGACAAACACCCGTACGGTAAACGCCGTTTCGGTCAACCCAGCCCCTTGTTGCGCAAGTGTTAGCAACCGGTAGCAGGCGTTCCGCATCCCGGAGACCCTGCGCGCACACGAAGGTGAAGGGTCCGGATACCGGATATGCATCTTCGAACAACGAACCGTTTCCGGCCAACATTTTGACGCGGCCCTGACATCCGACGCGCCAAGTGGCAATCTTCGACCGTTCATCGCACCGCACCTGCTCTGCCCGGAGGCCCACCCAGCCATCCGGAACCCCCCTTGCAGAAGGAGTCTGCGTTGAGGTCCACCCCCCAGAGGCGTGCCACCGCGGCGGGCGCGCTCGTTGCCGCGGCAGCCCTGCTCGCCGTAGGTATACAGACCGGAACCGCCACCGCCGACGCCACCGCGTCACAGGCACCCAAGGCCGCCCAGTCCAACCCGGGCGCGGCCAACCGCGTACTCAGCGCATCGGAGCGTGCGACGCTCCTCGCCGAAGCCAACTCGACCACCGCGCAGGCCGCCAAGGCGCTCGGCCTCGGCAGTGGCGAGAAGCTCATCGTCCGCGACGTCGTCCAGGATGCGGACGGTACGACGCACACCACGTACGAGCGGACCTACGACGGTCTGCCCGTGCTCGGCGGCGACCTCACCGTCCACGCCAAGAACGGCGTCACCAAGAGTGTGACGAAGGCGACCCAGCACGAGATCAAGGTCGCGACCACCGAGGCCTCGGTCACCCCGGCCGCCGCCGAGAGCCAGGCGGTCTCCGCCGCCAACGCCGAAGGCTCGAAGGAGGCCAAGCCCTCCAAGAACGCCCGCAAGGTGATCTGGGCGGCCGAGGGCGTCCCGGTGCTCGCGTTCGAGACGGTCGTCGGCGGCCTCCAGCACGACGGCACGCCGAACGAGCTGCACGTGGTGACCGACGCCAGGACCGGCGCCAAGATCACCGAGTGGCAGGCCGTCGAGACCGGCACCGGCAACACGATGTACAGCGGCCAGGTGACCCTCGGCACCACGCAGTCGGGCAGCACCTGGAACCTCACCGACGCCGCGCGCGGCAGCCACAAGACCTACAACCTCAACCGCGGTACGTCCGGCACCGGCACGCTCTTCTCCGGCCCGGACGACACCTGGGGCAACGGCCTGCCCTCCAACCTGGAGACGGCCGGCGCCGACGCGCACTACGGCGCCGCGGTCACGTGGGACTACTACAAGAACGTGCACGGCCGCAACGGCCTGCGCAACGACGGCGTCGCCCCGTACAGCCGGGTCCACTACGGCAACAACTACGTGAACGCGTTCTGGCAGGACTCCTGCTTCTGCATGACGTACGGCGACGGTGACGGCAACGCCAAGCCGCTCACCTCCACCGACGTGGCCGCGCACGAGATGACCCACGGCCTGACCTCGGTCACCGGCAACATGACCTACAGCGGTGAGCCCGGCGGCCTGAACGAGGCCACCTCCGACATCTTCGCGGCGGCGGTCGAGTTCTACGCCAACAACCCGCAGGACGTCGGCGACTACCTGGTCGGCGAGAAGATCGACATCCGCGGCAACGGCACCCCGCTGCGCTACATGGACAAGCCGAGCAAGGACGGCTCGTCCAAGGACGCCTGGTACTCGGGCATCGGCTCGATCGACGTCCACTACTCCTCGGGCCCGGCCAACCACTGGTACTACCTGGCCTCCGAGGGCTCCGGCGCCAAGGTCGTCAACGGCGTGAGCTACGACTCGCCGACCTCGGACGGTCTCCCGGTCACCGCGATCGGCCGCGACGCCGCCTCGAAGATCTGGTTCCGCGCGCTGACCACCGGTCTGTTCAAGTCGAACACCAACTACGCGGCCGCCCGTACGGCGACCCTGCAGGCGGCGGCCGACCTGTACGGCGCCGGCTCGACCACCTACAACAACGCGGCGAACGCCTGGGCGGCCATCAACGTCGGCCCGCGCATCGTGAGCGGCGTCTCGGTCACCCCGATCGCCAACCAGACCACCCAGATCAACACCGCGGTGAGCCTCCAGGTCCAGGCCACCAGCACGAACCCGGGTGCGCTGAGCTACGCGGCGACCGGCCTGCCGGCCGGCCTGTCGATCAACGCCTCCACCGGCCTGATCTCCGGTACGGCCACCACCGCGGGCACGTCCAACGTGACCGTCACGGTGACCGACTCGCAGGGCAAGACCGGCACGGCGTCCTTCACCTGGACCGTCGGCACCGGCCAGCAGAACGTCTTCGAGAACACGAACGACTACCAGATCGCGGACAACGCGACGGTCGAGTCCCCGATCGCGGTGACGCGTACGGGCAACGCCCCGAGCACGCTGAAGGTGGACGTGAACATCGTCCACACCTACGTCGGTGACCTGGTGGTCGACCTGGTCGCCCCCGACGGCAGCGTGTACAACCTGCGCAACCGCTCCGGCGGCAGCGCGGACAACATCGTCCAGACCTTCACCGTGAACGCCTCCTCCGAGGTCGCCAACGGCACATGGAAGCTCCGCGTCCGCGACGCTGCCAGCCTGGACACCGGCTACATCAACAGCTGGAAGCTCACCTTCTGACCCTCCGGGGCAGCGTGAGCGACAGCTGAGCCGGCAGATGACACGGGGCCGCCCGGGAGAAGACCTCCCCGGGCGGCCCTGTCCCATGGAGCCCTACCGGATCCGCCGGGTCAGCCGGATCCGCCGGGTCAGCCGGGTCAGCCGGTCCCCCACCGGCCACGTGAGAGGGGCGGGCGGCGGATGGCCGCCGCCCGCCCGCTCTCACGCTCACGTCCGGGTCAGCGCAGCAGCACCCCGCCGCCGGCGTCCGTGCCCGCCGGGGACGCGACCAGGCCCAGTTCGGCCGGGGTCGCCAGCAGCGGATGCGTCGGCAGGATGCGGACCGTGTAGCCGAAGGGCCCGGTGCGGTCGAGGGCGAGCGGACCCTCGTACACCCAGCGCCCCTCCATGTCGGGGCCGGCGGCCGGCTTGAGCGGGAAGGTCCGCCCGTCACGGATCACGTCCTGCGGGTCCACCCGGCCCGCCACCGCCTGGACCTCCACGTCCTCGGGCGCCAGCGTGTCCAGCGACACCTGCACCCGCAGCGTCAGGGTGGCCCCGAGCTCCGCCGTGCCGTTCACCGGAGCCGCGGCCAGCGCCTCCACGTGCTCGACGCCCACCAGCGGCCACGACGCCCGGACCCGGCCCTTCCACCAGGCGAGGTCCCGCGCCGCGTCGGGGGTCAGGGAGCGGTGGGCGAGCGCGGCCGGTGCGTACAGCCGCTCCACGTACTCGCGCACCATCCGCCCGGCGAGGACCTTCGGTCCCAGCGACACGAGCGTGCGCCGGACCATCTCGATCCACCGCACCGGGAGCCCGGCGCGCCCGGCCCGGTCGTAGAACCGCGGTGCGACCCGGCCCTCGATCAACTCGTAGAGGGCGCCGGCCTCCAGGTGGTCCCGGCGGTCCTCGTCCGCACCGAGCCCGTCGGCGGTCGGGATGGCCCAGCCGAAGTCCGGCTCGAACCACTCGTCCCACCAGCCGTCCAGGACGGACAGGTTGAGACAGCCGTTCAGCGCGGCCTTCATGCCGCTCGTGCCGCACGCCTCCAGCGGGCGCAGCGGGTTGTTCAGCCAGACGTCGCAGCCCGGGTAGAGCTTCTGCGCCATGGCCATGCCGTAGTCGGGCAGGAAGACGATCCGGTGCCGCACCCGCGGGTCGTCCGCGAAGCGCACCAGCTCCTGCACGAGCCGCTTGCCGCCGTCGTCGGCCGGGTGCGCCTTCCCCGCGACGACGATCTGCACCGGCCGTTCCGGGTCCAGCAGCAGCCTGCGCAGCCGGTCCGGGTCGCGCAGCATCAGGGTCAGCCGCTTGTACGAGGGCACGCGCCGGGCGAAGCCGATGGTCAGCACGTCGGGGTCGAGTACGGAGTCCACCCAGCCCAGTTCGGCGGCAGCGGCCCCGCGCTGGAGCCACGATGCCCGCAGCCGGTCCCGTACCTCCTGCACCAGCTGCTCGCGGAGCACCCGGCGCAGGTCCCACACGTCCTGGTCGGGGATGTCGGCGACGGCGTCCCAGCGCCGGGAGCCGCCGACCGACAGGGCGTCCTCGGTGCGGCCCGCGCCGATCTGGCGGGCGCCGAGCCGGACGACCTCGGGTGCCACCCAGGTCGGGGCGTGGACCCCGTTGGTCACGGAGGTGATGGGCACGTCGGCCGGGTCGAAGCCGGGCCACAGGCCGGCGAACATCTCCCGGCTGACCGCGCCGTGCAGGGTGGACACGCCGTTGGCCCGCTGGGCCAGCCGCAGCCCCATCACCGCCATGTTGAACACGCCGGGGTCACCGCCGGGGAAGGACTCGGCGCCCAGTTCCAGGATCCGTTCGACCGGTACGCCGGCCAGTTCCCCGCCGTCGCCGAAGTGCCGGGCGACCAGGCTCCGCTCGAAGCGGTCGATCCCGGCCGGAACGGGGGTGTGCGTGGTGAACACGGTCCCGGCGCGCACCGCCTCGACCGCGGCGTCGAAGCCGAGGCCCTGCTCCCGTTCCAGTTCCCTTATGCGTTCGAGTCCCAGGAACCCGGCGTGGCCCTCGTTGGTGTGGAAGACCTCGGGCGCGGGATGGCCGGTGATCCCGCAGTACGCGCGCACCGCGCGCACCCCGCCGATGCCCAGCAGCATTTCCTGGAGCAGCCGGTGGTCGCTGCCGCCGCCGTAGAGCCGGTCGGTCACCTCCCGGGCGGCGGCGTCGTTGTCCTCGACGTCGGAGTCGAGGAGCAGCAGCGGTACGCGCCCGACGCGTGCCTGCCAGATGTGGGCGTGCAGGGCGCGGCCGCCGGGCAGGGTCAGCGAGACGCGGGCGGGGGTGCCGTCCTCCTGGCGGAGCAGGCCGAGCGGGAGTTCGTTGGGGTCGAGGACGGGATAGTGCTCCTGCTGCCAGCCGTCGCGGGAGAGCGACTGGCGGAAGTAGCCGTGCCGGTAGAGGAGTCCCACGCCGATGAGCGGGACTCCGAGGTCGCTGGCGGCCTTCAGATGGTCCCCGGCGAGGATGCCGAGGCCGCCGGAGTACTGGGGCAGGGCGGCGGTGATCCCGAACTCGGGGGAGAAATAGGCGATGGCGGACGGAAGTTGCGCGACGTTCTCCTGGCTCTGGTACCACCTCCCGCCGTTGACGTAGTCATCGAGGTCGGCGGCGGCGACGGCGAGGCGCCGCAGGAACCGGCGGTCCGCCGCCAGTTCCTCGAGCCTGGCGGCGGAGACGGTGCCGAGCAGCCGGACGGGATCTCCGCCGGCGGCCTGCCAGCCCTCGGGGTCGACGGATTGGAAGAGTTCGCGGGTCTCGGTATGCCACGACCAGCGCAGATTGCGCGCGAGGTCGGTGAGCGGCAGCAGGGACTCCGGGATGACGGGGCGCACGGTGAATCGACGGATAGCCTTCACACGTTCCACCTTCGCAGGGGATTGCGGATCGGAGCGGCCGCACCACGCTGTGCACCCGCGCATCACCCCGGGAAGGCTAGCGACGCTCCCGCGTTCCGGCCATGGCGCCCGTGGCGGGGGCCGTGATCGAGGGGACGGCGGTGTGCAGGGCGGGGAGCCCGGCAGGGGCCTGCTCCGGCGGCGCGGCGCGCCGGCACCCGGGCGCGGGCAGGCCCTGCACATGTTCTCGGAGCCCCCTGCCCCAGGAGGAGCGCGCTCGCCCGCTCCCCCCGCGCCTCGAGGGACCATCTTTCGGCCAGATCTCCCAAGCGTCCCTGCATCAGCCGCCACTCCCGCCCCGCGACGGTGCGGAACGTCGTTGACCGTACCCCCGCGCGGGTGGTTCCCCAGGGGTTCCGGAGGCCGGTGTGACGGGTGTTCCGGGCCCCTACGTCACCTGGTCCCGGCCGACTTGACGGAGCCCCGCCGAATGTCGAGCAGACCCTTGGCATGGCCCGTGCCACTACGTACGAGTAGTTAACCAAGTGCGCGGATTGGGCGGGGGGAGAGTGGGAAGGGCTCCCCGGGTACACGTCGTACACGCACGGCGCACCCGCCCACAAACCCTCTCCCCGCCACCCGAGTGAACGCGGACAGGAGCGGCCATGCCCGCAGCCCAGCCGTCTCTTGAGCGGCTAGAAACAGAGCGAACAGAGCGTGCACTACCAGTCGTGATTCCGGCTGGCCTGTTGTCACCGAGCCCTGCGAACTGCCCCCAGGTGATCCCATCATGATCGGTCGCATTCCCGTGCTGGACGTCCGCCCTGCCGTCGACTGCGGCGCCAGACCCGCCAAGGCGGTGGTGGACGAGGTCTTCGAGATCTCCGCCACCGTGTTCCGCGAGGGGCACGACGCCGTCGCCGCCCACCTCGTCCTGCGTGATCCGAAGGGGCGGCTGCGGCCCCCCGTGCCGCTGAGCGAACTCGCTCCCGGCACCGACCGGTGGGGCGCCCGGGTCTCCGCCGAGGTCGAGGGGAGGTGGACGTACACCGTCGAGGCGTGGAGCGACCCGGTGGGCACCTGGCGGGCCCATGCCGCGATCAAGATCCCCGCCGGGATCGACACCGGGCTCGTGCTGCTGGAGGGCGCGGAGCTCTACGAGCGGGCCGCGGCCCGGATCCCCAAGCGCGACGGCCGCGAGGCCGTCCTGGCCGCCGCCGAGATCATGCGGGACGAGGACCGCCCGGCCGCCGAGCGGTACGAGGCCGCGCTGGCCCCCGCCGTGGGCGCCGCGCTCGCCAAGCGCCCCTACCGGGAGCTGGTCACCGCCTCCAAGCCGCTGCCGCTGCTGGTCGAGCGCAAGCGGGCCCTCTTCGGCTCCTGGTACGAGATGTTCCCGCGCTCCGAGGGAGCGGTGCTGGTACCCGGCGAGGCCCCGGTCAGCGGCACCTTCCGGACCGCCGCGGAGCGGCTGCCCGCGATCGCCGCGATGGGCTTCGACGTGGTGTACCTGCCGCCCATCCACCCCATCGGCAGCACCCACCGCAAGGGCCCCAACAACACGCTCTCCGCGGGGAGTTGGGACCCCGGGGTGCCGTGGGCCATCGGCTCCACCGAGGGCGGCCACGAGGCGGTCCACCCGGAACTCGGCACCATCGAGGACTTCGACGCCTTCGTTGCGCGCGCCCGCGAGCTGCAGCTGGAGATCGCGCTGGACTTCGCCCTCCAGTGCTCCCCCGACCACCCCTGGGTGGAGAAGCACCCGGAGTGGTTCCGCCACCGCGCCGACGGCACGATCGCGTACGCCGAGAACCCGCCGAAGAAGTACCAGGACATCTACCCGGTCCACTTCGACACCGACATGGCCGGCATCGTCGAGGAGACCTGCCGGATCCTGCGGCACTGGATGGACCACGGGGTACGGATCTTCCGGGTCGACAACCCGCACACCAAGCCTGTCGTCTTCTGGCAGAAGGTGATCGCGGACATCAACAAGTCCGATCCGGACGTGATCTTCCTGGCGGAGGCCTTCACCCGGCCCGCGATGATGCGCGCGCTCGCCGCCGTCGGCTTCCAGCAGTCCTACACGTACTTCACCTGGCGCAACACCAAGGCCGAGCTGACCGAGTACGTGACCGAGCTCTCCGCCACCCCGTCCGCCTCGGTGATGCGGCCGAATTTCTTCGTCAATACGCCCGACATCCTGCACGAGTACCTCCAGAAGGGTGGCCGTCCCGCCTTCGAGGTGCGCGCGGTCCTCGCCGCGACCCTGTCCCCCACCTGGGGGATCTACGCCGGCTACGAGCTCTGCGAGAACACCCCGGTGCGCGAGGGCAGCGAGGAGTACCTGAACTCCGAGAAGTACGAGTTCCGGCCGCGCGACTGGGCCGCCGCCGACCGCGAGGGCCGCACGATCGCCCCGCTGATCACCGCCCTGAACCGGCTGCGCCGGCGCAACCCGGCGCTCCAGCAGCTGCGCGACATCCACTTCCACACGACCGACAACGAACAGGTGATCGCCTATTCGAAGCACGCGGGCGCCAATTCCGTACTGGTGGTCGTCAACCTCGATCCGCACCACACCCAGGAGGCGACGGTGTCGTTGGACATGCCGGTACTCGGCCTCGACTGGCACGGGTCCCTCGCGGTGCGCGACGAGCTCACCGGCGAGACCTATCACTGGGGCAGGGCGAACTACGTGCGCCTAGAGCCGGGCCGCACGCCCGCGCACGTTCTGGCCGCTCTGCGACCGTCCCCGCCCACCGGAGGGTCACCCACCACATGATGATCAACGATCCCGTCCACGACACCTTCGAGGACACCCCCGCCAAGGACCGCGATCCCGACTGGTTCAAGCGGGCCGTCTTCTACGAGGTCCTCGTCCGCTCCTTCCACGACAGCAACGGCGACGGCGTCGGGGACCTCAAGGGCCTCACCGCCAAACTGGACTACCTCCAGTGGCTCGGCGTCGACTGTCTCTGGCTGCCGCCGTTCTTCGCCTCGCCCCTGCGCGACGGGGGCTACGACGTCTCCGACTACACCTCCGTCCTCCCCGAGTTCGGCGACCTCGCCGACTTCGTGGAGTTCGTGGACGCCGCGCACACCCGCGGCATGCGGGTGATCATCGACTTCGTCATGAACCACACCAGCGACCAGCACGAGTGGTTCCAGCAGTCGCGCAAGGACCCGGACGGCCCCTACGGCGACTACTACATGTGGGCCGACAACGACAAGCAGTACCAGGACGCCCGGATCATCTTCATCGACACCGAGACCTCGAACTGGACGTACGACCCGGTCCGCAAGCAGTACTACTGGCACCGCTTCTTCTCCCACCAGCCGGACCTCAACTTCGAGAACCCGGCCGTCCAGGAGGAGATCATCTCCGCCCTCCGCTTCTGGCTGGACCTCGGCATCGACGGCTTCCGCCTCGACGCCGTGCCCTACCTGTACGCCGAGGAGGGCACCAACTGCGAGAACCTCCCGCGCACCCACCAGCTGCTGAAGAGAGTCCGGGCCGAGATCGACGCCCACTACCCGGACACGGTGCTGCTGGCCGAGGCCAACCAGTGGCCCGAGGACGTCGTCGACTACTTCGGGGACTTCGCCAAGGGCGGGGACGAGTGCCACATGGCCTTCCACTTCCCCGTGATGCCGCGCATCTTCATGGCGGTGCGAAGAGAGTCGCGCTACCCGGTCTCCGAGATCCTGGCCAAGACCCCGGCCATCCCGAAGAACTGCCAGTGGGGCATCTTCCTGCGCAACCACGACGAGCTCACCCTCGAAATGGTCACGGACGAAGAGCGCGACTACATGTACGCCGAGTACGCCAAGGACCCGCGCATGCGGGCCAACATCGGCATCCGGCGCCGCCTCGCCCCGCTCCTGGACAACGACCGCAAGCAGATGGAGCTGTTCACGGCCCTGCTGCTGTCGCTGCCCGGTTCGCCGGTGCTCTACTACGGCGACGAGATCGGCATGGGCGACAACATCTGGCTGGGCGACCGCGACGGCGTCCGCACCCCGATGCAGTGGACCCCGGACCGCAACGCCGGTTTCTCCTCCTGCGATCCGGGCAGGCTGAACCTGCCGGTCATCATGGACCCCGTCTACGGGTACCGGGTCACCAACGTCGAGGCCGCGATGTCCTCGCCCTCTTCGCTGCTGCACTGGACCCGCCGGCTGATCGAGGTCCGCAAGGCGAACCCCGCCTTCGGTCTCGGCTCGTACACCGAACTGCAGTCGTCCAACCCGGCGGTGCTCGCGTTCCTGCGCGATTACGGGGACGACCTGGTGCTGTGCGTGCACAACTTCTCGCGCTTCGCGCAGCCCACCGAGCTGGACCTGCAGTCGTTCAACGGGCGGATCCCGGTGGAGCTCACGGGCGATGTGCGCTTCCCGCCGATCGGCGAGTGGCCGTACCTGCTGACCCTGGCGGGACACGGCTTCTACTGGTTCCGGCTGCGTGCCGAACAGCGCGGTGACCGCCGCGCCGAATAGCCGGCACGGCCACAGGCGGACCACGCCTCAACCAGGGGGCGGGCAGCTCGAACGGGTCAATCGCCCGCCCCTGTACGGATCATCCTGACCCGACACTCGCACATGCCGGAGAAGCAACTGCCGCGCATCCGGGACACTCTGCGCAATCTGTGACGGCCCGGGGAAAGGACGCGACGCCATGTCGGAGGCTGCATCCGCCCGGAGCCGGCTCACTGCCGACCGGGCCGCCGGGATCGCCCCACTGGAACCGATGCTGCGGGCCTGGCTGCCCGCACAGCGCTGGTTCGCGGGCAAGGGCCGGGCCATCAGCAGACTCACGACCGTCTCGGCGGCCGACCTGCTGCCACCCGGATCCACCCCTGGACTGCTGCACGTGCTGCTGGACGTGGACGGGGACTGCTACCAGCTGCTGCTGGGCATCCGCCCGTCCCTGCCGCCCGCCCTCGCACCCGCCCTGATCGGCCACGCCGAGGACGGGCCGTACGCGGGCCGGGCGGTCTACGAGGCGCTGGGCGACCCCCGCCTCGCGGCGATGCTGCTGGAACGGCTGCGCTCCCCCGGCGTCCTCGGCCCGCTGCGCTTCGACCGGGACCCCGCCACACCGGTCCCGGCCGGGCTCACCCCCCGGCCGCTGTCCGGGGAGCAGACGAACTCCTCCCTGATCTACGGAGATTCGTTCATCCTGAAGGTCTTCCGCCGGGTCGGTCCCGGGGTCAACCCGGACCTGGAGCTGCCCAGGGCGCTGGCCGCCGCCGGCTGCACGCGGGTGCCGGCGCCCGTCGCCTGGTACGAGGCGGAACCTCCCGGCGGCGAATCATTGACCCTGGGCGTGCTCCAGCCGTACCTGCGCGGCTCCGACGACGGCTGGCAGCTCGCGCTGCGCCGGCTCGGCGCCGGGAAGGACTTCACCGCCGAGGCGCACGCGCTCGGCCGGGCCACCGCCGAGGTGCACAGCGCGCTCGCCGCGGCCCTGCCCACCGTCGCCCTCGGCCCGGAGCAGACCGCCCGGCTGGCCGCGGGGATGACCGCACGGCTGGCCGCCACCGCCCGGGAGGTACCGGCGCTCCAGCCCTACGAGGCCGGACTGCGGGGGGCCTTCGACGCGCTGGCCGCGTCCCGGGGGACGGGGGTGGCCGCGCAGCGGATCCACGGTGACCTCCATCTGGGTCAGACCCTGCGCACCCTCGACGGCAGCTGGTCGTTGATCGACTTCGAGGGCGAGCCGGCCCGGCCCCTGGCCGACCGGCGCCGCCCCGAACCGGCGGTGCGCGACATCGCCGGGATACTGCGTTCCTTCGACTACGCCGCCCGCTCGCACCGGCCGTTCGCACCGGCCTGGGCGGACGACTGCCGGGCCGCCTTCTGCGAGGGCTACGCCCGCACCACCGGCCGGGACCCGCGCGAGGACCCCGTGCTGCTGCGGGCGTACGAGACCGACAAGGCGGTGTACGAGGCCCGGTACGAGTCCCGGCACCGCCCCGACTGGCTGCACGTCCCGATGGCCGCGATCCGGCGGCTCTCGGAGCCCGCGCGGCCCGCCCACCGCGTGCCGCCGACCCCGCCCGCCCAGGGCGCCCTCTCCCCCCACC